>QXXC01000154.1 GCA_009911305.1 Clostridiaceae bacterium | reverse complement strand
TGCGCAGTCAATTGGATAAAGGTTGGAAAAATAATTCGCGGTTTGCGTCTCCCTCAATTCGCTGTCCGACACTCCAGTTCCCCCTGCTCCTTCTCCCGCTGTTTTTCCAGGCGTTCCATTTCCTCTCCCGGGTCGTCAATCCATGGATGCTGCCCTATGATGGTTTCATCTGACAGGATCCCCACAGACTTCTGACAATTTTCAATCGCTTCCGATTCATTGATTAGAATATCGCGGTTGAAAATGATCTGGACTTCCTCACCCTCAAAATCCCCCTGTCCCGTATTGAAAAGGTGGACGTTGATAAACCAGAGCAGCTCCTCAAAGGCTGCCTGAAGCTCTGTCTCCATTTCGTTTGCATCCAAATCAATATCGGAATACATGGACTGAATATTCATCTGGTTCGGGTTGCCGGAAAGCCGGTCATCCTTTGCGTCATACCCCATGGCATTTTCTATCAGGGCTTTTTTGAATATCTCCAGGATTACCTTATAATTTTCCGCATTGACCGTGATTTCAAGCGTTTCAACGCCTCCCTTTGTCTCCCCGTCATAACGGACCTTGACCGCCCCATACGTTGCAAGGTTGCGCCTGAATTCCCCCAGATTCGTCCCGTCATAATTTTTGAGGATCAGGATCGTGTTCCTGGAATCCTCCTGCATACGGTTTTCAAAGTCTGACAGCATGATATTGATACCGTCCTGAAGGGTTTTCACCTTCTTAATCAGGGGAATTTCACCTTCATTGTATTTCAGGGGGATCAGCGGTATCTTCTCCCAGTTCAGCCCTGTAACCGCGCCCTCCCGGTCTGTAACCGTGACATAGGGTAAATCCGGCGTCTCCGCGTCCGTGTTTATATCCGGAACCAGAACCCCGCCGTCCAGTACAAACCTGTGGATCCCCTGCAAATCGTATACCTCTACCTTTTCCACGATGACCGGGACCGTCCCTTCATACCCCTCTGCCAGGTACAGCCGGACTGCGAAATCAAGCAGCGTATGTTCGCTGTCCTTCCAGAACGGGAGCACCTCATACCCCGGAAAGAGCCGGAAAGCCAGCTCTCCTGTATCTGTGTAGTACGGGTACAGCCAGGCGATCCCGCCGTTTAAAGCAGCTTTCCCCCCATTCTTTAAGACCTTCATAAAACGCCTGCTGAATATCTGTTTTAAAAACTCAACGTACTGCGTGTTCTTCCCCTCTACGACAAAGGGCTGCCCCAGCAGGTAGTTTGCTTTCTGGTTTACCATCTTCGCATACTGGTTATCCGTCAGGCGGTTGTTCGGCAGGTTATCCACTGCCACCAGCTCTCCTCCTTCACCGATTACCATCCGTCTGCGGGACAGAATATCATGTTCGTTGCCATAATACAGATAGCCTTTTATCTGCAGGATCCTCTCCGGGCTGCTCTTCCACCTGGCGATCTCCTTTTCCAGGAATTCTTTATCGCTCATCCGCGTGCCGGCCCCCTGCCGGATCAGCCTGCTTACCTTCGCGGTAAAAAAATCAGCAAAATTAAGCACTCCGCTCCACCTCCTTCCTTTTTCCCTATATGGCAACAGCCCGGGGACAAAACCGCTCCGGGGCTGTCTGTCAGAAGGAACTTTATTCAAAGCTGAACGCCGCGCTGCCGCTGAAATCCTCCATGGCATAGCGCATCGCGTCCATCAGATGGTTAAAGTCATCAATCGGCTTATTTAGCCGTTTTCCGGTCTTTGTGTCCGTGTCCCACGTATAATTGCTTATCTCCGTAATGAAATTGACGCACCGGGGATGGACAATGATGTGAAAGTCCTGCAGGAAATCAATACCGTTGTTTACGCTGTCCTTTCCCTTTCTGGCCTGCTGGATATGGCAAAGGCCCAGGTCATACAGGCGGTCAATGCTTTTCGGCTCTGCTGCTTCGGC
>QXXC01000153.1 GCA_009911305.1 Clostridiaceae bacterium | reverse complement strand
GATAATACATAGTTATCTATTAGTTTATGTGGTAAGACGATAAGAATTTATCATTAAAGGGGAACTTTTTAAAAGATAAAATGAGTAGGTTCATTTTTAGGAGAAAGCTATGGATGTGAGTTACAGGATTAAACAAATAAAGAGCATAAAAGACAAAGATTTAACAGAAGCTCTTGATATATATATACATACTATAGATGAAGGTTCAGAAACATCGACCATACAAATACGGGATTATATTCAAAATAAATATAATGATAAAAGAGAAATGTTTTTCTATATCCTGTATGTTAACAATGCAGTAATAGGTTTTGCCGAATATGGTTATCTTCCACAGAATGAAGTGCTACTTATTGATTATATTTGTACTAGACCCAGAAATCATACATATTTTTATAATTTTTATCAGATGCTTTTTGAAGATATATGCAGGCTATTAAAAAAGAAAAATTATTATATAAAATACATCATTACAGAATTATCTCTCAAAAAGGATAACGACAATAAATATATAGACGTAGATAGCAATTATTATAGGCAGTTGCTTACTATGGAAGGATTCAAAATCCTTCGTACACCATATTATCAACCATACTGCAATATAGAAAGGAAATTGTCAATAACAGACTTTAATCTTGTTATTAAACCATTAATAAATGGTCTTTTTCCCAAAACCTATATCGATGCACAGTTTTATCAAGAAATAATAACTGATGTTTACATGAATCATTATGCAGCGTGGTATGAAAAATACATGAATCCTAAAGAAGTTAATCAATTTTTCATTAACTTGTTAGACAGAGTAAAAAAAGAATTTACAAATAAAATAGAATTTGATGATGTAACATTGGTTAATTGTGCTTTATATCAAAAAGGATTATGTCAGCAGGTATCAGCAGAGAATATAACACTAAAAAAGAAACGGTTTTACTATGCCAAACAATGGATAATGCGTATTTTATGTGTTCTTTTTTCTGTTGCAACAGGTTTTTTTTGCTATTTGAAATGTTTTGATTCTGCTGTAACATTTTTTTGTTCAGTGTTAACAATTATCTCATCTGTAATAGCTTTAGGACAATTTATAAAAGAACGTTTTTTTTAAAAATGAGAATTTCATTATGAGCAAAAAAAGCAGAAAAAGGTTGCAACCAATAATCTAATTTTGAGAATTTAGCTGCCTTTTTTTCACTAATTCCAAAGCGAAAAAGCAACGACGAAATACTATGAAATCTATATCTTTTATTGCGATTAAATTTATAAAATTCTGCTAATTGAAGTACAAATTTTTCGTTATACATCCATAAATAATGTATCTGATTATTGTATTGATATGTTTGCATAAATACCGTTTTTGCATATTTTTTAGTAAAAAGGAACTCTGCACTATTCGATCTTTCAAATTCTAATAAAAGAATTCCATTAGGTTTAAGCACTCTACTAAATTCGGACATAGCCTTTTGGATATCCACATAATTAATAACGCTCCCAACACATATAACACAATCTACTGAACAATCTTGCAAGGGGATGTTTTCTATAGAACCAACTATATAATCTTCAAACAGATTGACATACTCTTCTATAATATCCATATATATAATAGCAGCGCAAGTTTTATAGGTTGTTTTACCACAGCCAGCATTTAGTACGATTTGTGTATTTTTTAATTGTAATTCATCTATATAATCCTGAATATGCTTGTGTAAAATTTTATATGTATAGGAATGCCAAACATCATCATCCGGCCAAGGTTCTGATTTCTTATAATTATATTTAGCCATATCTTTTACATCGTTAATATCATTTGAATCCATAGCCTTCTCCTAATAATATACTAATTCAGTATGTATTAATATTCACATAAATAAATTCTTATCGTCTTACCACATAAACTAATAGATAACTATGTATTATC
>QXXC01000152.1 GCA_009911305.1 Clostridiaceae bacterium | reverse complement strand
GCGTCGGTATAATCATATACCTGGACGCGGATGCTCCCGGATGGGAGGGCGTTCTTTTTCTTTTTTGCCATTTTGGTACCATCCTTCCTGTTTTTTGTACAAAAATAACGCCATACCTTTGACAGGAGGCGCTGGAGATGGTACAATTTTTTTGACTTGATTTTTTATGTACTATCTCTGGCGCACTGTCCACTGTCAGAGGTAAGAATCTATGTAAGAACCGTTCCTGTTGGCGCAGGGGCGGTTTTTACATTTGACAAATCATTCAAACTGGCATATAATATGCTTAACAGGAGAACCGTTGGCCAGATCAAGCCTGGCCGCCGGTATTCTACGACAAAAAGTAGCGCCTTAGTTTACCAGACGGAGGGCGCTACTTTTTGCGTGTTGCGTAAATAACAACAGTTACAACAGCGCAAAGCATAATTACAAACTGGATTAGATCCGAATATGTAACCATAGCACCAGCCTCCTTTCTTTCGTCCGGCGGCTGACATAACACCCCAACGGTTCCCCGGGTAAGCATATTATATTGTCAATTGTCAATGTACAGCAATCTTAATTTGACAAATAATCAATACTGGAATATAATATGCTTAACAGGACAGCCGGAAGGTGAGTGCAGGTCACCCGATCCGGCGAGATATTAAGCTAAGAAATAGCTGTCTACCTTTACCAGAGTGCAGGACGGCTATTTCTTATTTTTCATATTCAGAATAGCAACAACAAGCAAAGCGAATGTAAGTAGAATTTGCATTTCTTCATATGTACTCATAATAATCACCACCTTCCGCAAGACTCGGAACGGGTGAGAGCACGTCCCCCGGCTGCCCGGTTAAGCATATTATATTGTCAATGTGCGTGCCTAAAGGCTCCTTCCCAATCGTTAATATATTCAGAAAATATACTATCAACAGTTTCTTTACTGGGATGAACATATTTTTCTCTATTTATAGAAAATGTGTTATCATATAATTTTTCTATTGGTTCGAGGGCCTAGTATAGCAGACAATAAATAGCTCATAGTTTTGCATTTACGCCATTTATTGATAATCCGTTGATAAAGCAATACAAATATTATGAGTTGCTTTATGAACGATGTACTAGTCATTTGTAGTAAGAAATCTATCCCCTATTCGATTGTACTATTACTCACAGCTCCCCGTTGCCAGCCAACAATATGGAGGAGCGACATTATGGATATTATCAAACCCGTCCATATCACTATCATGCCGTATTCAGCCTCCGTATAGGGGCTATATGTTTATCAAATATATTTATAGTGTTTTGTTGGGCGGATTTTGATTTCTTGCGATTACCTCTATTTCTTTTGCAAATTTATTAAACTTAGAAGATATTAAGGGACTATATAATAAAACAATACTTTTTTCAGTTCCATCTTTTGAGTTATAATTAATTTTTAGCGAGAGTCCGTTTAGATCTTTTTGTTTATCAATTAATTGTTCTCTTCGTGCATATAAAATTTGGGAAAAGGGTAATTCTCTAAATTCATCTTCTTGCGGAAGTTTAAAAAGTAATTTTTGTGCTTTTTTATCCAGTTCCACGCGGATAACTGCTTTAAAACTGGAAGGAAGTCCCTCTACTAAAAACATACTGGTTTTAATGTTTTCACTACTGAATAATCCCATAGATATTTTCCTTTCTGTTTTTGTAAATGATTACATTAATTTAAATTATTTGTTCTATTATTGTTACATAGGACTTACGTATTTATATAATATTATACATTATTGCAACCTTAATTTTATTAATTCTTTTGGATACCCAGTGCAGTTGCAAAATTGTTCCTGCGTGAATCCCTTATATTCCATCAGCATCTCATCTGTAATTAACAGATACGCGGCAAATAAATTCGCACGTTTTTCAAATTTGGAAATAGATAAAAGCGTTTTATTCCTGATGAAATAACA
>QXXC01000151.1 GCA_009911305.1 Clostridiaceae bacterium | reverse complement strand
CCAGAGACGTACGGCCTACCCTCAATAGATTAAGCCGTTACTGCTAAGGCAGTCAGCCGTCACTATTTGCGTAAGATCCTTTGCGGTAGTGGCGGCTATTTTCTACCCTTAAAAATTTTATAACACAATGCCGCTCTTTGTCGTGGGAGATTTTTAAAAGAAGGAGCGGTGGCAAGCCCGCTCTTTCTGTTTTTACTTATACTGTTATGCTTGAATATCGCCCTCAGTATCCTCAATCAGTTCATCAACCAACTTTTCAACTTCTACATAATCTTTATTCTGCAATGCCGATTTTATCTTCTTAAGTACCCTTAAAAGTTTTTTGCTGTATGCGACAAATTCTTTCATGTCTTCCATGCTTCCTCCTTCCTCCATCAAGGTTTCGCCTGCCCTCTACCCTGTTGGTTATTGTCAACGGATTTCCTCCTGACAATTACAATATATCACATATTTTTGTGAATGTCAATGGGTTTTTCACATATTTTTGAGATTATTTTTTCTCTATCCTCATCAGTTTCTACAAATTTAATTATGTCCCGTGGCTGCATTTCCAGAATACAACATAACCTATTTAATATTTCCAGTGATATACTCGTATCTCCATTTCGGAATTTACGCATTGTATCCTGCCCAAAAACTCCACTTTTTTTTGCAATTGTCGTATTTATTCCGACCTTTGCTAGTTCTGAAATTATATCTATTTTATATTGTAGCATAAATTTTCACCACCTTTCAAAATTCTATATCTACTATATATGGATACAAAAATTTTGTCAATAAATTATCTCTCAAAAATATGTGATGAAAACATTGACAATCACATAAAAATGTGATATTCTAATACCATCAAAGGAACGGAGGACATGGGAAGGTGCCCGGACTGGGATTTATACTTCGGTATTTCATAGGAACCAGTCTTACGAAGAGTGGGGAAGACTTCATCAAACACCCAGATCTCAAAACGTTCTGCTGATTCCAGTTTGCTATGAGCAATGAAGCGGTACATATCGCCTTCACCAATGAAATTAACCTCCTGAGTTCTTCCTTTTGAATCTATGAGGTGGTGTTTCACCACCCCACGGCAGTGCTTCTTTTTTAGGAAATGCAATTTAACCAAGTTAGACAGGCTACTATAATAAAATGGCAAGTTTCCCCGCCGCCTTGTATTACAGAATCTTCGCGTGGGGAACGGCATCACTGCCGCCTCTTGTCGTGAAAAATTTTATATGATGGGCTTCCCTGTTTCTTTGTCAACAAACGATATTTTCAATTCGGCATCCAACGCTTCCGCTATCCTCTCCAACTCAGATATTTTGAATGTGTTTCGTTTGTGCTTATTATTCATATTCTGCGGTGTCTGCCCAGTTCGGCGCGCAAGTTCCGCCTCTGACATATTCCCTCTTTTCACGCAACACAGCTTAATATATTCCCTTACGTCCATGCCAAGCCTCCTTTTTTATATAATACACTATATTTTATATACAATCAAGTATTATATTTATTTTATATATAATTATTTATAGAAAATCGTTGACATCATATAAAAAATAGTGTATAATAATATCATCAAGAAAAGAAAGGAGGAATGCAGATGGACAAGAAAATAGGCAAGCTGATAAAAGTGGTACGAGCACTCACACAGCTTGCCCTCGAAATCGGAACTCTCATAGCTGTAGTCAAAATGATTATAGAGAGCATCCGATAGGTTACGGGGAGGGAAGCCTCCCCTACCTAAAAAATAACATAGTCTGTCTGTAAAATCAATATGATAAAAGATATTTTGAAACTTGTTGTGGCGGTTGTTTGGTTACTCGTTGTCGTGGTTGGATTGATTTTACTGTTTTTCTAACCACACCACCCACCCCGCGGGGTTGCGCCGGGAGAAAGAAGGGAAGATATGATGTATGACGTTTTGGTATCAATTATAAATTCACCTTCAAAAA
>QXXC01000150.1 GCA_009911305.1 Clostridiaceae bacterium | reverse complement strand
CCTCGCCAGGGGATACAGGGTAAAGTACACAGACGCCTGGTGTGCAACTTTTGGATCAGCTGCGGCCATCGCTGCCGGATATACGGATATTATCCCTGTGGAGTGCGGATGCGGGCAGATGATCGAATTATTCCGTAAGATGGGCCGGTGGGTGGAGGATGACGCTTATATTCCGTTGCCGGGGGATTATATCTTCTATGACTGGGACGATGGCGGGGCGGGGGACTGTTCGGGCTGGCCGGATCATGTCGGTATCGTGGTATCGGTATCAGGGAATAAAATCAGGGTAATTGAGGGCAATAAAAACGATGCCGCTGAGTACAGGGAGATAGCTGTAAACGGACGGTACATAAGGGGCTATGGTATCCCTGACTATGCATCCAAAGCAATGGCCCCGGATGCTTCAGGGCCCGCTGAAACGGGTTGGGAAAAGGATGCACAGGGGAAATACAGGTATAAAGAGGATAACGGCCTGTGGGCGGCAAATAAATGGCTGCTCATCAATCATCACTGGTATCTGTTTGGAAAAGACGGGTACATGCTTACTGGCTGGCAGCGCTGGGACGGCAGCAGCGTAGTGGGGGCAGATGATCCGGGGGAATGGTATTTCCTGGACAATACACCGGGCGGGCCGCTGGAGGGAGCGTGCTGGCACAGTACGGAGTATGGAGCCCTGCGCGTATGGGATGTGCAGAGCTGATAAAAGGGGGGCGGCAGGTTTACCACCCCTTATTTTCCTGTTTCGGGGATCTCTGTAACGTTTAGAATCATATAATTTTTATGCCTGTAGCAGTCGAAAAAGTCTTTCCGTACAGCTCCGGGAAGTCATCTGAGAATATATCCATTCCGACCCTGCCGTTTCTCTGGTTCTGGAAGACCACAGCATAACTTTTTATCATATTTTCCCTTCTTCCTCCCAGCGCAACCCCGCCGGGTGGGTGGTGTGGTTAGAAAAACAGTAAAATCAATCCAACCACGACAACGAGCAACCAAACAATCGCCACAACAAGTTTCAAAATATTTTTTATCATATTGATTTTACAGACAGACTATGTTATTTTTTAGGTAGGGGAGGTTTCCCTCCCCGGAACCTATTGGATGCTCTCTATTACCATTTTGGTTACGGCGATGAGAGTTCCAATCTCAAGGGCAAGTTGTGTAAGTGCTCGAACCACTTTTATCAGCTTGCCTATTTTCTTGTCCATCTGCATTTCCTCCTTTCCTCTCTTGATAATATTATTATAGCATAGTTTAAATATGTTATCAATATATATTTTAAAAAAGTTTAAAAATGCTTGAAGAAATTTTCCATAGATGATAGTATGGTATTAGACAGGAGGTGATAGAATGGCATTTGCGGATAAAAAAGCAGCATTTGCTTACGTGAATGAATACCAGAAAGAAAAATATGATAGAATTACAGTTATGGCGGGAAAAGGTAAGAAAGCGGAATATCAGGCGGCGGCGAAAGCAGCAGGAATGTCATTGTCTGCATTTATTGAAATGTGTGTAGATGAAAAAATTTCAAAAAAAATAGTTTAAAAATGCTTGTTGGGATAGTTTAAATATGCTATAATAGTATTATCAGATGAGGCAAGTAAATCTGGTGAAGAACGGAGGAAAGGATATGGTAGAAGTTATGACAGATAAACAGTACGATGGGATTTTGCAAATGATTGGAATGATACTGGAGGGTTGTAAAGACCTTAACGAGGCAAAAAAGAAGATAGAAGAGCTTCGGGAAGGCAAGAAAGAAAAAGAAAAATAGCAGAAACAAAGAGAGCGGAACTTGCCACCGCTCTTTCTTTTAAAAATCTCCCACGACAAAGAGCGGCATTGTGTTATAAAATCTTTAAGGGTAGAAAATAGCCGCCACTACCGCAAATAGTGACGGCTGACTGCCTTAGCAGTAACGGCTTAATCTATTGAGGGTAGGCCGTACGTCTCTGG
>QXXC01000149.1 GCA_009911305.1 Clostridiaceae bacterium | reverse complement strand
AATATGAGCCTCCTCTACCTGCATCTCCCGCATAACAGCAGCCTGCTCGCTGCTGCCCGCTTCGCCCGGGACAATCCGGCAGTATCCGTAAACCTCCCCCATTCACCGCACCCCCATTTTTCTTCACAGGATTCTCATAACCGGAATGATTTCATAATATATAATTTATGAATCAATCGGTTTTGTCCAATTATGTATACCTTTCTTTTTTCACAATCCGTCTTTGTAATTCCGTCAGAATCAACAAAAAATATGCTTATTATTCTTGATTTCCGGCCGATAATAGTATAAAATAGATATGTTTTAGAAAATAAAAAGGAATTCAAAAATGTATACATTTTTGAATTCCTTTTTCATGTCATAGTATAACGCTCTGTTCCTCAGAATCAGACGGACGTTTCATTACATAATAGTCATGCCTGTCCAATGGAAGAATATACTTTTTTGCATCATCCATAATATTTTGATTCTTTAGTCATATCTGGTCTGTCTGCATTCTTACTTGCATGATTCACAAAAATTCTCCCAAATTTGCCTAAATCTTTTAAATTTTTCTATAATCATAACAGCAATCAGTCCTTATAGTGCCCTTTACAGGATTTCACAATAATCTGGTTATCCGAAATCTCATAAACTAAACGATTGGCTTCATCGATTCGCCTGCTAAATGAACCAGATTTTCCATCTTTCAACGGCTCAGGCTTTCCAATTCCGCGTAACGCCCCATCTCGTTCTATGCTTTGCAATAACTGATTAATCTTTTTTAGTATCTTTTTATCCTGTGTCTGCCAATCGAGATACTCCCTCCAACCTTCTTCCGCAAAAGTGATTTTCATAAACTATTCCTCCATGGCCAGAAGCTCATCCATGGTTTTCGTTACCACCTGCCCGTTTTTGATCTGTTCATCTGCCCTGTTTAATTTTGCCAAATACTCAACATTCTTTTTGGCCTTTTCTAATTCATTGTATTCTGATTCTGATATAATAACCACATTCTTATTCTCTTTACGAGATACAATTACCGGCTCCCCGCTAAAAGCCATATCAAAATATTTTTTGATATTTGCTCTTACATCCATCTGCTTCGTTGCAATCATAGCCTCTCCTTTCTGTACTTAAAACCGTACTGTTTGTTGTACTAAATATTATATGCTAATTGGTACCTGGTAGTCAACAAATTTTATATTTTTCCCTATTCTTTTTCTTCCATTTGCTTCAACCTTCTCCTGGCCGTTCTCCGATTTCTCCTCTTATATTTTCTCCATCCCTTATGATTATAAGTCCGGCAGGCATATTTTCTATCAAATTTATCTTCATATGACAGTTGTTTCCAAAATCCCTTCCTCATAATGACTACCTCTTTCCTATTCTCATTTCTCTGTCTCATCTTTCAAAGCTATTTCTAAATAATTCTGCCGCTATCTGAGCTGACCGGATTCTCATCAAATTATCAAGTATTTTGTTAAGAAGAGCCATAAAAATATACTATTCCCAGGAACTTAGGACTCTGAAAAATTTACATCAGCATATTCGGAAAAATGCACAGGAGGCGGTTTTCTCCCGGCTTGCCGCGATCACAAAGCCTATGGTTCAGAAGATACTTCGCAGGTCAGAAATCAAACCTTTCAAAATCAGGTATTACTGTGAAAAACGTGCCCCCGAATTTGAACAGAACATGTATGATGTACTTTTAGTATATAAGCTATCATCAATCTGCGGGATTTTTACCCGTACTATACAGCGGATTCCTTTATTGAAGTGCCTGACGAGGTAGCGGAGGCAATGGCAGAGTTTGACCGCAAGGAGGCGGCCTACCGTCTGCGTACATACCGCCACAAGGCCTACTATTCCCTTGACCGGGAGGACGGTATTGAGCACTCGGCCTTGTTCGTCGCCCTCTCCCCATGCGAGATTTACGAGCGCAAAGTCACCATGCAGGAACTCCATGCGGCCATTTCCAGTCTGCCCGACAAACAGGC
>QXXC01000148.1 GCA_009911305.1 Clostridiaceae bacterium | reverse complement strand
GCCTGTGTTTATGGGCTGGAAGATTTTCAGTATGGGGTGGGGTGTTGGATTTTAAAAATGGCCGAAAAGAGCAAGCGATTTCAGCGTTAAAAATCAGGGTGAGCATTAAGCTATTTTTAATAGGGGCAGTCAAGGAAAAAATGGGGTGCAGAGGGGCTGTTTTCAGCTCAAAAAAATATGTCTGGTGGGGCTGGACAATTTTAAAGGGTTTTTAAAAGTGGCTGGCATGAGCAAAAAACAGGGGTACAGTGAGAACTTTTGAGGTTGTCTGAATAAAAAGTTTTTCCAGATACACGGCGGGCTGGAAAGGAAGATTTATAAAAAAAGGTAAGATTGTGACGGTATGAGAAAGAAATCGAAAAAATATAGTAAAAAGTGTAAACAAACTTAAAAACCAAGTTTACTAATGGTGCCTATCCAAAGAGCGTGGTGTTGTAATAAAGTGTTCTTTCTTTTTTTTGGCTTTTTTTTTCTTTCTTAAAGGTATCACCTCTCCCCCCACAACACACTAGTACATCATTGCATTAATATCGAAGTAAACAGCGCTTGATATTCGTGTCATCTGTGCGCCTGAGAAGCGACGGCGTAGTGGAGTCTACGACTAGCTTCTCAGGCGTGCAGAGGGCGCGGATAGCGAGTGTTGTTTACTCGAGAATTAATGCAATGATGTACTAGAGGAAGCGACCACCCCCACCCCACTAGTACATCGTTCATAAAGCAACTCATAATATTTGTATTGCTTTATCAACGGATTATCAATAAATGGCGTAAATGCAAAACTATGAGCTATTTATTGTCTGCTATACTAGAAATGATAAATACGCAATCAGTTTTTATTATGAAGGTTTAGATGGTAAGAAGAAAAGGAAAACCTGTACGGGTGAATCAAAAGATATGCTCCTTACCTTAAGAACAACTTTTCTAACGAATCTGTTTTATGAAAAAATGGCATTGAGAAAGAAAGAGGAAAATATTGAATTATTAAAGGAAGTCTTTCCAAAGAGTTTATTAAAAGCGACTGCCAAATGTGAATACACCGTCAATGAGGCAGTAGACGGATACCTGGCTTTCCATAAGCAGGAAGTCAAGTTTAAGACGTATGAGTCAGAGGTCTATTATACAAAACATATCAAAAAGTGGCTTGGAGATAAAAAGATAGGTGATCTAAAAGGGATTGACTATCAATACTTATTGAACCATGCAGCCAAAGGTCAGGACGGAGGACTGGCTTCAGAAAAGCTGGTAAAGGCGGTAAAAGGCTGTTATGCAAGGACAATAAGGTTTTGTAAAAATAACGGGTGGATCACGCTCAACGAAATGCATGAACTTCTTGACGGTGTGAGTATGCCTGTGACAGCAAGAAAGAATAAAAACGCCAAGTATCTCCCCATAGAGGATATGGGAGCGGTACTCCACGTATTAAGGGAGAACCGGAGGTATTATCTGGTGGTAAAGATACTGTTGCTAACTGGTATGAGGGGGCAGGAGATATTTGCGCTGGAAAAATCGGATTTGCTTCCAGATGAGGGAATGCTCCATATCCATCAGGCACTGGAAGAAGTGGAGAAGAAACATAGAACGGATAGAAGGTTTCGTTTGGGAGATACCAAGAATGAGGAATCCGAACGGTATGCGCCTGCCATTCAGGAAGTGTTTGCCTGTTTTAAAGAGCTGGAAGAAATACAGGTAGAAAATGGCTGGCGGGACAATGCTTATAAAAAGGGAAATGGTTCCCTTGTAATCATTGACAGGAACGGAGAGATTGTAGATAAGAGGGCGTTTAACCGAAATCTGGGGCTGTATTTGGTGAGGAGAGGTTTTAATAAGAAACTGACCTTACATATGCCAAGATACTGCTATACCACCTATCTGAAATTGTTTGGAGCGGATTTAGAAAATGTAGAGTTTTCTCTGGGGCATACAGTAGACGGGGTAAGGGGTGAATATCTGGCAGACTTAACGCCTGATTATGTTAAGCTGTTACTCCCAAAGAT
>QXXC01000147.1 GCA_009911305.1 Clostridiaceae bacterium | reverse complement strand
TGATAGATTGTTATTTTTCGTATCAGCAAGCCCAGCGCGGCCACCAGCCACACCAGCCAGATCTGATTGATCAACAACACTCCAATATCTTGAAGTGGGTGGGCAGTTGTTACATCATCTGTCGGACTACTTACCGTTTCATTGTGATGTTCCGCCCCAACAGCGGGAGCAAGATTGCTTTCCGGAGCGTTTAATGGGAGCTGTTGCTGCGGCGGTAAAGGAGCGGTCTGGGATATTGCTTGATCGACAGCCTGATATGCCTTCCCCATCAGGCTTACTTCCGTCCCGAACGGGAGCAGCAGCCGCAAAACAACAACCAGCCAAATGTAATACTGCCATTGTCGGCTGATTTTGTTCTTCAAAAACTGTTTTCCAAAAAGTAAAGCCAGAATAAGTAAACTGCCGGAAAAAGACATGGACAGGAAAATCTTCAAAACTGCGTTCATTGCTGCCCTTTTCCTTTCTCCAGCAGCCGTTTCAATTCCTCATATTCCTCGTCTGCCAGCAAATCGCCCATAATCAGATTGGAAACCAGACCTTTTGCGCTTCCCTCA
Organism: Clostridiaceae bacterium; assembly: GCA_009911305.1. Taxonomy (GTDB): domain Bacteria; phylum Bacillota; class Clostridia; order Lachnospirales; family Lachnospiraceae; genus Otoolea. The sequence continues at coordinate 1,446 of QXXC01000147.1, read as the reverse complement.
TAAATCTTATCCAGGAAATTTTTTGTCTGCGCCGTCTGGTACTCCGCTTCCGAAACAAGCGTGGTATATTCGTTGCGGCGTCCGATTTTCTTTGCACTCAGAAAGCCTTTGTTCATCAGCCGCGATAGGAGTACAATCAAGGTGTTCTTTTGACACGGCTTGCCCCTGGCCGCCAGCCCGTCCATGATATAAGGAAACAGTGTCACATCCTCCGGGTTTCCCCATACGATTTTCATAATTTCAAGTTCGGCGTCGGAAATCTGCTGTACCACGTTTTTATCCCCCTTAATGTATAACATCGTGTTGATGTTTAAAATATAACACGATGTCGTCCTTCTGTCAAGTCCATAATTTTACAAAAGTGATTAGGAATACGAAGTCTCCACTATTACGCAATTCTGGGGGATCGCACAAACGGCAAGCAGGGCAAGTGTATAACACTTGCAATTTTCGCTTTGCGAAAATGCTTGTTGGGGTGCCCCCAAACCCGCCGGAAGCCTCTGGACACCGTGTCCAGAGGCTTCCCTGTCTGCGGCCCCGTCGCTGACGCTCATGGGCCTTATGCGCTTACAGCGCCACCACCTCCGAAAGTTTCTCCAGCAGTTCAGAGAGAGGCCCCCATAAATCCGCATAGTCTTTTTGCAGGGTCTTGATTTCTTCGGGGTAAACTCCACCGTAGGTATTTGCCCTGACGGCGATTTGATTGAGATTATTTGCACACCGCCTTTGCAGGGAAACGATCTCATTGACTGGCGCAAGGTCAACATGGAGCACATAGCCGTTGAGAGCCATTTTTCTCATATATGCTGAAAGGTTGCGAATACCCACGTCTGCCATGCGCTCCTGGATTTTTGCCTGTTCATCCGGGGACAACCAAACACAAACGGACGTGCTCCGAATACGCTTTTTCCCAGTGACCAGTGTTGACTGGTTTTCAGAGCTGTAAGGCATTGGATTTTGACCGCTCATAGATACCTCCTATAAATTCTGATGTTGACAGTATTTTGATAAATCGGGCCTGGGGAATGATACTATACCAGCCCCTATGAAACCGGAGCTGGAAACCCTTGCGGGGTAAGGCTTTGAGATTGCTAATTTTCAACACATCAGCCGTGGAAAGACAGCGGTTTGAAAGGAAAGCGGTTCGACCCTATCCCCCCGCCCTTTCCCTATCCAGGGAAAGGGCGCGGCGACGGGGGATACATCCAGCAGAGCCTCCGTGGACGAAGCGGGGGAAATGGGCGGGTCCCTTCTGGTCACGGTGACCAGAAGATATACAAAAACACCGCTCCGATTTTTGTCGGAAGCGATGTTTTGCGTAAGGTTGACAGCCCATTAAATTGTTGTGTTTTTGTATGCTCTTGTTAAGGAAAGATAAGGCTATTATAAACAAAATGGAGGGGGGACACAACAAGCTTTTTCATGTCTTGTTTGTGCCTTGAGCGA
>QXXC01000146.1 GCA_009911305.1 Clostridiaceae bacterium | reverse complement strand
TCTTTTACAGAAAATCTACTGTAAAATATTAAATTTTCAAGGTTCTTGCAGAATATCAAACATAGAAAACTCTATGTTTTGACCCCAGCATCATGACATTGCGAAATAGCAGAGTTTTGTGGGAAAAACAGTTAAAATTTACAGGTGGGATATATCAGAAAACTGCCGCATAGACGGAGATGGAAAATACTGTGTGGACAAAAGCGGAGTATTCTTTCTTTTCTGTGGAAGGACTGCTGGAAATCGGATTGCGTTTCGGCTGCCATATGGGTATAATATGAATAAGGAAAGGAAGACGCGTATGCAGAAAAAGACACCGGATTATGACAATGTATTTAAAACGATGAAGATGAAACACAAAAGATTGTTCGTCTCCGTCATCAATGATGTGTTCGGCAGGAATTACCCCAGAGATGTAAAAGTAGAGATTTTGCCTTCGGAGGGTTATCTGACAGAAAATGAAACGGCGGACGGCAGCAAGGAAATAGAGGAACAGGTTTCGGATTTCCTAATCAGAATAGGGAGCGAAATTTATCTTTTGGAATGCCAGAGCTATGATGACGGTTCTATGGCAATCAGGATAGCGGAGTATGCTTTTATCGTAGCCAGACAGTTTGCAACATGGGATATTGGTCATGCAACAATCCCAATGCCAAGATTTTCAATTATTTATGTCAAGAGGACGGACAGGACACCGAAAACAACAACGATTACCTTTACCTTTCCAGACGGTCAGACAGTGGATTATCAATCAGACAATGTAATTTTAGCGAATTTTACAAAGGAAAAGATTGTTGAAAAAAGGCTGTTCCCTTATATCCCGTTTTATATTGCAAGATACGAGAAAGAAATTGCATCAGAAGGTGACGTTGAAAAAGCGGTAGAGGAGCTGACATATTTCAGGGATGAAATGGTGCGTCTGCATCAGGCGGGGGAATTATCAGATGATGAACTGATAGACCTGAAAGGATTTGTAAACACTATCATTACACATATCACGAATGGCAATAAAAATGAAGAAAGGCTGGTGAATATTATGGGTGGAACCATTATTGAAACGGAATCTGATAAGATTAAGATACGGACGATTATTGAAATGGGGCAGGAAGTTGGTCTTGATGATTCAGAAATTTTGAAAAAGCTGCAAGAAAAAATCATTGGGCTGCCTTTAAAGCGGGCACAGGCGTATTTGGAACAGTATGGAAAGCAGCTTGTATAAGTTAATGAATTTGATGTAACAATAAAAAGTTTTTAAGCAGAGGGAAGTATTTCCGTAAAAGATGGAGATACTTCCCTTTTTGCGTGGAAAATTTAATCTGAAAGGAGAATTTCAATGTTGAAAAAGCCAATGACAACGGAAGAACTGTTTGACAAGATTAAGGGTATCCTGAAAGAAAAGGACAAGCTGCCAGAGATTTTGGATTATGGACTGGGAGCCTACCGCCCAGTTCCGATTAAAACCTATGAATTTGACCTGAAAAGCAATCTTGTCCATGGGGCAGCGAGGGGATTTATCTGGATCTGTGGATAGAATATTTTGAGAATGATAAAAAGTAAGCGCCAAATAGGTTCTTTCCGTTCTTAGTTGATTTTAATGTACTAAATCACTATAATATGATCAAAGTCTGGTAAAAGGGTGTGAAGACCATACGGATGAATTCATAAAATTGCTTAATCAGGATTACGAATTAATACAATACCGCATTAAAGATAAAGAGCTTGTTTTTCATATACAATCCGGTAAAAAGGAACTGGCATGTCCATTTTGCGGATCAAAAACCATGCATGTCCATTCAACATATCAGAGGGAGATCCGTCAAAAAGATCTGTGTGGATGACTTCGCGCTCCGCAAAAGATTCCCCTATGGGACGGTCATGGTCGATCTTGAGAGCCACAGGATAATCGCTCTGATCCCCTCCAGGGAGGCCATTGATGTCAGCAGATGGCTCGCAACATTACCAAACATCCAGGTCGTATCCAGGGATGGGGCGTCCACTTATTCGTCGGCTGCAACGGATTCCCATCCGGA
>QXXC01000145.1 GCA_009911305.1 Clostridiaceae bacterium | reverse complement strand
CCCGAGTTTGCCACTTGAGTAAATATGCTTCGTAAAAAATTTCCTTATTTTGCAAGGTTTCCCTTGCTTTTTTTGTTTCTTTATTGTATAATATAAAAGTAGGTCTATAGGTCTATTTCGGAGGGTATTATGTACGTTGAGTGTTTTACAAACAATGGTAAGCCGTATCTTCGCCTGGTTCAGTCCGTCCGGGTCACCAACAGCTCCGGCAAAAAAGTCCCGCAGAAACAGGTCGTTTTCAACATCGGACCACTGGACCGCTTCGATGACGGGGAGCCCGGTTATGTAGAGCGGCTGAAGAAATCCTTCAAGGCCGGCTCTCCACTGATCACGGCACTTGAACCCTACTGCCACACGGAAAAGCCGGCTGAGGACTATCATTTTTCCATAAAGGAAGGCAGCCCTGACTGCTTCGGACACCCCAGGCTCTTTTCCCATGTCCTCCTGGAACGCATCCTTGAGGAACTGGGACTCAATACCTTCTTTTCATCCTATAAGGGCTTCACAAAGCTGGAGTACGATGTCTACGGCTTCGCAAAGCTGCTCCTTTTCGGCAGGCTCTTAAACCCGGCATCCAAATCTGCCACGGTACGGCAGAACGAGGATTACTATGAGCCTGTCCTTGGCCCCCACAACCCGGACAATGTATTTGATACCCTAGACTTCCTTTTTGCCAATAAGGACAGGATCATCCGACGCATCAATACAAACCTTGTCAAAAAAGCCGGCCGCTCCCCGGAAGCCATCTATTATGATGTCACCAACTTCTATTTCGAGATCGGGGCGCCGGATGAGGATATCCTGGACGAGGCGGGAAACCTCATGGAAAAAGGGCAGCGCAAATTTGGCGTCTGCAAGGAAGAAAGGAAACTCCCCATTGTCCAGATGGGACTGTTCATGGATGACCAGGGCATCCCCATCGCCATCGAAACCTTCCCCGGGAATACCCTGGACCACCTGACTTTAAGAAAGTCCCTGGAAAGCAGCATCGACAGCATGGACTTCTCCCGCTTTATCCTTATTGCGGACAGGGGGATCTGCAATTACCAGAACCTCCTTCATGTATCGGATGCCGGAAACGGCTATATCGTTTCCAGGAGTCTGCTGAAAAGTACAAAAAAGGAACAGGAATGGACTTACGATGACGACGGCTATATTTCTGTCAGTGAAGATTTTAAATATAAATACAGGATTGTCAAAAAGGCTGTCAAAGATGAAAATGGGGACAGGCGCACCATCGAGGAAAAGGTGGTGGTCTACTGGAGCCGTAAGTTCCAGGCACGGGCAGAACAGGAAAACAAAAAATTCCTGGATTTCCTGAAAAAGCTTCAGGAACATCCGGAAAACTTCCGGATTACAGCTGTCCAGTCCAAAAGCCTCCGGAAGTTCTTCAAAAAGGACTGCGTCAATGAGAAGACCGGCGAGATCCTGGACTCTTCAAAGATCCGGGCATTTGTGGATTTTGACAAGGTGGCCGAATACAGAAAGAGCCTGGGCTATTACCAGATCGTCACTTCCGAGCTGACAATGGACGCACAGGAAGTAATCGACAGATACCATGGGCTTACCCAGATAGAAGACCAGTTCCGTGTCATGAAAGGCAGCCTGGAAACCCGGCCCCTTTATGTGAGTACACCGGAGCATGTCACGGCACACCTTCTTATCTGCATGATCGCCCTTGTCATGATGCGGGTCATACAGAAGCGGATCCGGGACAGCGGCGGTGCGCCCATAGACCCGGATGCCTACTGGAGCAGTGGGCTGAATGCCCAGAGGATCCAGACTGCCCTTAACAAATGGAAGGTAGACCTCCTTCCCGGGGACCTGTACCGGTTCATGGATGCGGATGACCCTGACCTGAAGCTGATACTGGATGCCTTTGGGATCAGCCTCCCCCAAAAACTGTACCGCCGGGCCGAACTGAGGCATATCAAAACAGAGATCAAAGTTTTCATGTAGGGCATAAATGTAGGTACATTTTCTCAAAATTCTACAAGTCGCATAAATACTGAAAAGTCTACATAATATCGGCAAAAATGGAGTCCAAATGGGCTCCATTTTGTCTTCGCAAGTGGCAAACTCGGG
>QXXC01000013.1 GCA_009911305.1 Clostridiaceae bacterium | reverse complement strand
TGAAATACTCTTTTTTCCCGAAATTCCTTTATTTTGCACGGCCTTACCCTACTTCGGATATGGGGGAATAAGGAAAGGAGAAGAGCGTGGATCACAGGAGCGGAGAAGCTAAGAAAAATAGGACATTGATATGCCTGACGAACTATAAGTATCCGTTGCCAGTATTGATATTCAGGATTATTTTTTCAATGATGTCTGAGCAAAAGCAAAGCATTTATCTATCCCGCACATTACGGATAGATTCCGGTTGCTGTATTTATAACAAGATTATTTGTTTAAATCTATCGCCATTTCCCCCGGAGAACATTGTCTTTTAGCTGCGGAAGGGAGTCAGAATAAATTTGTTTACGATATAAAACGGTTTGGATGCCGCTTTCAGACGGAAGGGCTGAAGGCAGTCATTTTTTCTGGTTCAATATCCTTCGGCTCTGGAAATACGGGCATCCGTCAAATGTTTTATCTTCATTCCATCTGCATCATATTTTTAAAGATGAATATATGACGGAACTGTCATATTTAGAACGGATACGGCATATATTTATGGAAAGGCTTCGTAAAAACGGGGGCCGGGTATACAATAATATGACGCATTTAGAAAGGAAGGTAATGAAAAATGACAGAAGAGATCAGGATTGAAAGACAGGAAGATGGGATGATGCGGGGAGTGCAGTTCAAGACGCAGGCAGCAGTGGCCTTTACGCTGGCGGGTGCGAATCTGGTGGCGCTTTACAAAAGGGAGGGGGATGATAATATATTTTTGGTATTGCCTGGGGGAGAGGTATCAGGAAGGGGGATGACCATCGGAGAGATGGTAACAGATATCAATACTTTGTTAAAAAGATACAGCCAGGACGCGGAGCTGCTCAGCTCTTTGGAGGTGGTTCAGGGCCTCAGGGATGTGCAGGAGGCCGGAAGCCGGGAGAATGTTCCGGAAAATGAGTATATTGACTATGAATCCATTCGGGTGGAGCTTAAGCAGGCGTTCCTCTATTTATGTAAAAAGGAGGCGGGAAGCACAGCAGCGATTGAATATGCGTTTGAGCTGTCGGTCGATTTCAGAGAACTGTTTCCGAATGATGCGTCGTTTTTTAATGTGGACAAGCTGTCTCTTGGGCTTTGGAATACGGACAGGAATGCAATTCTGGAGCGTATGGGGCTCATTGATGTGAATACATATCTGGCTTAGTATACAGCGGGCTAGAGCGTGTTTGAAAAATGCTTTCTGCCAGATGTGCGTTCCGCTTTGTGGGAGATTTGGGCCAAATGAACGCGGCGCAGTGGGCTGCGTTAAGTGAATTTGGCACAAATATGCCGCAAAGTGGGGCATACAGATGGCGGGAATGATTTTTCAAACACGCTCTAAGAGGGGAGTTTTACTCCCCATGGTCCGCCTTTTTCCGGTTATCCTCCTGCAAGGGATCCGTGTTGAATTTTTCCATTAGCTTTATTAAGCGGCAAATGCAGGAATCCATCTCCAAAAGCTCCTCCTGGCTATAGGGGCGGAGCCCCCAAAGTGTGGATTCAAGCATCTCCTGCTTTAAATCGTCCATCATTTCACGGCCGGCGTCGCAGATACGGATGTAGACGCGACGGCGGTTTTCCCGATCGTGGATTCGTTCTACAAGCCCCTTTTCTTCCAGCATGTTGATCATTTTGGAGAGCTGCTGCTTCGTGATCTGAAGCTTTTCCGCCAGCTCCGACATGGTATAATCCTTTTCCGCCCAGTTGTCAAGCGCAACGAGGGTAAAGAAAGGCAGTGAACTGACTTTCAGACTGCTGCTGTGGTACTGACACTTGGACAGGGTTAGAAAAGCAACAGCGAACTCTAAAAAATGGATGCCGACAGTATGGATATCTGCCGTATAGTCTGCCGGAGGCAAAGGGGTTTGCGCGTACACATCCGTATCCATAGCTGCATCGGTATCCGGCGTCTCTTCCGCATCCTCCCGGGCGCCGGATGCTTCGGAAAGGTTTTCTGCCTTCGGGCTTTGAACGGCTGGTTGTACAGTCTCAAAGGACTCCTGTTCTGGCGGCTGTTCACGGGCGCTGTCTGCTTCAGCGTTATCTGTTTTGTCTTCTTTTTCCGTACGTTCATATTCATGTTCAGCTATATCGGCCTCTGAACCAGGCTCTGCTGCATTGCGTTTAACCATCGTTCTGGCTGCTTTGAGGATCGATTCTAAGGTGTTTTTTTCTCCATGCTTCATGGCTTCATTCGTCTCCGTTTTTTGGTGCTTCGGCGGTGAAAACCGGCCGAAGTTGTTTTAGCTTGATTCATCCTAACATATTTATAAAAACAAGTCAATAATTATAAAAAGTAGATAAATATTTATAGTTATGTATTGACAATCATACGTTTGTGCGGTATAGTCCCTTTAATCATCTTCCGCAGCGGCAGATGATTAAATACAGAGAAGGGCAGAGATAAAATCAAATGAAAGAAAATGAATACGGCAGCAAACCGCCGCGCAAATCATTCCTCTATTATTATGGGATGGTAATGCTGATTGTAATGCTTCTGAATATCTTTATTTTTCCGTCCATGATGGATCGGACGCAGGAAGTGCGCTATGATCAATTTGAGGAGGAGCTGGAGCGGAAAAATGTGGACGAGGTGTATGTGACCACGAATAATGAGATTATTTACACCTTAAAGGACAGTAAGTGGAAGATCAATTATAAGACCGGAGAGCTTCCGGGTGCTGATTTGTATCAGATGTTAAAGGAGGCAGGGGTGGAGCGCTACAGCGCGGAGATTCAGACGCAGGCATCGCCTCTTCTCAACTTCCTTCTGACCTGGATCCTGCCTGTGGCATTGTTTTTCGGGATAGGGCAGGTGTTAAGCCGTTCGCTGATGAAGCGTATGGGCGGACCGAATGCGATGACATTTGGCAAGTCCAATGCCAAGATCTATGCGGAGTCAGAGACAGGAAAGACGTTTGCCGATGTGGCCGGGCAGGAGGAGGCCAAAGAGGCGCTGCAGGAGATTGTGGATTTTCTGCACAATCCGCAGAAGTATTCGGAGATCGGCGCGGCGCTTCCCAAGGGGGCGCTTTTGGTGGGTCCTCCCGGAACGGGTAAGACGCTGCTTGCCAAGGCGGTGGCCGGAGAGGCGCATGTGCCGTTTTTCTCCATTTCGGGCTCGGAGTTTGTGGAGATGTTTGTGGGCATGGGAGCGGCAAAGGTGCGGGATCTGTTCAAACAGGCAGGAGAAAAAGCGCCGTGTATTGTTTTTATTGATGAGATTGATACCATCGGAAAGAAGCGCGACGGGGGCGGCGTCGGCGGAAATGACGAGCGGGAGCAGACCTTGAATCAGCTTCTGATTGAGATGGACGGATTTGACGGTCAAAAGGGTGTGGTCATTCTGGCTGCCACCAACCGTCCGGAGTCTCTGGACAAAGCCCTTCTGCGGCCGGGCCGCTTTGACCGCAGGATACCGGTGGAGCTTCCGGATCTGAAAGGGCGGGAGGATATTTTAAAGGTACATGCGCGCCGGGTGAAGCTGGACGAAACGGTGGATTACCACACCATTGCCCGGGCTACGAGCGGCGTCAGCGGGGCGGAGCTTGCGAATATTGTAAATGAGGCGGCGCTGCGGGCGGTCCGTATGGGGAGAAAAACGGTGTCCCAGCAGGATTTGGAGGAGAGTGTGGAAACCGTTATCGCCGGCTATCAGAGAAAGGATGCCGGCGTGTCGGAGAAGGAAAAGCGGATTGTGTCTTATCATGAGATCGGCCATGCGCTGGTCGCGGCCTTACAGAACCATTCCGCTCCGGTGCATAAGATAACCATTATTCCCCGGACGTCAGGCGCGCTGGGATACACGATGCAGGTGGAATCCGAGGAACACTTCCTGATGAGCAGCGAGGAGGCGTTTAACAAGATTGTCACTCTGACCGGAGGGCGGGCGGCGGAAGAGCTGATTTTCGGCTCCATTACGACCGGAGCAGCAAACGACATAGAACAGGCCACAAAGATTGCCCGGGCCATGGTAACGCGCTACGGCATGAGCGAGCAGTTCGGCATGGTAGCTCTGGAGGTGGTGAACAATGCGTATCTGGGAACCGATGCGTCGCTGGCCTGTTCGCCCGAGACAGCCGCCAGGATCGACGGCGAGGTAATCCGTCTGGTGAAGAAGGCATATTCGCGTGCAAAGTCCATTTTAAGCGGGAATGAGGGGAAGCTGCACCGGCTGGCAGAGCGCTTGCTGGAGAAAGAGACAATTACAGGGGAGGAGTTTATGGAACTGCTTGAGGCGGACAGCATCGATGACGAACAGGGAGAGTCATGAAACGTCTGCCGGAAAGAGATGGCATATCCGGCAAAACCGCGCTTTGGCTCAGTGAACGGACGCAGCGGGAGCGCGGGAGCGGATAGCTGCTGTTCACACAGTACACCGGATGTGGAAAACGCCGCCGGCAAAGCCGTTCCATGTGGACATACGCCCTCAAATCGTATATAATAGCGTTAGAGCGTGTTTGAAAAATCATTCCCGCCATCTGCACGCCCCACTTTGCGGTGTATTTGGGCTAAATTCACTTAACGCAGCCCACTGCGCCGCGTTCATTTGGTTCAAATCTTCCACGAAGCGGAATGCACATCTGGCAGAGAGTATGTTTCAAACACTAAATAAACGATTATACATAGAAGGCGGTACTGATATATGGGTAAATATGATACTCTGAACGAGATGCAGCGGGAGGCTGTGTTCTGTACGGACGGGCCTTTGCTGGTGCTGGCAGGCGCGGGCTCCGGGAAGACCAGGGTCCTGACGCACCGGATTGCCTATTTAATAGAAGAAAAGCAGGTTAAGCCGTGGAATATCCTGGCGATTACGTTTACAAATAAGGCGGCGGCGGAGATGCGCGAGCGCGTGGACAAACTGGTGGATTTCGGCGCGGAAAGCATATGGGTGAGCACCTTTCACTCCTCATGTGTGCGGATTCTGCGCCGTTATATTGATTATCTGGGGTATAACACGAATTTTACCATCTATGACAGCGACGATCAGAAGACGCTGATGAAGCAGATTTTTAAGAGGCTGAATATCGATTCAAAGCAGTTTCGGGAGCGGGAGGTTTTGGGACGTATTTCCTCTGCCAAAAATGAGATGATTACGGCGGAGGATTTTGAGGCGTGCGCAGGCGGTGATTACAGGGAGAAAAAGGTTGCCGAGATTTATAAGGAGTATCAGAAGGAATTAAAGAAAAATAACGCGCTGGATTTTGACGATCTGCTGCTTAAGACGGTGGAGCTGTTTGAGAGTGTTCCGGATGTGCTGAATTTTTATCAGGATAAGTTCCGTTATATTATGGTGGATGAGTATCAGGACACGAATATGGTTCAGTTCCGTTTTGTGGATCTGCTGGCGGCAAAATACAGGAATATCTGTGTGGTGGGAGATGACGATCAGTCTATTTATGGCTTCCGGGGCGCGGATATCGGAAATATCTTAAGCTTTGAAAAGGTGTTTTCCGGAGCGCGCGTGATCAAGCTGGAGCAGAATTACCGCTCGACGCAGAGCATTCTGGATACAGCTAATGAGGTGATCAGCAATAACCGCAGCAGGAAGGAAAAAAAGCTCTGGACTTCAAACGGAGAGGGAAAGCGGCCGCGCTTTTTGCAGTTTGACACAGCCTACGAGGAGGCGGATGCGATTGCAAGGGATATTGTAAAGGCCAGGGAGGCCGGAAACCTGGAGTATTCGGATTTTGCCGTTTTGTACCGGACCAATGCCCAGTCGCGCCTTCTGGAGGAAAAGTTTATTCTGTACAGCATTCCGTACCGCCTGGTGGGAGGCGTGAACTTCTACCAGAGAAAGGAGATTAAGGATATCCTCTGTTATTTGAAAACGATTGCCAACGGGCAGGATGATCTGGCGGTGCAGCGCGTTGTGAATGTTCCCAAGCGCGGGATCGGCGCGACCACGATCGGAAAGGTGACGATCTTTGCCTCGGCAAATGGCATGAGCTTTTATCAGGCTCTTTTGCGGGCCAGGGCTGTGCCCTCGATCGGAAAGGCGGCGGATAAGATAGGCGGTTTTACGGATCAGATCGAGACGTTTAAGAGCAGGCTTTCAGAGCTTTCGATTAAGGATCTGATCGAAGAGATCCTGGAAAAGACAGGGTACCGGAAGGAGCTGGAGGCGGAAGGAGAGGTTGAGGCTGAGTCGCGGCTCCAGAATATTGAGGAGCTGATGAATAAGGCGGCAAGCTATACGGCAGGCAGTGAGGAGCCGACGCTGGACGGCTTTTTGGAGGAGGTCGCCCTGGTGGCGGAGGTGGACAATGTGGATGAATCAGAGAACCGGGCTGTGCTGATGACCTTACACAGCGCCAAGGGGCTTGAGTTTCCGCATGTATATTTAAGCGGCATGGAGGATGGGCTGTTTCCGGGCAGCATGTCCATCTACTCTGACAATCCGGACGCTATTGAGGAGGAACGCCGGCTCTGCTATGTGGGAATTACGCGCGCCAGGGAGCGCCTGACCCTCACAGCGGCCAGACAGCGTATGAGCCAGGGCGAGACAAGGTATTCCAGGGTCAGCCGCTTTGTCGATGAGATTCCAGAATGGCTTCTGGAGGAGGAAGAGCAGCCTTCTGTGTATGGATCAGCAGGGCGGCTTTCCGGGAGAAGCGGCGGCAGCTTTTCCAATACCAGTTTTAGCGGTTCAGATAAGGGAGAGGCCAGGGCATCGGCAAGAGAGAGCGCCTGGAGCGGCAGTCCGGGCATGAGGACAGGCTGGGGCGGCATGCCTCTGCCGGAGGAGGCAGGGGCAGAAGCGGCTGCGGCAAAGAGCAGCATGGCGCTTCAGGAGAATAAGGAAAAGGGTCAGAAGGCAGGGCTGTCCGGCGGCTCATTCGGGAGAGCCGGCGCGGGAGCTGCCTTAAAAGGCGGCGGCTTTGGAAAGGGAAGCGCGTATGCGTCGGGCACGGCGCCGTCCCCTTCCTTTGGCAAATCGTTTACGGTACAGAAAGCGGATCATCTTGCCTATGGCGAGGGGGATCGCGTCCGCCATATTAAATTCGGCGAGGGAACGGTTCGGGCGATCGCTGACGGCGGAAAGGATTATGAGGTGACGGTGGAATTTGATCGGGTGGGAAATAAAAAAATGTTTGCGTCTTTTGCAAAGCTTGTGAAGGTGTGAGGCGGATTTTTTTTAAAATATGATAGTAAAAAGCCCGTATTAATGATATAATAGGATAGAACGGTTGTTGCTGCCGCTTTTCTGATTCGGCGGTTGTCTGACGGGGATTTTATCCATGGACAGCGGCGGGCGTAAGGTGCGGGCAGCGGCTGAAAAAGATTCGGTGAGTATCACGGAAGAAAGGATGTGGATGCTATGAACAGATTTGATATGATGGGAAAGGACGCCTTATCAAAAGTAGAGGAAATCATGAATGCGACAAAGCTGAATGAGTTCCTTCACAGAAAGGAAGAGGAAGAGAAGAAGAAAAACTGTATTCTCTGGATTCTTGCTATCATTGGCGTTGTTGCTGCCGTAGCGGCGATTGCCTACGGCGTATATCGTTTCTTTACCCCGGATTATCTTGAGGATTTCGAGGATGACTTTGAGGACGATTTCGATGACGATTTCTTCGATGATGAGGCCGAGGAGGAGAAGGAAAAAGACAAGGAGTAAGAGCTGTGCAGGTTGTCTGAACGGCTGTATGGAGTAGCAGGAACAGGCGTACCCGCCGCCTGCCAGGCGTTGCTTTTTTGGCCGTCTGGCAGGCGGTTTTTTTGCGGTTTACAGGAAGCGAGAAGAGCCTGTCTGAACCATCCTTTGTGCAGCCTGTGCGCTCTCTCCCGGGAGCCATGGAAGCAGTGGATTACGGATTTACGGCGGGCCGGCGGGCGGGGGCGCTCTGACTTGCGGTAAGCTGTGAGAGCTGTTCCAGGAGGCTGTTTCCGCCGTTTAAGGTGATGGTTCCCACCTTATCGCAGATCCGCTCCAGATATTCCATTTCCTTTAGGCGAAGCAGCGTTTTGTTTTCATCCATGAGCCGGGCGGTATTCAGGAGGCTTCGGGTGGAGGCGACCTCTTCGCGGCGCATGATGACATTGGCCTGGGCCTTTTTCTCAGCTACCAGGACGGTGTTCATGATGTCGCGGATTTCACCGGGCAGGATGATATCCTTTATGCCAAAGCCAAGGATTTCCACACAGAATCCCGACTCCTTTTCTTTTAAGGCGGCGCAGACTGCGCGCCCGATTTCCTCCTTCTGGGCCAGGAGTTCGTCGAGGCGAAACTGCCCCACATATTCGCGCAGGCATAGCTGGGAGGCTGTGTAGAGCTGCGCCGACGCGCCTTCGATGGTCTGGACGAGGCGTTCGGGATCGCTGATTCGGTAGGTGCAGACGGCATTTAAGCGGATCCCTACCTTATCGGCTGACAGGATCTCCTGGCCGGAGATTTCGAGCTGCTGCATCTTCAGGTTAAAGATTTTGCAGGTCACTTCTCTGCCGTAATTCCAGAAATAGTAGATGCCCTGGGGCAGGCGCTTTTCAAAGCGGCCGTCAAAGTAGAGAAGACCCAGTTCACCGTCCTTAACCGCGATTTTTTTATAGTATTTTGCAGGCATCAGGTCCAGATAAATTCTGGGAAGCGATTCTTCCATATACGGATTGGAGATGTCTGTCAGGCGGATCTCAACCTTTTCAAATACATTCCAGTATAAGTCCCTGGGGCCGTTTAAAACTTCTTTAAAGGCGCCGTTGACGAAACGGATTCCCAGGCATGTGTCAGGAATGTCTGTCAGAAGGACGCGGGAGGCGAACTCAGCGTCCCGCATCAGAATTTCGTCGGGGATGCCGCATGTGTCAACGGCTCCTGTCATGGCTACGATTTTGACCTCATAGCCGAGCCGCGCAGCGCAGCGGTATTTTCCCGCGGTCAGCAGGCGGAGGAAAACGCCGTTTTTTAAAAGATAACCGCATTCCTGTTCTCTGATCATATATTTCATAATAGCCTCCTCCTTTCAGAAGCGGTGGATAGTCTGCAGCGATTTAGCCGGGGGTGGTGACAGTGCGGCTGAATCTGCGCTGTGTTTCGGTTAAAAAAAGAGGGCCGCCCCTTTTCCGCTGCAGACATGCGGGCCGTTCCTTGAGGCTTTTGGAATGGAACCGGGAGATAACTCCGGGGCTTTCCGTGTACCAGAAGCCGGTATCCGGATCGGCGCAGGCTGTCTGCGGCTGTCCTCTGTGCCCTGATCGTCCGCTTGTTCTCTGCATATGCCGTGATTTGGGGGGCTTTGGGCCTTCCGGCGTGCGGGGATGCGGCGCCAGAGCGGGGACGGGAGCCGGGGCGCTTCTCTTTTTGGGATGGGGTTGGATTTCATCTCCTTACAGATACTCCAACAATGATTGCTATACCACTTAGCTACCTGTGCATGACAGGGGAGGATTTGAACCTCCGACACATCATTTGCTGCAAACGGCCCGGAACGCGGTTCCGGCAGAGCCGGCTGCGCCGCCGCGCCCCCTGCTTTATGGGGAAGGCGCTGGAATGAAGCCGTTGCTATATATATAAATGTTTTATATATATCATGTCTGGCGGGACGGGCTGTGAACCGCCCGGCCTTTACCCTTTTAGAACCCCGGCTGTTTTCAGCCGTTTTACGGGGATGACCAGATCGCTCTGGTTTTTCATAACCTCTTCGATATCTTTATAGGCAAAGCGGCTTTCCTCCGCCACATCGGATTTATTTTTCTTGCCGAGGATGACGCCCTGTTTATTTAAGTCAACGATGACCTCCTCGCAGGAGAAGGCATTCATGGCGCCCTTGCGGGAATACTGCCGGCCTGCGCCGTGGGACGAGGAGCAGAAGCTTTCCTCGCATCCTTTTCCCATCACGACATAGCTCAAAGAACCCATGGCGCCAGGGATGACGGCCAGCTCTCCGTTTCGCGCCCGCACCGCGCCTTTGCGGTGGACCCAGACGTTTTTGCCGTAGTGATGTTCAAGGGCCGCATAGTTGTGGTGGCAGTTGATATCGCCGGAAAAGGCCAGCGGGATCCGTGTATATTTCCCGATCCATTTTTCGAGAACAGCCTTTACGGCCAGCATCATTTTTTCGCGGTTTTCCTTTGCAAAGTCCATGGAAAGCTGCATCCAGCTCAAATACTGTTTGCCCTCGGCGCTGTCCACGGGAAGAAACGCGAGGCGGTATTCGTCCGGAACCTGGCTGTACCAGCGCGCGTTCAGTTCGCGCGCTTTGTGATGAAAATAGTCGCATACAGATTTGCCGAAATGGCGGCTGCCGGAGTGGATCATCACGGACAGCAGCCCGTCGTCGCCCTCCTGGAGTTCAATAAAATGATTTCCGCCTCCAAGCGTCCCAATCTGGAAATATCCGGCGTCGAGCTGCCCTAAGAGCTCGGCGTCTTCCTCATAGCGTCCCAGCTCTTCCATGGCGAGATCCAGCGTGTAGCAGGGCATCGCAGTCTTGTGGTGCGCGAACCCAAGTGGGATATTTCGCATGATATCTCCGACCATGGCCTGGAGAAGCGTGCCGTTCCCTGTCTGAATTTCGCGCAGAAGCGATACAGGGATATTGGTCTGCGTGTACGCCATCCCGCACCCGATATCCACGCCTACGGCATTGGGAATAATGACATCTTCTGTTGCTATCACGCCGCCGATCGGCATTCCCTTTCCGGCGTGCGTGTCCGGCATAAGGCATACCCATTTATGTAGAAAGGGAAGCGCTGCCAGGCGGTATGCCTGTTCCTTACAGCTCTCTTCAAGCTGCGCCGGATCCTCAAGCCATACCTTTATGGGGACCTTCATGCTGTCTTTTTCGTAGTTTACAAACATACCGTTCACATCCTTTCATGATTTCTGCCGGACCGCGCCTGAGGGCAATGCTTACGGGGAATCGCGCCGGGAATATTGCCCCCTTTAAGCGCCGTGTCTGGCTGCTGCTGTCAGACCGCTCTTTAAGACGTCTCAGCCTGTTCATATCATAGCGGAATCAGAAAGGAAAATCATTTAAAAAAAGTTGCGAAATGGGAATTTCCGGAAAATAGTTTGTATTTGACAATTTCGTGAAGACCCGTTAGACTGTTTGGAAAGGGGGAAAAGACCGTGGCGGAATTTCAGGAGCTGATTAAAAACTTTGAACGGATCCGGGACTATATGCGTCAGTTTTATGTGTATGGATTTAAGATGAGAAATGATTTTGAAGAGAAGAGCGCGAGGACCTATGACAATGAACGGCGCCGGATTGAAAGCTGGCTGTCCGGCTATATGAGATCTGATTACTCGGCCAAGGGAAAGCGCATTTACATAAATGTGGACAGCAAGGCCATCCCGGAAAATCCCCTGTACGCTGCCTGGAAGGCAAAGAGCTTCACGGATAATGATATCATGCTTCATTTTTTTCTGCTGGATCAGCTCTGGGACGCGCCGGAGGGCTTAAGCGCCGGGGAGCTGGGGGATCGGATGTCAGAATGCTATGGGGCTGTGTTTGACAGCCAGACCATTCGCCTCAAGCTCAGGGAATATGAGGCGCTGGGGATTTTAAGGGCTGTCAAACGGGGAAAAACACGGTGCTACGCGCTGGAGACGGACAAAAGCGGGCCGGATGGAGGACGCGTGCGTGCAGCAAAACAGGAAGCGGGCCTGGCCGGGGAAGAGTCCGGACTTTCTGCCGGTATGGCAGAGGCTGTCAAATTTTACCAGGGCGCGGCTCCGTTCGGCGTGATTGGGAGCACACTGTTGGACCGCGAGGAAAAGAGGAACGATCATTTCCAGTTCAAGCATCAGTTTATTGTCCATACTCTGGAGGACGGGATTCTTCTCGAAATCCTGTCTGCCATGAAAAAGGGATCCTGGATTTCGTTTGTAAATAAGAGCAGCCGGAGCGGTAATAAAAGCAGCGTAACTGGACTGCCGCTGAAGATATTTGTCAGCGTCCGCACAGGGAGGCGTTATGTTTGCTGCTATCTGGAGGAGGCGCGGCGGTTTGTAAATTACCGTCTGGACTGCATCGCCGGAGTGGAGGTTAAGGATCGCTGCCCGGAGTATGGGGAGAAGAGGGCGCTGCTTCAGAGAAACCTTGGGCGCTGCTGGGGCGTATCCTTTGGCGGCCGTTCGCGTCTGGAGGAGATCTGCATGAAGGTATATATTGACGAGCTCCGTGAGCCGTACATTCTGGACCGTCTTTACCGGGAGGGGCGCGGCGGAGAGATTCTGCGGATCAGGGAAAATGAATATCTCTACAGCGGCGCTTTTTTCGACACCAATGAAATGCTTTCCTGGGTTAAATCCTTTACAGGCCGGATTCTGGACATCCAGGGCAGCAGCCTTCCGGCTGTCATGAAAGTGACAGGGGACTGGGAAAAAATGTATCAGATGTATTGCAAAGGAGACGCGGGTGTTGTTTGATAAGGTATACGGCTGTTACTACAGGGCTGTAAAACAGATTTTAAGGGAAGCGGTTCAGAAGCCGTTAAGCGCCGCCCGTATGGAGGAGATTGTCCGGGCCTGCGGCTTTCAGGAGAGCGCCCTGACGATTCTCCCGAAGATAAAAGAGGGAACCTGGTCATTCGGGGAAATGGATGAGCAGGGGAATTTCTGTCCGGCGGTGTCTCATGTCCCGCTTTTACCTCTCACATATCTGCAGAAAAGCTGGCTGAAAGCATTGCTTTCGGATCCGAGAATCGGACTGTTTGTGGAGGACGAGGAGAGAAAATATCTGGAGAAGAACCTTGACGGGGTGGAAGCGCTCTATTCGGAAGATGATTTCTACTATTTTGACCGCTATCTGGACGGGGATGACTATGCGTCGCCGGAATATCAGAAAAATTTCCGGACTGCGCTTTTGGCGCTGCGCGTGGGGAAACCGCTGTTTGTGGCTTACGCGGGGAAACGAAAGGGACGGGAAATGGTTCTTGATGGGGATAAGGGCAAGGGACAGCATGACTGCAGGTATAAGGAACGGCCTGCGGGGCGGTGTGAAGAGCGTCATCCGGGTAATCAAAGGAACGGAAGTGGGGACTGCGTAACGCATGAGGCGCTTCCCATACAAATGCAGTATTCCTCCAAGGATGATAAATTCCGCCTCTGCTGCCTGGAGCGGTGCAGAGGGGATTTCAGCCGGGAGGTTGTGTTTAATATGGCCAGAATCCGCGCGTGCCATATTTCCAGGCAGGAGATAAGAACCGTTCCGAAGGGGCCGCGGTTTCCGGATGGGTTAAGGTGTGAGGAGCCGGTCACGATTGCGATCAGCGGAGAGAGAAATTCACTGGAGCGCTGTATGCTTCATTTTGCCAATTATGAGAAGCATACGGAATTTGACCGGAAAAGAGGAGAGTATATCTGTTCCATCTATTATGACCGGGCGGATGAGACAGAACTGTTGGTTGAGCTTTTGTCATTCGGTCCGGTCATCCGGATACTGGGTCCGGAGCCGTTTCTCTGTCAGGTGAGGGAGCGGGTGAGACGCCAGCATGAGCTTTTGTATGGGAAGGTGTAGATGATGCTGCACAGGGAAGCCAGAAGAAAGCGCGGCGGCACCGGAATATAGGAATGGCTGTGAAAGAGCAGAAAAGCGAGGAGAAAGGGAATGAAAAAAGGTGAAATTTACGAGGGCATTGTGGAAAAAAATGAATTTCCGGATAAGGGGATTGTGTGCATAGAAGGAGAACGGGTGGCAGTCAAATATGCGATTCAGGGGCAGGAAATCCGTTTTCTGCTAAACAAAAAGCGGAAGGGAAAGAATTCGGGAAGACTGCTGGAGGTTTTAAAACCTTCGCCGCTGGAAACAGAGAAGGATGTCTGCCCTCATTTCAGGGAGTGCGGGGGCTGCAGCTACCAGAGCGTGCCCTATGAAGGGCAGCTCGCCATAAAGGAAGCGCAGGTACGGGCGATTCTGGCTCCGGTCTGTCCGGATCTGCCGCTTGAGGGGATCCTTGGAAGCCCCCAAAAGCAGGGGTACCGGAATAAGATGGAATTTTCGTTTGGAGATGAGGAGAAGGACGGCCCTCTGGCCCTGGGGATGCACCGGCGGGGCAGCTTTTATGACATTGTGACAACAAAGGACTGCCGGATTGTGCATCCTGATTTCTGTAAAATATTAGCAGCGGCAAATGACTATTTTGGAGAGAAGAAGATCGGATTCTACAGAAAATTGCAGCATATCGGGTACCTGCGCCACCTCCTGGTGCGCAGGGCTGTGAAGACAGGGGAAATCCTGGTGGATCTCGTGACAACAACGCAGACAGAGACTCTGCCGGAGGATGTCAGGATGGGAGAGGATTCGCTTTTGAGAGGATTTTCGGATCGCCTGCTTTCCCTGCCGCTGGAGGGCGCGCTGACAGGGATCCTGCATACGAAAAATGATTCCCCTGCTGATGCGGTTAAGGATGAGGGAACGGACATCCTGTATGGAAGGGATTATTTTTTTGAAGAGATACTGGGGCTTACGTTTTGTATCACGCCGTTCTCCTTTTTCCAGACGAATTCCCTGGGGGCCGAGAGGCTGTATGAGAAGGTCCGGGAATATGTGGGCGAAACCAGGGGAAAGGTGGTCTTTGACTTATACAGCGGAACCGGCACGATTGCACAAATGCTGGCGCCCGTAGCCGAACGGGTGGTCGGGGTTGAGATCGTGGAGGAGGCGGTTGAGGCGGCCAGGGAGAATGCCGTGCGCAATGGGCTGGACAACTGTGAGTTTATTGCAGGGGATGTGCTGAAAGTTCTGGACGGGCTGGATGCTCAGCCGGATCTGATTGTGCTGGATCCGCCGAGGGATGGGATTCATCCGAAGGCTATCGAAAAGATAGCCGCGCCTGCAGGGCGGCGGCAGGTGGAGAGGATTATCTATGTGAGCTGTAAGCCGACGAGCTTGGCGAGGGATTTGGCGAAGTTTCAGGAATATGGGTATCGGGTGGAGAAGGGGTGCTGTGTGGATATGTTTCCGGGGACGATGCATGTGGAGACTATCGTTAGCTTAAGCTTGTAAATCCTTGATTTTCAAGCGTTTTATGCGGTGAATCAGCCGTTTTGCCTACCATTTGCCTACGCAATTTTCAGTGGTAGGCAAACGACTGTGAGATGGTATAAGGCGTCAACTAAAATGATACAACATCGTTTTCTTTCCAAGACTGATGTGTGGACAATTAGCAATTTCAATTCCTTATCCCGCAACGGTTTCCGGTTCCGTAGGAGCTGGTATAGTATCATTCCCTAGGCCTGATTCACCAAAATACTGTCAACATCTGAATTTACGGAAGATATCTATGAACGGTCAAGATTCAATGCCTTGCAGCCCTGAAAACCAGTCAACGCTGGTCGCCAGGAAAAAGCGTATTCGGAGCACGTCCGTCTGTGTCTGGCTGTCCCCGGATGAACAGTCAAAAATCCGGGAGTGTATGGCGGATGTGGGTATTCGCAACCTTTTGGCGTATATGAGAAAAATGGTTCTCAATGGCTATGTGCTCCATGTTGACCT
This sequence comes from Clostridiaceae bacterium, assembly GCA_009911305.1. GTDB lineage: Bacteria > Bacillota > Clostridia > Lachnospirales > Lachnospiraceae > Otoolea. The sequence goes on along the minus strand of QXXC01000013.1, from coordinate 78,419 downwards.
TGCGCCAGTCAAAGAGATCGTTTCCCTGCAAAGGCGGTGTGCAAATAATCTCAATCAAATCGCCGTCAGGGTAAATACCTACGGCGGAGTTTACTCCGAAGAAATCAAAGTCCTGCAAAAAGATTATGCGGATTTATGGGAGCCTATCTCCGAACTGCTGGAGAAACTTTCTTTTCCTGGATGCGGTGTGCGGGAAAACTCTGATGGATGAGATTACTCGGTTAAATGGAGAATAACTCAAAAATGTAACAGGACACAGATACCTTGATGCACCTAAAGCCATAAGGATAACAGCACCTAACACGTATTACACTTATCTGCTATCGCTCCAAGGCAGTGATGCAAATTCTTATGGCTTTAGGTGCATCAGGGTATCTGTGTCCTGTTACATTTTTGAGTTATTTTCCATTTTATGAAGTAATGATAGCCGCCACTATATACGAATAGCGACGGCTATGTATTATTTCAACCACAAATGTTCAGTATTGCGGCTCATATGGAACCTGCAGCACCCAGGCAAAGCAAAAACTGTACAGATGGAACACCAGTTCCCTTTCGTGAGGCATCAGTTATCGTAAAAAGGCATTTCGATATCCTGCCAGACCAGCCCAAGGTGATACTGGTATATGTCTTTCACAATTTCTATAGCTTTCATTTCAGTTTCCGCCATTCTCTCCATTCGTAACCTCCATATAAAATATTCTGCCGATATTGGCAGTCAACGCCAACCGTTCTCCTGCTTGGGTGTGCGGTGTCCCTGTTCGGGGGAGTCAGTGAAAGCACGTCCTGTACCCCTGTCAGTGCGGAGCAAATGCAGCGGAATGTTCCGCTGTACAGGCAGAGGTTTAGGCTGGGAAAAATACGGCGACACGCAGTACCACGCCCATGTATGTTGTTATTATCCATACGGACAGGCATTTACGAGCGGCGGCAATCAAGCTATAAAGCATACTGCTTGTTATGTTATCCTTTTGATATGCGTTCTATTTCATGGCGGTAAAAATCAATTTTATCATCCAGTTTTGCCATATGTCCCTGCAATGCCTTTATCTGTTCATCAAGGGACTCGCGATGCACAGTCAGCATTTCCATTCTCTCATTAAGGGTAAGGTCGCCTTGCAGCCGCAGTTCGGCATAACGCTGTATTTCTTTAATCGGCATACCCGTGTCTTTCAGACGCTTGATAAATTCGATCCATGCGAGGTCTTTATCCGAATAACAGCGGCGGTTACTGGAATTGCGTTTCGGCATAATCAGATTTTCATGCTCGTAATAACGCAGGGTATGTATCCCTAAATTTGTCAGCTTTGAAAATTCTCCTATGGAATATTCCAAAAAAATCACCTCTTATCTCTTGACATAGAGTGTACTCTACATCGTATGCTTGTATTATATCAGTAAAGAGGAGGTTTTGCAAATGCTTCAAAATACAGAAAAATACACTGTAATCACAGGAGCAAGTTCGGGGATAGGGTATGAAACGGCAAAAGCTTTTGCGGAGCGTGGGAGCAGTCTAATTCTTATTGCCCGCAGAAAAGACAGACTGGAAGCTTTAAGGAAGGAGATTTCAGCTTCACATCCAATGCTTGATATTGTGGTTAAGGCTGCGGATTTATCTGTGCCCCAAAATGTTTTCCAGTTATATGAAAGCATAAAATCATATCCTTTACAGACATGGATTAACAATGCGGGGTTTGGAAATTATGGCAGCGTCGGGAATCAGGATTTGGAGAAAATCAGTCGGATGCTGCGCTTGGATGTGGAAGCTCTCACCGTTTTTTCCTCCCTGTTTGTCCGCGATTTTAAAGAGGCAGAGGGGACACAGCTTATCAATATTTCTTCCTGCGGCGGATATACGATTGTTCCCAATGCGGTGACATATTGTGCTGCAAAGTTTTATGTCAGCGTTTTTACGGAAGGCTTGGCATGGGAACTAAAAGCCGCCCATGCCAAAATGCAGGCAAAAGTGTTAGCTCCTGCCGCAACAAAAACGGAGTTTGGAAAAATTGCGAATGATGTTACGGAATATGACTATGACAGATTATTTGGCGCTTACCATACAAGTACACAAATGGCGGCATTTCTGCTTGAATTGTACGACAGCGATAAAACGGTGGGCTTTGTGGACAGGGAAACGTTTTCATTTCATTTGTATGAGCCGCAATTTCAATATGCAGGGAGTTCACGGCATAACCAGAACATGTAATAGATGGAAATAGCCTCTGATGTGATAAAAAGGAAAACAGAGGGGTTTATTCCTCTGTGGACAAAAATAAGCATCCCGTCCATTTATCGGAAAGTGCTTCAGATGAATGAGCAGGGCTATTTAGACAGCAGCATTGTGAAAGGCGATAAATTCGCTGATAAAGCCGTGTATTCCATCACAGATAAAGGGCGGGCATATTTTGGGAAGCTTATGGAAATTTACGCAGGCCAGAAAGTCCCATTACTGTTTGACTTCAATGTTGTCATTACAAACTTAAAGAAAATGGACAGGGAAAAAGCACTGGATTTGATAAAGAAGCTGCGGGACAATCTTACGGCTTCAGCAAAATCCATTGACGAATATGCCGCCAGCTATCCAGATATTCCGTTAGAAGGGAAAGCGATTTTTGAACAGCAGCGTTTATTATACCAATCCCTGTTAGAATGGCTTGATAAATTTGAAAGCCAGTTTAGGGGGAGATGATGGCATGGCGATGAAATGCAAGCAGGTTAAAATGTTCTACCCGTCCAATTTTCACTTGTTATGAAAATATGGACGGGTTAAAAAAAGAGTTCCTCGATTTTGCGTACAAATTTTATGAGCAATATGTTGCAGATTACAGCAGTTTGGCAAATGTGAGTTCTTATCTGCTTTTACCCCTCTCATATATTGCGTTTGCACAGGAAGAAACACAGTTATTTAAGTTGCTGTTTATAAAGGATATGGATTTAGATATGGTAAAAGCAAAAGATTTTTATAAGGAAATCGGCAATGAGAAAAAAGCAGAAAAATTTTCAGATACGATTGGTATGGATTTAAGTCGTGGAAAAGCAATATTTTTAGATTTATTTCTTTATACACATGGTATTGCGGTTTTGACAGCGACAAGTAAACTGTCCTTATCCAGAGATGATATTGAAACAATGGTAATGAATCTATTAACAGCACTTGTCAAAAAACAAAAGCCAGATTGGGATTTACCAGTCTGACAATATTTTATGATTACCTGTAAAGAGGTGTGACATGAAAACGAATCAATATTTAATTGACTTTTATAATAACTATGATGAAAATAGCCGTTTAACATTGAAACATGGAACAGTTGAGTTTCTTACCACCATGCGTTATATAGAAAAATACATACGTCCAGAGAATCATGTGATTGAGATTGGCGCGGAAACATCCATGTGCCTGAGTATATAAAAAATGGATTGCTTGACTCTGAAACATTTGCTGCAAAATCAAAGCCAAAAGATTTGTTTGAACTTGTCCGTAAAGAAGATATTGACGGACTGATGTCTGTATTTCCTACAATCCGTCTGCATTATATCGCAACAGACGGCGGTTCTCTGCTCATGCGTGAAGCAATAGATAAAATGGATAATGATACTTTTGATTTATATTTGAAATACCATTTTGCTACTTGTGAGAGGGAAGATTTGGCAGGAATCACAAGCCATGCGATTGACATATTCAAAAAATAATATTGATATTTTGGTGTGTTCTTTTAATTATGTTTCAAGTATGAGTAGTATATTATTTATGAAAAGGAGCAGATAAATACGGGAAACAAGTAAAACATAGCAAGAATGATGAAAAGATAGAAAGCTCCTTGTGCTACAATATCTCATTGAACCTCCGCTTTGGCATATCATAATGCTTAAAAAGTGCGGGCAAAAATGAGGAAACACCACAAGAGTGTGCCTCTATGTCCATAAAGCGTGGGCGGAATGAAGAAAGGAGGGAGCAAAATGCAAGGTCAGACAGTACGCATTGTTTCACAGGCTATCCGCTATATCGAAGAACATCTGCATGAAAAGATGGATTTAGATATGGTGGCATCGGCACTGCACTATTCCAAGTACCACCTGCATCGAATTTTTACAAAGACCGTCGGCTTGACGATCCACGACTACGCAAAACGGCGGCAGCTTACAGAAGCGGCAAAACTTCTGGTGTTTTCTGCAAAACCGATTATCGAGATTGCCCTTATGAGCGGGTATGAAAGCCAGCAGGCATTTACGGATATTTTTAAGGCGATGTATAAGACTTCCCCTGCGGAATTTCGGGAAACGGAAAATTTTTACCCATTACAGCTTGAAATCTATCTGAAGGAAGAGCCTGTAAAAATGGATTTGACAAAAGATAATATTAAATTTGCCACACCCGAAGATGTGGACGACTGGATGGAACTGGTAAGCCTTACGATTGACGGTTATCCATGTATGGATAAGGGAGATTACACCGCAAACCTGCATCGGTATATTGCGGAAAAAAGGCTCTGATATTGCGGGATGTTGGATTGGCGATTGGCGTGATGGGATTTTCGCCCGACACAGGCAGCATAGACTTTCTGGCTGTCCATCCGCAGTATCGTCATCTCGGCATTACAAAGCTGTTCCTGGACAAGCTGGCAGACGAGTTGCTTTATGAGAAAGAGATTACGTTGACGACATACCGTGCAGGCGATAAGGCAGATACGGGCTGGCGGGAAGAATACCGCCGTCTTGGATTTGCAGAACGGGAATTGCTTGTGGAATATGGCTACCCGACGCAGCGTTTCGTGCTTCTTCCAGAGAACAAGGAGGAAATACCGCAAGGGTATACCTCTATGCCCGAAAATACGGGCAGGAAAGGGGAAACAAGGAATGACCGAAACACAGAAAAACCCGTTAGCAGAGAGCTTTAACGCCATATCCCTTATCCGATTTGCTTTTCCTAGAGCGTGTTTGAAAATTGCTTTCTGACAGATGTGCGTCACAATTTGTGGGAGATTTGTGCCAAATGAAGGGCGCATAGCGGGCTATGTAACCTGAATTTGGCGCAAATATCACGCAAAGTGGGGCGTGCAGATGGCGGGAATGAATTTTCAAACATGCTCTAGTGTTCCATCCAGCCAGTAATTGGATTGTCAGAACCGCCTATTTTGCCATCTGCTGTGTTGTCGTCAGTCAACGATGCCACCGCATCGCCTCCTTCCTCCGCCTTGCAGGCTGACAAAATATACGGCACTGACAATCCAATTACTGGCTGGATGGAACACTAGCATGGTGATGATGCTGTTTATGGGATTATACACCATTGTGGACACGATTTTCGTCGCACGGTTTGTAGACACGAACGCCCTGTCATCCATCAATATCGTCTGTCCCGTCATCAATCTGATTGTCGGTCTGGGGACGATGCTTGCGACAGGAGGCAGTGCGGTTGCTGCGAAGAAAATGGGGAATGGAAACACAGAGGAAGCCAGAAGCAATTTTACATTGATTGTCGTGGCAGGGGCGGTTATCGGTCTGCTGATTACAGCGGCAGGGATTTTCTTTTTGGATGAAATCATCTGGGGATTGGGGGCGAGTGAAATATTGTTCCCGTATTGCAGGGATTATCTGACGATACAGCTCATTTTCGCCGCTTTTAACATGATGCAGGTGCTGTATCAGAATCTGTTTGTGACGGCGGGGAAACCGACATTAGGCTTAGTGCTTGCTGTTTTGGCGGGGACCAGCAATATTGTTTTTGATTATGTCTTTATCGTCTTACTGCAAATGGGAATAAAAGGAGCTGCCATTGGGACAGGCATCGGATATATGATACCGTCAATCATCGGTACAATATTTTTTCTGATGAAAAGAAGTGAATTGCACTTTTGCAGGCCTAATATGGACGCATCTGTTCTGCTGAAAAGCTGTTTCAACGGTGTGTCGGAACTGGTAAGCCAGTGTTCGGCTGCCGTAACGACATTTCTGTTTAATGTAACGATGATGAAATTGCTGGGCGAGGACGGCGTAGCTGCGATTACGGTACTCATCTATTCGCAGTTCCTCTTAACAACGCTTTATATTGGCTTTTCTATGGGAACAGCCCCCGTCGTTAGCTATAATTATGGGAGCGGAAATGTAAAACAGTTAAAAAAGACCGTCCGTATCTGTTTCTGCTTTATAGCGGGGATTTCTGTATTTGCATTTTTGTTATCCATGCTTGGCGGAGAACGTATTGCAAAGGTATTTGCGGAGAATAACAGAAATGTTTTTGAGATTACAAAGAATGGATTTACCATTTTTTCATTCAGCTTTTTGTTCTCTGGATGCAATATTTTTTCATCCGCTTTATTTACAGCGTTATCCAATGGGAAAGCATCTGCAGCCATATCTTTCCTGCGGACGTTTGGATTTATTACGGTGTTTCTTTTGGCATTGCCGGGATTTTTAGGGGTAACGGGCGTATGGCTTGCAGTACCGCTTGCGGAGCTTTTCACGCTTGTGCTGACGGTATATCTGATAGGCAGGAATCGGAAACAGTACAATTATTTTTGAAAGAAAGGCAGGAAAGATTGATAGAAGTGAGAAATTTGCAAACGATAGTCATCACAGAGCCAGACACATTAGATGCAGAGCCGAGAAAAAAGTGAGCAATCACAGTTTATCGGCTTTTCTTAAAATAACCAGAGGTAGGTATGTCCGCCAAATAAAAAAACGGCGATTTGGCGGGCGGTATTGCTATATCCGAAAGACTTATCTATAAACCGTTAGCTCTAAAGCGAACTTGCGTTCCGCTGATGCGAAGATTCAAAAGCGGCAGCATTTGACAGTTTTTTAACATATGTCTTGTCACATGGAAAGATATATGCTATACTGTCGCCAGAAAAAACGCCGGTAAGAAAGCGCCGCAGGCGCCTTTCCACAGTACCCGGCAGAATAGAGGGCAGTTATGACAAAACAGGAGGAAATACAGAGGCTTAAGGAAGAGAAGGATGCGGTTATCCTGGCGCATTTTTACGTGGAGCCGGAGATCCAGGAGGCAGCGGACTACATAGGGGATTCCTTTAAGCTGAGCAGGATTGCAAAGGAGCTTCCCAATCAGACGATCGTGTTTTGCGGCGTGTCGTTCATGGGGGAGAGCGGAAAGCTTTTAAGTCCGGGAAAGCGCATTCTGATGCCGGCTCCGGACGCGGACTGTCCGATGGCCCATATGGTGACAAAGGAGGAGATAGAGCGCGCCAGGGAGCAGTATCCGGATTTGGCGGTTGTATGCTATGTCAACTCCACGGCGGAGATAAAATCCTGGTCGGATGTGTGCGTGACCTCCGCGAATGCGGTGCAGATCGTGAGAAATCTTCCGAACCGGAATATTCTCTTTATCCCGGACAGGAACCTCGGGCGCTTTGTGGCGCAGCAGGTTCCGGAAAAGAATGTGATTCTGGTAAACGGCTTCTGTCCGATCCATGAGGCGATGAAGGCGCAGGAGATAGAGGATCTCAAAAGAGCGCATCCCAAAGCGCTGGTTCTGGCTCATCCGGAATGCAATGAGGGCGTGCTTGCCGCGGCGGATTACATCGGTTCGACGAGCGGGATCCTCGCGTATGCAAAAGAGAGCGGCGGGGAGGAATTTATCATCGGCACCGAGACTGGCGTCCTGCATGAGCTGAAGAAGCAGAATCCGGACAAGCGCTTTTTTGTTCCCGCCACGCCCCCGGTCTGTCATGACATGAAGAAGATTACGCTGGATCAGATTATCCATGTGTTAAAGACCGGAGAACATGGGGCGGATGTGGACGGGCAGTATGCAACGCTGGCCGGGGCGAGCCTGGAGCGGATGCTTATGCTGGCCGGCCGGACAGAGGGGACTGAAGCGTTCCGGTAGCGATGGCGGGCAGGACAGGAGGAGCCGCAGGAGGCGCTTTGGCTGATGCGGCGGAGGAGAGAACATGACAAGGGATATTTATGTGGACGTAGCCATTGCCGGATGCGGGGTGGCGGGGCTTTACACGGCTTTACATCTGCCGGAGGAAATGAAAATCCTGATGATCTGCAAGGAGGGCATGGAGGAGTGCGATTCCATGCTGGCGCAGGGCGGGATCTGTGTGCTGCGGGATGAAGCGGATTATGAGTCGTATTTTGAGGATACGATGCGCGCGGGCCATTATGAAAACCGGAGGGAGAGCGTGGAGATCATGATCCGATCCAGCCGCGGGGTGATTGACCGGCTTTTAAGCCTGGGAGTTGAGTTTGACAAAACCCCGGACGGCAGTTTACAATATACAAAGGAAGGCGCGCATACCAGGCCCCGGATCTGCTTTCATGAGGATATCACGGGCAGGGCGATCACGCAGACGCTGCAGCGCCATGTAAAGCATCTTCCGAATACGACGATCCTGGAATACACGGAGATGACGGATATTCTGGAGGAAAACGGGGTCTGCGCGGGGATGGAGGCGCGGACGAGAGACGGCGGGCTTCTGCGGATCCATGCAGGGGATACGGTGATGGCGACAGGAGGCATTGGGGGACTGTTCGGGCGTTCGACCAATTTTCCGAGCCTGACCGGCGACGCCCTGCGCGTGGCCGGAAAGCATGGGGTCCGCCTGGACCATCTGGATTATATCCAGATCCATCCGACCAGCCTTTACACGGAGAAGCCCGGAAGGAGCTTTCTGATTTCCGAGTCGGCGAGAGGCGAGGGGGCGGTTCTGCTGAATCAGAAGGGGGAGCGCTTTGTAGACGAGCTTCTCCCAAGGGATGTGGTGACGCGGGAGATCGAGCGGCAGATGAAGGAGGAGAACAGCCGCCATGTCTGGCTGTCCTTTGCGGAAGTGCCGAAGGAGACGATCCGCTGCCATTTTCCGAACATATATGAGAGGTGCCTTGAGGAAGGCTATGATATTACGAGGGAGCCGATCCCGGTCATCCCGGCCCAGCACTATTTTATGGGCGGGATCTATGTGGACAGCCAGTCCAGAACCACCATGGAGCATCTGTATGCGGTCGGGGAGACGAGCTGCAACGGGGTGCATGGAAAAAACCGGCTGGCCAGCAACAGCCTGCTGGAGAGCCTTGTATTTGCAGAGAGGGCGGCGGCCGCGATGACGGCAGCCCGGAAGAAGGAGGTATCATATGAACCCGATTACCATGCTGCTTGCGGCTGATAAATATATCCGTCTTGCGCTGGAGGAGGACATCAACAGTGAGGATGTGTCCACAAATGCCGTTATGCCTGCGTACCGGAAAGGAGAGGTACAGCTTATCTGCAAGGAGGACGGCATTATCGCCGGACTGCCTGTATTTGGCCGTGTTTTTACCATGCTGGATCCGGACACAGAGATTACGTATGATGTAAAGGACGGCGACGCGGTAAAAAAAGGGCAGCATCTGGCTGCCGTGACGGGAGACATCCGCGTCCTGCTTTCCGGAGAGCGCACGGCGCTCAATTATCTTCAGCGCTTAAGCGGGATCGCCACGTATACAAACACCGTGGCCAAGCTTCTGGAGGGGACGAAAACCACGCTTCTGGATACCAGGAAAACCACGCCCTGTATGAGGATATTTGAAAAATATGCGGTGAAGGTGGGCGGCGGCTCAAACCACCGCTACAACCTGTCCGACGGCGTTTTATTAAAGGATAACCATATCGACGCCGCGGGGGGCGTGAAGGAGGCGATCGCAGCCGCCAGGGCCTATGCGCCGTTTGTGCGCCGGATCGAGGTGGAGACAGAGAATCTGGACATGGTGCGGGACGCCGTGGAGGCCGGGGCGGATATCATCATGCTGGATAATATGACTGCGGAAGAAATGGCGGAGGCGATCCGCATGATCGACGGCCGTGCGCAGACGGAGTGCTCAGGCAATATGACAAAAGAAAATATCAGAACCATTGCCGGACTGGGCGTTGATTTTGTCTCCAGCGGCGCACTGACGCACTCAGCGCCGATTCTGGATATCAGCCTGAAACATCTGCGGGCGCTTTGAGGGATTGAGGGAGCGGCGTTTCAGACAGGATCCGGAGCGTGCGGTTTGGCTTTTGATTTCAGATTAGGAGGGGATGGCAGATGGAAACAGCGATGACCGGAGCAGATCGCAGGAAAAGGATACTGGCCATGATGAGGCAGTCGGCAAAGCCGCTGTCAGGCGGCGCGCTTGGCAGGGAGACCGGCGTGAGCCGTCAGGTGGTGGTGCAGGATATCGCGCTGCTCCGGACAGAGGGCCATCCCATTGTGGCCACGGCCAGGGGCTATATTTTAAACGAGCCGAAGCAGGCGGTACGCCTTTTCAAGGTGTTTCATACGAATGAACAGACCATGGATGAACTGAATTCCATCGTGGATCTGGGGGGCTGCGTGCTGGATGTGGCTGTCAACCACCGCATTTACGGGAAGGTGTCAGCTCCCCTGAATATCAAAAACCGCAGGGATGTCCAGGTGTTTCTGGAGCGGCTTAAGAACGGGAAATCGATCCCGCTGATGAACGTTACCTCCGGCTACCATTTCCACAGAGTCAGTGCAGAGCAGGAGGAGATACTGGATGAGATTGAGGAAATGCTGCGGGAAAGGCATTTTCTGACAGAGCTCATGCCGTATGAGCAGGAGGTATGAGCAGAGGAGTGCAGAGAAAACAGGTGGGAAAAGCCGTTCGGAGTGCTGCGCACATCCGGCGGCTTTCTCTGCGCTGCACTCACCGGAGACATCTGGCCGGTGTATGGCGGCAGAATTGCTGCAGTTTATGAGAGGGGTAAAATGTAAACTGATAATAAAAATAAGTTGACAATAATGCCATATTGCGTTATCATCTATGGAGAGATAGCATCTGACCATCCGCAGCCGTTCAGACAGTGTGGGATCGCCCCTGAACGGCTGTAATCATTCTGAGGTGAGAAACGAAAATGGGTAAAGCGCTCTTTATCGCCGGCACTGGTACGGATGTCGGCAAGACGTATGCAGCCGGCCTGATTGTGAAAAAGCTGCGGCAAAGCGGCGCTTCTGCGGCTTACTTTAAGGCGGCTGTGAGCGGAAACGAACGCGGGGAGGACGGGAGGCTGATTCCCGGCGACGCCCTTTATGTGAAGACGGTATCAGGGATCAGCCAGCCTCTGGAACAGATGTGCCCCTATGTTTATGAGCACGCCGTTTCCCCCCATCTGGCGGCCAGGATGGAGGGAAATCCGGTCCGCATGGAGCGCGTTCTTGAGCAGTTTGCAGAACTGTGCGGGGCGTATGAGTATGTGACAATGGAGGGCTCCGGAGGGATCCTGTGCCCGATACGCTTTGACGGAAAGGAGATCTGGCTGGCGGATATTGTGAAGGCCTGCGGGGCGGGCTGCCTGCTTGTGGCGGACGCGGGGCTGGGGACCATAAACGCAGTGGGCCTGACCGCCTTTTACATGAAGCAGACGGGGATTCCCCTGAAAGGGATTCTATTGAACCATTTCCGTCCGGGGGACAGGCTGCATGAGGATAACCGGAAGATGTGCGAGTATGTGACAGGAGCAAAGGTCGCAGCCTGCATAAGGGATGGCTGCCTGGATCTGGAGCTGTCGGGAGACGGTCTGAAAGCGCTGTATGAGGAGGTTGGGCCATGATCTGGTATCCGTATGAGCAGATGAAAACCATGAAAGCGCCTTACGAGATAGTGGACGCAGAGGGCGTTTATTTATATACCAGGGAGAAAAAGCTGATTGATTCCGTATCCTCCTGGTGGAGCGTGATCCACGGCTACAGACACCCGGAGCTGAACCGGGCGCTTATTTCACAGGCGGAAAAGTTTTCCCATGTCATGCTCGGGGGCCTGACCCATGAACCGGTGAAGCGGCTTTCGCAAAAGCTTGCGGACTGGCTTCCCGGGGATCTGGACTACACGTTTTTCTCCGATTCGGGGAGCGTGGCCGTGGAGGTGGCGCTTAAAATGGCGCTGCAATATTACATGAACCGCGGGGAAATGGAGCGCACGATGATCCTCGCCCTGGAGCATGCCTACCACGGAGACACCTTTAAAACGATGGAGGCAGGCGACGACGAGGATTACCACTTCGTGCTGAAGGCATACGGCCCCAGCCGCCATGTCGTGCATATCCCCACCGAAACAGGGGCCCTTGAACAGGCTTTTGAGAACTATCATGACCGCCTCAACTGCCTGATTGTGGAACCGCTTCTCCAGGGGGCGGGAGGCATGCGCATGTATGATGTCTCCTTTCTGAAGCGCGCCAGAGAGCTGTGCGACCGGTATGGGGTGCTCCTGATATTTGACGAGGTGGCCACAGGCTTTGGCCGTACAGGCAGACGCTTTGTGTCGGATCTGGTGCTGCCGGATATCCTGGTGCTCGGAAAAGCCCTGACCGGGGGATATATCGGCCATGCGGCGACGATTGCCAGGAAAAAGGTCTTTGACGGCTTTTACGATGAACATCCGGAGCATGCCCTGATGCACGGCCCGACCTTCATGGGAAACGCCCTGGCGTGCAGCGTGGCGCTCAAATCCATTGAACTCTTTGAAACAGGAGACTACCTGTCAAAAATCCGAACGATTGAAGCGATCACGCGCCGGGAGATGGAGGGCTTTGCGGATCCGCGCATCCGCGAGATCCGGATCATGGGCGGATGCGTCTGCGCGGAGGCGGCGGATGCGTCCGTGCTGAAAGGCTATCAGCAGTTTGCATATGAAAGAGGCGTGTTCAGCCGCCCGTTCCTCAACTGCCTGTATGCGATGGTTCCTTATGTGATAGAGGAGGATGAGCTGGTAAAGGTGCTGGATACCATGAAAGCGTGGTTTCGGCGGCCTTTTCGCGGCGTCCCCGGCCGGAGCTGTCCCTGATTTAAGCCGTGAGCCGCAGCATTCCGGCAAAAAAATCGGATGAATTCGTAAAAATATGCTTGACAGCAGAGGCGATTTAGTATATACTACCTTTGCTGTCAATCAGTCAGAATCAATCAGCTGACAGAATACAAAGTGAATATGAGTCTGTAGCTCAGTTGGATAGAGCAACGGCCTTCTAAGCCGTGGGTCGGGGGTTCGAATCCCTTCAGGCTCGTTGGATCTGCAGGGACGGTTTTGCAGATTCATGGAATGTGGTGGATATAGCGCAGTTGGTTAGCGCGCCAGATTGTGGCTCTGGAGGCCTAGGGTTCGAATCCCTATATCCACCTTTTTTCTGGTTATACGGGAGATTTGTATAGCAGGAAAGCCCTTCGGGCGGGATCGCCTCACGGCGGATCGAAGTCGCTTAGGCGGCCTTTTCTATTGCTGATGGGCTATCGCCAAGCGGTAAGGCACAGGACTTTGACTCCTGCACTCGTTGGTTCGAATCCAACTAGCCCAGTTGAATAGGGGGTATTAGCTCAGTCGGCAGAGCACTTGACTTTTAATCAAGTTGTCCGGGGTTCGAATCCCCGATGCCTCATGGTATGGAAAGCCTTGTAAACATAGATTTTTTCTGTGCTTACAGAGGCTTTTTCGTTTTTTATTTGACAAAATTGCAGGCGATCTTTATAATAAAACCAGAGGCAGAGAGGATGTGAAATATGAACTTTTTCAGAAAGCTGGAACGGAAATTCGGAAGATATGCGATCCCGAATCTGATGTATTATATTGTCGGACTGTATATCGTCGGCCTTGCGGTTCATCTTGTGAATCCGATGATTTATTACATGTATTTATCGCTGGACGCAGGGGCTGTCCTGCACGGCCAGGTCTGGCGTTTGGTGACGTTTCTGATCTGTCCGCCTTCTTCAGGCGTATTTTTTAACCTGATTGCCCTGTACCTTTATTATTCTCTTGGATCCACGCTTGAGCAGGTATGGGGGACATTCCGTTTTAACGTCTACTTTTTTATGGGCGTGCTGGGGCACATCGCAGCAGCGTTTATCATCTATGGCCTTACCCGTGTTTCCTATCCGATGAGCACCTATTACCTGAATGAATCGCTGTTTCTGGCCTTTGCCGCCACCTTCCCTCAGACACAGTTCTGGGTGATGGGCATCCTGCCAATCAAGGCAAAATGGCTTGGGATCTTCGTCGGCGCGCAGTTCCTTTATGATTTCATCACAGGAGGGATGGCGGTAAGGCTGTGTATCGGCCTGGCGCTGCTTAATTTTATCATTTTCTTCATGATGACGAGGAATTATACGTCTGTAAGCCCCAGGGAGCTGAAGAGAAAGCGCGCGTATAAAGCGGAGGTAAAGCGGGCGAAGATCCAGAAGATCGCGCTCAGCCATCATAAATGTGCGGTCTGCGGCCGGACCGAAAAGGATGATCCGGATCTGGAATTCCGCTACTGCTCGAAGTGTGCAGGCGGACTCGAATACTGCATGGATCATCTGTACACGCATAAGCATGTGACAGAGGAAGATTTGTAGCGGCGGCGGGCAGACCGGCCGTCAGCTATATCATTATGTTTTTTATAGAAGGGGAACAGGAGGCAGAGGAATGAAGAAGACAAAGATTGTCTGTACGATGGGGCCGAATTCGGATGACCGGGAGGTTCTCCGGCAGATGGCGCTGAACGGAATGGATGTGGCCAGGTTTAATTTTTCCCATGGCGATCACGAGGAGCACAGGAAGCGTCTTGCGCTTCTTGAGAGCGTCAGGGAAGAGCTTGATCTCCCCATCGCCGCTCTTTTGGACACCAAGGGGCCGGAGATACGCACCGGAAGGCTCAAAGACGGGCAGAAGGTTACTCTGAAGGAGGGCGGTACGTACGTGCTGACCACAGAGGAGATCATCGGGGATGAAAGCCGGGGGTTCATCAACTATGACGGGCTTGCGCAGGATGTACAGGCAGGAAGCAGGATTCTCATTGACGACGGCCTGATAGAGCTGGAGGTTACAGAGATCCGGGGCTGCGAGATCGTGTGCCGGATTATAAACGGAGGGGAGCTGGGCGAGAGAAAGGGCGTGAATGTGCCGAATGTAAAGGTCCGCCTGCCAGCCCTGACGGAAAAGGATCGGGAGGATATCCGTTTCGGGATTGAGGCCGGCTTTGATTTTGTGGCCGCCTCGTTTGTGCGGAATGCGGAGGCGGTTCGCGAGATCCGCCGGATTCTTGATGAAAACGGTTCCCGGATGCAGATTATTTCCAAGATCGAGAATGCAGAGGGCATTGAGCACATCGATGAGATCATTGAGGCCAGCGACGGGATCATGGTGGCGCGCGGCGATATGGGCGTGGAGATTCCGGCGGAGAAGGTTCCCCATATCCAGAAGATCCTGATCCGCAAGTGCAATGAGGCGTGCAAGGTGGTGATCACAGCCACCCAGATGCTGGATTCCATGATACGCAATCCGCGCCCCACCCGGGCGGAAGTGGCGGACGTGGCCAATGCCGTTTATGACGGAACAGATGCGGTGATGCTGTCAGGGGAGACGGCGATGGGAAATTATCCGGCAGAGGCAGTGCGGATGATGTGCCAGATTGTGGAGGATTCGGAGCAGTATCTGGATTATCTGTCCTACCAGAGGAGGAGGGTGAAAGGAGAACATGCGGGGAATATTTCCAACGCGGTCTGCTACTCGTCCGTAGCGACGGCCCAGGAGCTGGGCGCAAAGGCGATTGTAGCGCCGACGATCAGCGGCTTTACGGCGAGGATGCTTTCCAAATGGCGTCCGAAGACGGCGGTTGTGGGCCTGTCGCCCAGCATGGCGTCCGTGAGGCAGATGCAGCTTTACTGGGGTGTAAAGCCCCTGCA
This sequence comes from Clostridiaceae bacterium, assembly GCA_009911305.1. Classification (GTDB taxonomy): domain Bacteria; phylum Bacillota; class Clostridia; order Lachnospirales; family Lachnospiraceae; genus Otoolea. The sequence goes on along the minus strand of QXXC01000013.1, from coordinate 62,766 downwards.
TGCGAAGCGCGCTGAATCGACGGATGTGCTGATTTATTCCTCAGTAGAGCTTTTAAAGAGCAAAGGTATTATAAAAGAACAGGATTTGGTGGTTGCCACGGCTGGCGTGGTGACGCACTCCAGCCGTCATGAACCAGCGACGGATACGAACATTATGCGCGTGGTTGTGGTAGACTGAGCCCGGCCGCCGTTCCTACACATGGGGAGGAAATATGAATATGGCAATGAATAAAATGACAAAATCGGCGAAGACGAAGCTGCTAAGTATTATCACGATTATCCTGATTCTTTTATGCGCGTTTTCCATGTTTTCCGTGGCGAGGTTTAACCGGAAGCTGACGCTGGCCCTCAGCAACCAGACAAATCTGATTGTCGCTGCGGACGGCTTTTCCGATGCATCGACCTATCTGACCAAGGAGGTCAGGAGCTATGCCGTGACAGGAAAGAAAGAGTATTATGACAACTACTGGAAAGAAGTGAATACAGATAAGAACAGGGAAAAGCATGTGGCGACCATGAAGTCCATTGGCATTACTCCGGAGGAGTCCGCCATGGTGGATCAGATCTCCTCATTGTCGAATAATCTGGTTCCCCTGGAGGATCAGGCGATGAAGCTGACGGAGCAGGGGCACAGGGAACAGGCGTATACCATCCTTTACGGGGACGAATATGAGTCCGGGGTTCAGCAGGTTCAGGATGTTGTGACCAAGTTTGACGCAGCCATCAAAAAGAGGATGGAGGATGAGGTCAGCGGGATATACAGCAAGGTTGTGATTTTTACGGTGATTGTCTATGTCTGCGTGGGAATCATACTGTGCGCCCAGATTTGCGTGATTCTGTTTGTCTTAAAGGAGCTGATTCTGCCTATCATTAAGATTGAGAAGAAAATGAAAGAATTTTCCGAGGGTAATCTGGACGGTCCCTTTGACATTGAAGAGGATAACACGGAGATCGGGAAGACAGCGGCTTCCATTAAGCGGTTCCAGCAGTTCCAGAAGGAGATTATTGAGGATATCAGATATCTGTTAGGCGAGATGGCGAACGGCAATTTCTCGATTCGGACCAGATGCGAGGACAATTACATAGGCGATTACCGGAATGTGCTTTTGTCCTTAAGGCAGATTAACGGGATGCTCAGCTCTACCCTGAGAAACATCAGGATGGCTTCGGAACAGGTGAACAGCGGCGCGGATCAGGTATCCTCAGGCGCGCAGGGACTTTCCCAGGGAGCTACCGAGCAGGCCGCTTCGGTGGAAGAGCTGTCAGCCTCCGTGGCGGATATCACGAACGATCTTCATAAGATGGCGGATCAGACGCAGACAGCCGCAGAACTTGTAGGACAGGCGGAAGCTGCTCTGAACAACGGCATGGAGGAGATGGAGGAGATGGTGAAGGCCATGCACAATATTGAGAGCTCCTCTCTTGAGATTGAGCACATTGTGAAGACCATTGACGACATTGCATTCCAGACGAATATTCTTGCCCTGAACGCGGCGGTCGAGGCTGCAAGGGCCGGATCCGCCGGAAAAGGCTTTGCGGTGGTGGCGGATGAGGTGCGAAACCTGGCTCAGAAGTCAGCGGAGGCGGCCAAGAGCACGACGTCTCTCATTTCCGAGTCCTCCAGGGCTGTGAAAGAGGGCATGGATATTGCCGAGAGAACAGAGGAAGCGGTGGGCCAGGCGGCAAAGAATTCAAAAGAGGCGGCCGGTATCGTGATGAATATCAAGAACATCTCCTATGTAGAGGTGGATGCCGCGAACCAGATGCTCCAGAATATCGATCAGATCTCAGCGGTTGTACAGAACAACAGCGCCACGGCTGAAGAGAGCGCCGCCGCCAGCGAGGAGCTCTCCGGGCAGGCAAACATGCTGAAGGCCCTGATTGGAAAGTTCCAGTTAAAGGATGCCTGAAACGTTCAGGCATTTCGGTTGATTCATTTCATAAAGTAGTGTATAAATAAATAGGAAAAGACAAAGGGGTCTGATCCGTCTGCGGGGGAAGCATCGTCTCCGCAGCCGGTTCAGGCTTCTTTGATACGTTTGGAGGAGATTGAAAAGTGGAAAAGAAGCCGTTTGTTACCCTGGAGCAGCTCCGGGAGATGAAAAAGACCTATCCGACTCCGTTCCATCTCTATGATGAGAAGGGGATCCGCAGAAATGCGCAAAAACTTAAGGAGGCGTTTTCCTGGAATCCCGGTTTCAGGGAGTATTTTGCCGTAAAGGCGACGCCGAATCCGTTCATTATTGATATTTTAAAGGAGCTCGGGTGCGGGGTGGACTGTTCCTCGGAGACAGAGCTTCTGATGGCAGAGGCCATGGGATACAGGGGGGAGCTGATCATGTTTTCCTCGAATGACACGCCGGCAGAGGAATTCCGGCTTGCCGACCGGCTGGGAGCCATTATCAACCTGGATGATTTTACGCATATTGATTTTCTGGAGAAAACCATCGGCCATATCCCGGAGACGATTAGCTGCCGCTATAATCCCGGCGGGCTGTTTAAGATCAGCAATGACATTATGGACAACCCGGGTGATTCCAAGTACGGCATGACGGCCGCGCAGCTAAAAGAGGCGTTCCGGGTTCTTCAGGAAAAGGGGGCGAAGCGGTTCGGGATCCACGCCTTCCTGGCCAGCAATACAGTGACCAATGAGTATTACCCCATGCTTGCAAGGGTTTTATTTGAAAAAGCCGTGCAGCTTAAGGAGGAGACAGGAGCTGACATCCGCTTTATCAATCTCTCAGGCGGAATCGGGATCCCCTACCGCCCGGATCAGGAGGCGAACGATATCGCGGCCATCGGGGAAGGCGTCAGACAGGCATATGAAGAGATCCTCGTCCCGGCCGGCATGGGAGACGTGGCGCTCTGCACAGAGCTGGGGCGCTTTATGCTGGGGCCTTACGGCTGCCTGGTGACTACGGCCATCCACGAAAAGCACACGCACAAGGAATACATCGGAGTCGATGCCTGCGCCGTAAACCTTATGCGCCCGGCCATGTACGGCGCTTACCATCACATCACCGTAATGGGAAAAGAGGACAGGCCCCATGATCACAAATACGATGTCACAGGCTCGCTTTGTGAAAATAATGACAAATTCGCCATTGACCGGATGCTGCCGGAGATCGAAAAGGGGGATATCCTCGTTATTCACGATACGGGAGCACATGGTTTTGCTATGGGGTATAACTATAACGGCAAGCTCCGGTCAGCGGAGCTGCTTTTGAAGGAGGATGGATCCGTACAGATGATCCGCCGCGCGGAGACGCCGAAGGATTATTTTGCTACGTTTGATTTCAGCGGATTGTTTGAGTGAGAATGCCGCGTTCATTTGGCCCAAGTTTCCCACAAAGCGGAACGCGCATCTGGCAGAAAGCATTTTTCAGACACGCTCCGGAGCGTGGCAGCATCACTTTATAAGGCAGCACAGATCGCCCAGATAAGTTTAAACCTGCAATAATGCAGAAACCGTCATTTTTATTGCATGGGAAATTGGAATATTAAGAATTTCTTCATAATTTATTCAAATACTATACAAACATTTTACGGCAAAGCGTGCTATACTATAACCATAATAAATGCACGATACAAACGTTAGAAAGTCCTTAGAACTTTTTGAAATTCCGAAATCCCAAATGAATGAGTCCTTTGCCGGGTGGCAGAGGACTTTTTCATTTGCAAATATACGGATACTCCTGTCAGACACGTGCGTTTTACGGCTAGTGTTCCATCCAGCCAGTAATTGGATTGTCAGAACCGCCTATTTTGCCATCTGCTGCGTTGTCGTCAGTCAACGATGCCACCGCATCGCCTCCTTCCTCCGCCTTGCAGGCTGACAAAATATTCGGCACTGACAATCCAATTACTGGACGGATGGAACACTAAAGCGTGTTTGAAAATTCATTCCCGCCATCTGCACGCCCCACTTTGCGTGATATTTGCGCCAAATTCAGGTTACATAGCCCGCTATGCGCCCTTCATTTGGCACAAATCTCCCACAAATTGTGACGCACATCTGGCAGAAAGCATTTTTCAAACACGCTCTAGGGGAAAACGGTAAGCATTTCATTGAAAGTAACCCGCAGCCTCAACAAACGGTTGCGCGAACCATAAAAAGATGATATATTTTACTGTAATCTCCGAAAACCGGAAACATTGAAAGAAGAGAGGAATATCAGATGGCAGCAGATCAGAGCAGAATCAGGAATTTCTGCATTATTGCCCACATCGATCACGGCAAGTCAACCCTTGCGGATCGGATTATAGAGATGACAGGACTTCTGACCAGCAGGGAGATGCAGTCACAGGTTCTGGACAATATGGATTTGGAGCGTGAGAGGGGAATCACGATCAAGGCCCAGGCCGTGCGCACGGTTTACCGGGCTGAGGACGGGGAGGAGTATATCTTCAACCTGATTGACACCCCGGGGCACGTGGATTTTAATTATGAGGTGTCGAGAAGCCTGGCGGCCTGCGACGGGGCTATACTGGTGGTGGACGCTGCGCAGGGAATCGAGGCGCAGACGCTGGCGAATGTGTATCTGGCCCTGGATCACGATCTGGACGTTTTTCCTGTGCTGAATAAGATCGACCTTCCGAGCGCCGATCCGGAGCGGGTGGCGGCGGAGATTGAGGATGTGATTGGGATTGAGGCCGCAGACGCGCCGCGGATATCGGCAAAGACAGGGCTGAATGTCGGGGAAGTGCTGGAGCGGATTGTAAAGGAGCTCCCGGCCCCGTCGGGGGATCCGGACGCGCCGCTGCAGGCGCTGATCTTTGACTCCCTGTATGATTCGTATAAAGGCGTGATTGTATTCTGCCGGATTAAGAACGGGACCATCCGCAAAGGGATGCCGGTGAAGATGATGGCCACAGGGGCGGCGGCGGACGTCGTGGAGGTGGGCTATTTCGGGGCGGGCCAGTTTATTCCCTGTGAGAGCTTAAGCGCCGGCATGGTGGGCTATATGACGGCCAGCATTAAGAACGTGCGCGATACCATGGTGGGGGATACGATCACAAGCCGGGAGGCTCCCTGTGAAGAGCCGCTTCCGGGCTACAAAAAGGTGACGCCCATGGTGTACTGCGGCTTGTACCCCGCGGACGGTGCGAAGTATCCGGATCTGCGCGATGCGCTGGAAAAGCTGCAGCTAAACGACGCCTCCCTGTTTTTTGAGGCGGAGACTTCGATCGCGCTGGGATTCGGCTTCCGCTGCGGCTTCCTGGGACTTCTGCATCTGGATATCATTGAGGAGCGCCTGGAGCGGGAGTATAACCTTGATCTGGTGACGACAGCCCCGGGCGTTGTCTACCGCGTCCACAAGACCAATGGGGAGGTCATGGATCTGACGAATCCGTCGAATCTGCCGGATCCGTCGGAGATTGATTACATGGAGGAGCCGATCGTGTCGGCGGAGATCATGGTGACTACGGAGTTTGTGGGCGCTATCATGACACTCTGCCAGGAGCGGCGGGGCGTGTACCTGGGCATGGAGTATATTGAGACAACGCGCGCGCTGCTCAAATATGAGCTTCCTCTGAATGAAATCATCTATGATTTCTTTGACGCGCTGAAATCGCGCTCGCGCGGCTATGCCTCGTTTGACTATGATTTAAAGGGCTACCAGCAGTCAAAGCTTGTGAAGCTGGACATCCTCGTCAACCGCGAGGAGGTGGACGCGCTCTCGTTTATCGTGTTCGAGGGCTCTGCCTATGAGCGGGGACGGAAGATGTGCGAGAAGCTAAAGGAAGAGATTCCGCGCCATTTATTTGAAATCCCTATCCAGGCGGCGGTGGGCGGCAAGATCATTGCGCGCGAGACGGTAAAGGCCATGCGCAAGGATGTGCTTGCCAAATGTTACGGCGGCGATATTTCACGTAAGAGAAAGCTCCTGGAGAAGCAGAAGGAGGGCAAGAAGCGGATGCGCCAGATCGGCAGCGTGGAGATCCCGCAGAAAGCCTTTATGAGCGTCCTGAAGCTTGATGATGAATAGGAACGCGCCGGATATGGGAGAAAGCCTGGGCCTCTATCTGCATATTCCGTTCTGCGCGGGGAAATGCCTGTACTGCGATTTCCTGTCTTTTCCGGCTCCGGAGGAGACGAGAAGCCTCTATGTGAGAAGGCTCTCAGAGGAGATAAGGGCCTGCGGAGCGCGCGGGGGGATGCGGGAGCGGATCGTGGATACGGTTTTTATAGGGGGCGGGACCCCGTCGCTTCTTTTACAGGAGGAGACAGAGGCGCTTCTTGAGGCGGTACGGGCTTCGTTTCAGGTGGCCGCGGACGCGGAGATCACCATGGAGGCCAATCCCGGTTCCCTTGGGCGGGCTGCGGCCGGGCGTCTGAGAGAGGCGGGCGTCACGCGCTTAAGCCTTGGCCTTCAGTCCGCCTGCGACAGGGAGCTTGCGCGCCTCGGGCGGATCCACACCTGCCGGGCGTTTCTGGAGAGCTTTGACGGGGCGAGGGAGGCCGGCTTTGACAATCTGAACGTGGATCTGATGTCCGGGCTTCCGGGGCAGACGGCAGAGAGCTTTCAAAAGACGCTTGCCCTCGCGGCGCGTCTCGGCCCGGAGCATATCTCGGCGTACAGCCTGATCATCGAGGAAGGGACGCCGTTTTATGAGACGTACGGGGCGATGAAGGCGGATCTTGAGCGGTACGGGGAATGGGAGGACATTCCGCTGCGCAGGCGGGCCGCCTATCAGGGGACGCTTCCCCTTCCGGGGGAGACTGCGGATCGCGAAATGTACCATATGACCAGGGAATTTCTCATGGGGCAGGGCTACAGCCGCTACGAGATTTCCAATTATGCAAAAAACGGCAGGGAATGCCGCCATAATATCCGCTACTGGACCGGGGGCGATTACCTGGGGCTGGGCCTTGGGGCCGCCTCGCTTGTGGACGGGACGCGTTTTACGGTTACGCGTTCCCTGGAGGAGTATCTGGGACAGACGCGGGAGGACTTTCTGCTCGGAAGGCAGTACAGAGGGACGCACACCCTGTCTGCGCGGGAGAAAATGGAGGAATTTATGTTTCTTGGCCTCCGCCTGACCCGGGGCGTCGAAGCCGTTTGCTTTTCCCGGCGCTTTGGGAAGCCGCTTGCGTCCGTTTACAAAGACGCCTGCGCGCGCCTGATGGGCGAGGGGCTTCTGGCTGCGGCGGGAGAAGGGGATGGGAGGCGTTATTACCTGACAGAGCGGGGGCTTGATGTGAGCAACTGCGCCCTGGCTGAGTTTTTACTGGACGAATGGAACACTGGGCTACAAGGAAAGAGGGAATCTTTGTGAAATGGAAAAAATATACGCTGACCACCACAACGGACGCAGTGGATCTGATCAGCAGCAGCTTTAACGAGATCGGGATTGAGGGAATTGAGATCGAGGATCACATTCCCCTGACCGAAAAGGAGACAAAAGGGATGTTTATTGATATCCTGCCCGAGCTTCCTCCGGACGACGGCGTGGCAAAAGTCAGCTTTTATCTCGACGAAGCGTCGAATACAGAGGATATGCTCCTTCGGGTCAGGGAAGCCCTGGAGGAATTGCGGCTGTTTACGGATCTGGGCTCCTGCGCGATTGAGGAATCAGAGACAGAGGACAAGGACTGGATCAATAACTGGAAGCAGTATTTTAAGCCCTTTACAGTGGATGATATCCTCATCAAGCCGACCTGGGAGACGGTTCCCGGGGAACATGCGGACAAGCTTCTGATCCAGATTGATCCCGGCACGGCGTTTGGGACGGGGATGCATGAGACGACGCAGCTCTGTATACGTCAGCTCCGCAAATACGTGGCGGACGGCGATCGCGTGCTGGATGTCGGGACAGGCAGCGGGATTCTGGGCATTACAGCCTTAAAGCTGGGGGCAGGCAGCGTCCTGGGAACGGATCTGGATGAAAACGCCATCACCGCAGTGGGCGGGAATCTGGAGGCCAACGGCATTTCCGAAGAACAGTTCCGGGTCGTACAGGGAAATATCATCGACGACAGGGCGGTGCAGGACGCGGCCGGATACGGAGAATGGGACGTGGCGGTGGCCAATATTCTGGCGGATGTGATTATCCTTTTGCAGCAGGAGATCGCGGTCCATCTGAAAAAGGGCGGCATATGGATCACCTCCGGCATCATTGACATGAAGGAGGAGGCCGTGAGGGAGGCGCTCGCGTCAAACCCGGCGTTTGAGATTCTGGAGACGACGCGCCAGGGCGAATGGGTGTCCTTTACAGTGAGGAAGAGGTAGCGCGCGGATGGTTCATTTTTTTGTGGAGGAAGATCAGATAAGCGGGAGCGAGATTTTCGTGACAGGCCCGGATGTGAATCATATCCGCAATGCGCTCCGCATGAAGCCGGGCGAAAGGGCGCTTATCAGCAGCCGCAGCGGCGGCGATTATCTGTGCGAGGTCAGGGAGCTTTTGCCGGACCGCGTCCGGATGGAGGTGGTGGAGCAAAAAGAGGCGGCCATGGAGCTGCCGGCCCGGATTTATCTGTTCCAGGGACTCCCAAAGAGCGATAAAATGGAGCTCATCATCCAGAAAGCCGTGGAGCTGGGGGCGTTTTGCATTGTTCCCGTGGCGGCGAGGCGTTCGATCGTAAAGCTGGATCCGAAACGGGAACAGACCCGCTTAAAGCGGTGGCAGGCGATCGCGGAGAGCGCGGCAAAGCAGTCAAAGCGCAGCATGATTCCAGAGGTGCGGCCGGTGACGGGGCTTGCGGATGCATTGAAGGAGGCGGCGGGCTTTGGCCTTGCGCTTATGCCGTATGAATGCGCGGGCGGTATGGGCCGGACGAGACGCCTTCTTAAAACGGCGGGGCCGGGAATGGATATCGCCGTGTTTATCGGCCCGGAGGGCGGATTTGAGGAAGAAGAGGTAAGGCAGGCCGAAAAGGAGGGCGTGAAGCCCGTCACGCTTGGAAAACGGATTTTGAGGACCGAGACGGCGGGACTGTGTGTTCTGTCGGCGCTGATGCTTTTGCTGGAAGGGGAGGACGATGGAGGCATATTTTGACAATTCAGCTACCACGCAGGTGTTTGACAGCGCCAGGGAGGCCGTGATCCGGGCCATGACGGCGGACTATGGGAACGCGGCGGCGCGCCACATGAAGGGCGTGGAGGCGGAGCGGATCATTAAGGAAGCCCGAAAGGAGATTGCAGGATCCTTAAAGGCGCAGGATAAGGAGATTTTATTTACCTCAGGGGGAACGGAGTCAAACAATATGGCCGTCATCGGAACGGCGCTTGCGAATCAGAGGGCGGGCAAGCATATCATCACCTCCTCCATCGAGCACCCGTCCGTGTACAATTCCATGGCCTTCCTTGAAAAACAGGGATTTGAGGTCACATATCTGCCTGTGGACTCCTGCGGCCATATTTCTGTCCGGGATCTGGAGGAGGCGATACGGGAGGACACGATCCTGGTTTCTGTCATGTATGTAAACAATGAGATCGGGGCCGTGGAGCCGGTGGAGGAGATTTCCGCCTGCATCAGGCGGAAGAATCCGGCCATTTTGTTTCACGCGGACGGTGTTCAGGCATATGGGAAGTATGAGATCCGGCCGAAACGCCAGGGGATTGACCTGCTGTCCGCCAGCGGGCACAAGATCCACGGGCCCAAGGGCGTGGGTTTTTTGTATATCAATGAGAGAGTGAAGATTCTTCCGCTTCTGTACGGAGGCGGCCAGCAAAAAGGCATGCGCCCCGGCACGGAGAATGTGCCGGGATGCGCGGGGCTCGGCGCGGCGGTGAAGGAGATCTACACGGATCACGCCGCGCGCACCGAGGCGCTCTACGGACTGCGGGAACGCCTGATTGCAGGGCTTGAGCAGATCGAGGGCGTGGTAATCAACGGCAGCGTGGATCGGAGCAGCGCGCCGCAGATCGTGAGCGCGGCCTTTAAGGGCGTGCGCAGTGAGGTGCTGCTGCACGCCCTGGAGGCCAAAGGGATCTATGTGTCCTCCGGCTCGGCCTGCTCGTCGAATCATCCGGGGCACAGCGGGACGCTGAAGGCCATCGGCGCGGACCGGGAGATCCTTGACTCCACCCTGCGCTTCAGCTTCGGCGCATTTAACACGGAAGCAGAGGTGGACTATGCGCTTGGGGAGCTTCGGGAGCTGCTCCCGGGGCTGCGCCGGTACAGGGCGAAATAGGAGGGAAAGCATACATGTTTCAGTCATTTTTAATAAAATATGCGGAGATCGGCATTAAGGGAAAAAACAGATATCTGTTCGAGGACGCCTTACTTTCGCATGTGCATCACGCCTTAAAGAGGCTGGACGGGCAGTTTACGGTCACAAAGGAGTCGGGGCGCATCTACGCCCACGCCGGCGCGCCGTTTGATTACGACGAGGTTACAGAGGCCCTTACCTGCGTATTCGGCGTGGCGGCAGTCTGCCCCTTAAAGCGGGTGGAGGATCTGGGCTTTGAGGCTTTAAAGAAACAGGTTGTCGAGTACATGGAGGAGACGTACCCGGACAAAACATTTACCTTTAAGGTGAATACAAGGCGTGTCAACAAGCAGTATCCGGGAAGCTCGGAGCAGATGAACCGGGATCTGGGAGAGGTGATTCTGGAGACATTTCCGCAGACAAGGGTGGATGTCCATCATCCGGATGTGCTCTTAAATGTGGAGATCCGCCCGAAGGGAGTCAACCTGTATTCCCGCGTGATTCCCGGCCCCGGAGGGATGCCGGTGGGAACCAACGGGCGGGCGATGCTTCTCCTATCCGGCGGGATCGACAGCCCGGTGGCGGGCTATATGATCGCGAAACGCGGCGTGAAGATCGAGGCCGTGTATTTTCACGCGCCGCCGTACACGAGCGAGCGGGCCAGACAGAAGGTCGTGGATCTGGCCCGGGAGGTGTCGCGCTACTCAGGGCCCATTAAGCTCCATGTCGTGAATTTTACGGACATCCAGCTCGCGATCTATGACAAGTGCCCCCACGAGGAGCTGACGATCATCATGCGCCGCTATATGATGCGGATTGCAGAGGAGCTGGCCGTAAAGGACAACTGCCAGGGCCTGATCACCGGGGAGAGCATCGGCCAGGTGGCCTCGCAGACCGTCCATTCCCTGGCGGTGACGAACGAGGTCTGCTCGCTTCCCGTATTCCGGCCGGTCATCGGCTTTGACAAGCAGGATATTGTGGACATTGCCCTGAAGATCGGGACGTATGAAACATCCATTGAACCGTATGAGGACTGCTGCACGATTTTTGTGGCAAAGCATCCGGTGACCAAGCCGGTTCTTGAAAAGATCCGCAAATCGGAGAGAAGCCTTGAGGAGCAGATAGAAGGGATGCTTAAGGAAGCCGTGGAAACGGCGGAGATCGTATGGTGCTGAAGGCCGCGGCACGTTACGAAGGGCAGAAAAAACGCCGCACTGTCAGGAAAACGGCGCGGCGTTTTTGAACATGTACGCATCCGGAATGCACAGGCAGGCGGCTTATACGATGTAGGGAGCCAGAACCGTCAGGATCTCATCAACCTGTGTCTCGGAGTGGACATTTAAATCAATGGGTTTGGAGAGATCCAGGCTGAAGATGCCCATGATGGATTTGGCGTCAATCACATAACGGCCGGATACCAGATCAAAATCAGCGTCAAACTTTGCCAGATCATTCACAAACGATTTTACCTTATCGATGGAATTTAACGAAATGCGAACTGTTTTCATGAAAAGAACCTCCTCTTGCTGCTTTATATTCAGCATAAATATAGTTGGATAAAATGGCTGCGCGCGTTGGGTGAAACGGGATAACGCCGGCCAGAGGGTATGAATGATCCCTGCCTGACAGCCTGATTCTATACTACAAAGTTATGGGGAAAAAGTCAAGAGAGGATTGGTTAAAGAGGGGGATTTCGGGAAAAAAATTGCTGCGGTTTACCCCCCTGCCGGGCTGTGCCGCAGGCAGATGGAACTCACGGCCCGCATATGCCACAGGTAAGCGACAGGATGTGAACAGGAACTTAAAATGAGCGCGGCAGAGCAGTCTGGCGACTGGCATTTGCTCTGTCAATCGTAACATCAGGCAGGCGGTAAAACGAAAAGGAGCGTAAAGGAATGAGAAAGGCGGCGTTTCATAACCTGGGATGTAAGGTGAATTCATATGAGACGGAGGCGATGCAGGAGCTTTTAGAGGAGGCGGGGTATGAGATCGTTCCCTTTGGGGAAGGGGCGGACGTTTATGTTGTGAATACGTGCTCTGTGACGAATGTGGCGGATAAGAAATCAAGGCAGATGCTGCACCGGGCGCGGAAGCTGAATCCGGGGGCTGTGGTGGCGGCGGTGGGCTGCTATGCCCAGGCGGCCGGGGAGGAGCTGAAAAGAGACGGCGCGGTGGATCTGGTGATTGGGAATAACCGCAAGAAGGATCTGCCCGCGATTCTGGAGCGCTATTTTGCGGATCACAGGCAGAACCGGGAGATTGTGGATATCGGCCGGGAGCAGGAGTATGAGAGGCTTCGGATCAGCCGGGTTTCGGATCACACAAGGGCGTTTATGAAGGTGCAGGACGGGTGCAACCAGTTCTGCAGCTATTGTATTATCCCCTATACCCGCGGGCGTGTCAGGAGCAGGAGCCCGCTTGAGGTGATCCGGGAGGCAGAAGAGCTGGCGGCCGCCGGCTATAAAGAGATCGTGCTGACCGGGATCCATCTGAGCTCGTATGGAGCGGATTTTGCAAAGGCAGGAGAGTGTCCGCAGGACGGTTCCCCGCGGTGCAGGAGCAGAGAAATCAGGCCGGATGAGATCCGCGGTTTACTGGCCCTTATCGTACGCCTTGATCAGATCCGCGGCCTTGAACGGATCCGCCTCGGCTCCCTGGAACCGCGTATCGTCACCGAAGACTTTGCTCAGACCCTGGCCTCGCTGCGGACGATCTGCCCTCATTTTCACCTGTCCCTGCAGAGCGGCTGTGAGGCGACTTTAAAACGGATGAATCGAAAATACACCCCAGAAGAGTATTTTGAAAAATGTACACTCCTTAGAAGTGTATTTGATAATCCGGCGATTACCACAGACGTCATTGTGGGCTTTCCCGGGGAGACAGAGGAGGAATTCCAGGAAACCAGGGCGTTTCTGGAGAAAACGGGCTTTTATGAAATGCATATATTCAAATATTCCAAACGCGCCGGAACACGCGCCGCCGCGATGCCGGATCAGATACCGGAAGCGGTTAAGGCCGCCCGCAGCGACGTTCTCCTGTCTCTGAATGAGACGCTTTCAGAAGCCTACCGGAAACGCTTTTCAGGCCGGGAGACAGACCTTCTGCTGGAAGAGCCGGTTATCATAAACGGCGTCAGATATATGATGGGACACACCAGACAGTATGTAAAGGGCATACTGCCCTATGAGGAAGGAATGAAGAACCGGATCATCCGGGTCCGGCTGGAGGAACTGATAAACGGGGAATTTTATTTAGCGAATCCCTGTAAATCCCCGCAATTACAAAATTTACTTGCCGAATGCCATATTTTGGAGTAAAATAAAAAAGAACAGTTAAAAGGACGTGAATAGGATCATGAGCGATAACAGTAATACACAATATTTTAGGGCAGTACAGGAAAAGAAGCTGGACGTACGCGAGGTTCTGGAGGACGTTTATTTCGCTCTGACTGAGAAAGGGTACAATCCCATCAATCAGATTGTAGGATATATTATGTCCGGAGATCCGACCTACATCACCAGCCACAAGAGTGCAAGAAGCCTGATTATGAAGGTGGAGCGTGACGAGATTCTGGAAGAGCTGATGAAGGTCTATGTAGAGACAAGACTGAAGTGAGCCTGCGGGCCCGCGCGCGTCCGGTTCCGGGCTGGCCGGCGCCGGACAGATGAAAACAGGAGTGACCGCCGCTGTCTGCAGACGAATATGCCGGACAGCGGCGCGTAAGGGCTATACGGACAGGAGAAAGCGGTTGGCGGTATGCCAGCTTGTTTTTTGATGGGTAAAATAAGAAATGAAAACGAGAGTATTGGGACTTGATTTTGGATCCAGGACCACGGGCGTGGCGGTCAGCGATGCGCTGGGCATGACAGCCCAGGGGCTGGAGACGATTGTGCGCAAGGATGAGGACAAGCTGCGCCGCACATGCGCGCGGATTGAGGAGCTGATCCGGGAATACAAGATTGAAACCATTGTTTTAGGGTATCCTAAAAATATGAATAATACACTGGGCGAGCGCGTGAAAAAGACGGAGAGCTTTAAAGCCATGCTGGAGCGCCGCACCGGGCTGCCGGTGATCTTATGGGACGAGCGTCTGACGACGGCGGCTGCCGAGGCGGTTTTAAAGGAGAGCGGCGTGCGCCGGGAGAACCGCAAGGCGGTGATTGACAAGGTGGCGGCTTCCCTGATTCTTCAGGGCTATCTGGATCGGCAGTCCATGCCGGCTCAGGAGCAGGAAGAGCGCGGGGCCGCGGCTGGAAAGGAAGAATGCGATGGGTCATCTCGATGATATGCTGAATGAAGGAAACGATTTGGAAAACAGCGTTGTTTTAAAGACAGACGACGGAGAGGAGCTGCGCCTTTATGTGCTGGAGCAGACGCAGATAAACGGGGAGAGCTATCTTCTGGCGGCTGATTCAAAGGATGAGGACGGCGAGTGCTATCTTTTAAGGGATACGTCAGGCCCGGAGGATCCGGAAGCCTCTTATGAATTCGTGGACGAGGACGGGGAGCTGGAATATATGTCGCGGATTTTTGAAGAGCTGATGGGCGATCTGGGAGTGGCGATCGAGAAATGAGTATGTGAATAAGGCGGTATGAGACGAATCAGAAGCCGCTGTGGAAAAGAACGTGAAATTCTTAACGGAGGTGCAGATTGAAACAGGAAAATAAACAAAATAAGGTGAAGATCATCCCCCTGGGAGGGCTGGAGCAGATCGGCATGAACATGACTGCCTTTGAATATGAAGACAGTATTATTGTCGTGGACTGCGGGCTGGCGTTTCCGGGCGACGACATGTTGGGGATTGATCTGGTGATTCCGGACGTGACCTATTTAAAAAATAATCTTGATAAGGTAAAGGGCTTTGTGATCACGCACGGACATGAGGATCACATAGGCGCCCTGCCGTATGTGTTAAAGGATGTGCCGGCGCCGGTATACGGCACGAAGCTGACCATCGGCCTGATTGAAAACAAGTTGAAGGAGCACAATATGATGAAGACGGTCCGCCGCAAGGTGGTGCGGCACGGGCAGTCGATCAATTTAGGGTGCTTCCGCATTGAATTTGTGAAGACAAACCACAGTATCGCCGACGCATCGGCCCTGGCGATCTTTACGCCGGCCGGGATTATTGTCCACACAGGCGATTTCAAGATCGATTACACGCCGGTATTCGGCGAGCCGGCGGATCTGCAGCGCTTTGCAGAGCTGGGGAAAAAGGGCGTGCTGGCTCTGATGTGCGACAGCACCAACGCGATCCGGCCGGGATTTACGATGTCGGAACGCACGGTGGGGCGCACGTTTGACTCGATTTTTGCGGAGCATAAGAATAACCGCATCATTGTGGCCACGTTTGCCTCGAATGTGGACCGCGTGCAGCAGATCATCAGCTCCGCGTACAAGTACGGCCGCAAGGTCGTGGTGGAGGGCCGCAGCATGGTGAACGTGATCGGAACGGCCAGCGAGCTGGGCTATATCAACATTCCGGAGAACACGCTGATCGATATTGAGCAGCTTAAGAATTATAATAAAGAGGACACGGTGCTCATCACGACCGGAAGCCAGGGAGAGTCCATGGCCGCCCTGTCGCGGATGGCGGCGAGCCTTCACAAAAAGGTGTCCATCATGCCGGGCGATGTGGTGATTTTAAGCTCCACGCCGATTCCCGGCAATGAAAAGGCGGTTTCCAAGGTAATCAACGAGCTCTCCATGCAGGGAGCCGAGGTGATCACGCAGGATACGCATGTTTCAGGACATGCCTGCCAGGAGGAGATCAAGCTGATGTACTCCCTGATCCGGCCGAAGTATTCGATTCCGGTTCACGGGGAATACCGCCATCTGATGGCCCAGAAGGGGCTGGCGGAGTCCATGGGGATTCCGAAGGAACATGTGATCATCATGTCCTCAGGCGATGTGGTGGAGATCAGCGCAGAGGGCCACAGAATCACGGATCACGTGCCGGCCGGGGGAATCCTGGTGGACGGCTTAGGGATCGGGGATGTGGGGAATATCGTACTGCGCGACCGCCAGAACCTGGCCCAGAACGGGATCATTATCGTGGTGCTGACGCTGGAGAAATACAGCAACCAGCTTTTAGCCGGCCCGGATATCGTTTCCAGAGGCTTTGTCTATGTGCGTGAATCCGAGGATCTGATGGAGGAGGCGCAGAGAGTGGTGGACGATGCGGTCCAGGGCTGTTTAAAGCGGCGGGTGAATGACTGGGGAAAGATTAAGAATATTATCAGGGACAGCTTAAGCGACTTTTTGTGGAAAAAGATGAAGAGGAATCCCATGATCCTGCCGATTATCATGGAGGTGTAGGAGGGCATGTATGAGCCGTACAACGCGTGATATTAACCGGATTACCACGACGATTATCAGCATTTCGGCCAGGCTGATCGTGTTTGCCGCCGTGTTTGTGCTGATGTATGAGGGGGCGACAAAGGGCTATCAGTTTGGCCATGAGATCTTTGCGCCGGAGGCGGTGGACGCAGAGCCCGGCACGGTGAAGGAGATTGTGATTGAGCCTGGGGAATCCTTAAGCGATGTGGCGAAGAGGCTTGAACAGGAAGGGCTGATATCCAACCGTTTTGCCCTGATGGTTCAGGCCAAGTTTTACGAATATGATGTGGGTCCCGGCGCCTATGAGCTGAGTACGTCCATGACTTCCAAGGAGATGTTAAGGCTGATCGACGCGGCGAAGGCAAAGGACGCGGACGGGGAATAGAACATGCCGGGGCATTTACAGTACGGAGAGCATATGATAGTAAATGACAGGATTACGTCGTATATCCATTCCCTGGATACCGGGAACGGGAGCCTGTGCGATGCGATCGAGGAGGAGGCCACAGCCCTGCATATCCCGATTATCCGCAGGGAGACAGCGGCGTTTTTAAAGACCCTGGTGGCGCTTAAGCGGCCGGGGGCGATTCTGGAGGTGGGGACAGCGGTTGGCTATTCGGCGCTTTTAATGTGCCGGGTGATGCCAAAGGACTGTCACATCACGACCATTGAGAAGTATGAAAAGCGCATACCGGCTGCAAAGGCAAATTTTAAAAGGGCGGGAGAGGAGAAGCGTATCACCCTGGTGGAGGGCGACGCGGGCGAGGCGCTTTATACACTTTCCGGCCCTTATGATTTTATTTTTATGGACGCGGCCAAGGGACAGTATCCGGGCTGGCTTGACCGGCTGCTCTTCCTGCTCGGTGACGGGGGCGTGCTGGTATCGGACAATATTTTCCAGGACGGCGATATCATCGAATCCCGCTACGCGGTGGAGCGCCGGAACCGGACGATCCATGCCCGTATGCGGGAATACTTATACCGCCTGACGCACATGGAGGAGCTTGAGACATCGCTTGTCCCTGTCGGGGACGGCGTGGCGGTGAGCGTGAAAAAGGAGAGGGAGAAAGCATGAGAAGACGGGAGCTTCTGATTCCGGCCGGAGGCCCGGACACGTTAAAGGCGGCCGTGATCTACGGGGCCGACGCGGTATATTTAGGAGGCGGCGCGTTCGGGCTGCGCGCAAAGGCCCGCAACTTTACGAACGGGGAGCTCCGGGAGGGGATCGCGTTCGCCCATGCGCACGGCGTGAGGGTCTATATCACCGCCAATATTCTGGCGCACAACGACGACCTGCCGGGCGTGGAGGCGTATTTTGAGGAATTAAGGGAGATAGGCCCTGACGCGCTGATCATCTCGGATCCGGGCGTGTTTGCCATCGCAAAGCGGATCCTGCCGGAGATGGAGATCCATATCAGCACCCAGGCGAACAATACGAATTACGGGACATACCGGTTCTGGTACGGACTGGGCGCAAAGCGCGTGGTGTCTGCCAGGGAGCTTTCCCTGAAGGAGATCCGTGAGATCCGTGAGAACATCCCGGAGGATATGGAGATCGAGAGCTTCATCCACGGCGCGATGTGCATTTCCTATTCCGGGCGCTGCCTGCTCAGCAATTACCTCACAGGACGGGACGCCAATCAGGGCGCGTGTACGCATCCCTGCCGGTGGAATTATTCGGTTGTGGAGGAGAAGCGGCCTGGCGAGTATATGCCGATCTATGAGAATGAGCGGGGGACCTTCCTGTTTAATTCAAAGGATCTGTGCATGATTGAACACATCCCGGAGATGATGGAGGCCGGTATTGACAGCTTTAAGATCGAGGGCCGGATGAAGGGGGCGCTCTATGTGGCGGCCGTGACGCGCACCTACAGGCGTGCTATTGACGATTATCTGGAAAGTCCTGAGAAATACCGGGCAAATCTTGAGTGGTACCGGGAGGAGATCGGGAAATGTACGTACCGCGAGTTTACGACAGGCTTTTATTTTGATAAGCCGGGCGCAGAGGCTCAGATTTACGGAAACAGCACGTATGTAAAAAATTACACGTATCTGGGTATGATAGAAGAGGTAAGGGAGGACGGCCTTGTGCGGATCCGGCAGAAGAATAAGTTCTGCGTGGGCGAGACGGCGGAGGTGATGAAGCCGGACGGGGGCAATCTGCAGGTCACGGTCCGCGCCCTGTATGACGGGGACGGGACGGCGGTTTCGGACGCGCCCCATGCCGGGCAGGTTTTATGGGTGGATCTCGGGCCGGGGCCGGACGTGAATGATATTATCCGGAGGCAGGAAGCGGCGGCAGACGGGCTGGACGGCTGATCTATGCTGCGGGAGATGGTGTGACGCACATCTGGCAGAAAGCATGTTCCAGACACACTCTGATCATTCCATACAAAGGAGGAGAAGCATGACCTGGATATTGGAGGGCGCGGCCCTGTTCTGTGTGGTTTATTATGTGATCCTGACGGCATATGCGGGTTTTTCCGTTTCATTCTCCCTGATCTGGCCGGCGCTGGCCACAGTGTTCGTTCTTCTGGCCGCAGGGCTCCATTTCCTGCGCCGCCATGAGGGGCGCGCGCCGTCCTGGGTCTTTATCTCGGCTGCCACGGTCTGTATGGCCGGCTTCGTGATTTTTGCCGTGACCGAAGCGCTGATTGCCTTCCATGCCTTTACGGCGACCAGGCAGGCCGCGGACTATGTGATCGTGCTGGGAGCCCGGGTGAAGGATCGTGAAATCAGCCGGTCCCTGAAAAGACGGCTTGACAGGGCCGTGGAATATGCGGAGGCGAACCCGAACACGGTTCTGGTGCTTTCCGGAGGACAGGGAAAGGATGAGCCGGTGAGTGAGGCCAGGGCCATGTACGAGTATCTTGAGTATAACGGCGTCGCGCCGGAACGGCTGCTCCTGGAGGATCAGTCTTCCAACACGGCGCAGAATATCACCTTCAGCCGCAAGGTGATTGAGAGGCAGGAATTCTATAAGGCGCAGTCCGCGCAGGCCCGTCTGCAGGAATACTACCAGGAGCGCTCCCAGGAGGATCCGGTGCGCATCGCGGTTCTGACGAGCGATTACCATCTGTTCCGCGCCAAATCCATTGCCAGGAAGCAGGGGCTGTCCGGCGTGACGGGCATCGCGGCCTCCGGCGATCCGGTGCTTGCCATCCATATGTGGGTGCGGGAGTGCTTTGCTGTGCTGAAGGATAAATTTATGGGCAGGATGTAAGCGGACGCCGCGGAATAAAATGTAAATGAAAAGGAAGATGAGCATGACAGTAAAGGATTTAAACAGCTATCAGATACTGGAAGAACGGACGGTCAGGGAGCTTAACTCAGAAGGAACCGTCCTGGAGCACAAAAAGACAGGGGCCAGGGTATTTCTTCTTTCCAATGACGATGAGAATAAGGTATTCTGCATCGGTTTCCGCACGCCGCCTTCGGACAGCACGGGGGTTCCCCATATTTTGGAGCACAGCGTATTGTGCGGCTCTGACAAATTTCCGGTCAAGGATCCCTTTGTGGAGCTGGTAAAGGGCTCTCTGAACACCTTTTTAAACGCCATGACATATCCGGATAAGACCGTGTACCCGGTGGCGAGCTGCAATGACAAGGATTTCCAGAATCTCATGGATGTCTATATGGACGCAGTGCTGCACCCGGCGATCTATCGGGAGGAGAAGATCTTTCTCCAGGAGGGCTGGCACTATGAGCTGGATTCAGAAGACGGCCCGGTGACGTACAACGGCGTGGTGTATAATGAGATGAAGGGCGCGTTTTCCTCGCCGGAAAGCGTTCTGGACCGCTATACGAGGAACATCCTGTTTCCGGATACCTGCTATTCGCACGAGTCGGGCGGCGCGCCGGACGATATTCCGTCCCTGACGTATGAAGCCTTTCTGAATTTCCACAAAACGTACTATCATCCGTCCAACAGCTTTATTTACCTGTATGGAAATATGGATATGGCAGAAAAGCTTGAATGGCTGGACCGGGAATATCTCTCCCGCTATGAGCGCCAGCCGGTGGATTCGGCGATCGCGGAGCAGGAGGCGTTCCCCGCTCCGGTGGAAAAGGAGATTTTCTATCCCATTACCGACGCGGAGAGCGAGGAACAGGCGACCTATCTGTCTGTCAATACCGTGGTGGGGGACGATCTGGACCCGGTGCTCTATATGGCGTTCCAGATCCTGGAGTATGTCCTGATCGACGCGCCGGGCGCGCCCTTAAAGGAAGCGCTGATTGGGGCCGGGATCGGCCAGGATATCATGGGCGGGTATGAAAACGGCATCCTGCAGCCCTATTTCTCCGTGATCGCCAAAAATGCCTCCAAGGAGCAGAAGGGCGAATTTCTGGCGGTTGTGAAGGGAACCCTGCGCCGGCTGGCGGATCAGGGGATCGGTGAAAAGACGCTCCTGGCCGGAATCAATTACTATGAATTCCGCTACCGTGAGGCGGATTTCGGAAATGCGCCCAAGGGCCTGATGTACGGCCTCCAGTGCCTGGACAGTTGGCTTTACGACGGCGATCCCTTTATGCACCTTGCATATGAGGATACCTTTGCCTTTTTAAAGAAGGGCGTATACGAGGGCTGGTTTGAGGGGCTTTTAAAGAAATATCTGCTGGATAACCCCTTTGAGGCCGTGATTGTGGTAAGCCCAAAGAAGAACTTAACGGCAAAAGAGGATGAAGAGCTCCGGAAAAAGCTTAAGGCATACAGAGATTCCCTCACGCAGGAGGAGCGCCGCGCCCTGATTCAGAGGACACAGGAGCTGAAAGAATACCAGGATACGCCGTCCCCCAGGGAGGATCTGGAAAAGATCCCTCTGCTCGGCAGGGAGGATATAAAGCCGGATCCGGATCCGCTGCTTCTGGAGGAGCATGTGATAGACGGGACGACCGTGCTGCGCCATGCCATGAATACCTCAGGGATCGGTTATCTGAAGGTGATGTTTTACACAGACCGGGTTCCGTCCGGGGATCTGCCGTATGTGGGGCTTTTAAAATCCGTGCTGGGCTATGTGAACACCACCAGGCACACATACAGCGATCTGTCGAATGAGATCAATTTAAACAGCGGCGGCATCAGCTTAAATGTGACGGCCTATCCGGACGCCGAGTCCCGGGAGCGATTTACAGGCGTGTTTAACGCGAGCGCCAGAGTGCTCTATGACAAGCTGGATTTCGGTTTTTCAGCGATCGCGGAGATCCTGCTTGACTCTGTGTTAGACGACACGAAGCGTCTGGGCGAGATTCTGGCGGAGATGAAGTCCCGCAGCCAGATGAAGCTGAACTCCGCAGGTCACTCGGCGGCCATGATCCGGAGTCTGTCCTATTTTTCACCGATTTACAGCTTCCATGATCAGACGGGCGGCATTGCGTATTACCAGTTCCTTGAAGATATGGCCAGAGACTTTGAGGAACGCAAAGACGCGCTCACCGCAAAGCTTAAGGAGACGGCAAAGCGCCTGTTTACGGCTGAAAATATGGTGATCAGCTACACAGCCGACGAGGAAGGGCAAAAGAGGCTTGCAGGCAGCCTGCCTCTTTTAAAGGACCGCCTGCCCGCCGGGGACGGGACGGTGTATCCCTTTATCTTTGAGAAGAAGAATCAGAACGAGGGCTTCATGACTTCCTCGCAGGTCAACTATGTGGCGCGCAGCGGCAGCGTTTGGCGGGACGGATATTCGTATACAGGGGCGTTGCGCATCCTGAAGGTGATACTGGGCTATGATTACCTGTGGCTGAATGTCCGGGTCAAGGGCGGCGCATACGGCGTTATGAACGGAGTGGGCCGGTTTGGCGACGGGTACTTTGTATCCTACCGCGATCCGAAGCTTCAGGAGACCATGCAGGTTTACGAGGGAGTGCCGGCGTATGTCGAGAGCTTCGACGCGGACGAACGCGATATGACCAAGTATGTGATCGGGACGATCAGCGATCTCGATGCCCCGCTGCTCCCGCCCTACAAGGGAGCAAAGGCCGTTTCCGCGTGGTTCTCGCATGTCACGGACGCGATGTTTGAGCAGGAGCGCCGCGAGATCCTGACCGCCGGGCCGGAGGATATCCGGGCGCTGGCGGGGATCATCCGTGAAGTTCTCTCAGAGGGAAGCTTCTGCGTGATTGGAAATGCGGAATGCCTCAGGAAGCATGAGGGGATGTTCGGAGAGCTTAAAAATCTGTTTCAGTAGAGTCATAACGTAAAAATAAGGTAAGAGTTCAGGCATCCGGGGCCGCCGCCGTGCAGGGCTGCTTGGCGCAGCGGTCCGTCTGCCCGGGCAGCGCCGTTTCTGAGGGGAGAAAGATATGCAGAAAGAGTTAAAATCAGGCTTTGCGGCGCTGATCGGGCGGCCGAATGTGGGGAAATCCACGCTGATGAACCATTTGATTGGACAAAAAATCGCGATTACTTCCGAAAAGCCGCAGACAACGAGAAACCGCATCCAGACGGTTTTGACGGACGAGCGCGGGCAGATCGTATTTCTGGACACGCCGGGTATACACAAGGCGAAAAATAAGCTGGGCGAGTATATGGTCAGCGTGGCGGAGCGCACGTTGAAGGAAGTGGATGCGATCCTCTGGCTGGTAGAGCCCACGACCTTTATCGGGGCCGGGGAACGCCATATCGCGGAGCAGCTAAACCGCGTGAAAACACCGGTTCTTCTGGTGATCAATAAGATCGATACCGTGAAAAGGGAGGAGATCCTGGCTTTTATCGCGGCCTATAAGGATATCTGCGATTTTGCGGAGATTGTTCCGGTCTCGGCGCTTAAGGAGATAAATCTGGAGGATTTGAAGGAGTGTATCTTTCAATATCTGCCGGAGGGCCCGTGCTTTTACGATGAGGATACGATCACGGATCAGCCTATGCGCCAGATCTGCGCGGAGCTTGTGCGTGAAAAGGCCCTGCGGCTTCTCGACGACGAGATACCGCACGGGATCGCGGTGGTCGTGGAGCGGATGAAGGAACGGCCGAACGGGCTGATCGATGTGGATGCCACGATCATCTGCGAGCGCGATTCCCACAAGGGGATCATCATCGGGAAAGGCGGTTCCATGCTCAAGCGGATCGGGACAGCGGCGCGCACAGAGATTGAGAACCTGATGGACGCCAGGATAAACCTGAAGCTGTGGGTAAAGGTGCGCAGGGAGTGGCGCGACAGCGATCTTTATATGAAGAATTACGGATATAATCCCAGGGAAATCGAGCGGTAAGCGGAAGGGGCGGACAGTATGCGGGATCTCGTGCAGGCGACGGGGATGGTTCTGATGGCCGCCCCGTCCGGGGAATATGACAAGCGTCTGGTGATACTGACCAGGGAGCGGGGGAAAATCACAGCGTTTGCCAGAGGGGCCAAGCGGCCCGGAAGCCTTCTGCGGGCTCCCGGCCGGCCTTTTGCGTTCGGGACCTTTACCCTGGCGCCGGGGCGGGACGCCTACAGCCTCTACGGCGCGGAAATCGAGAATTATTTTGAAGGGCTGGAAAAGGATGTGGAATGCGCCTGCTATGCCTCGTATTTTGCGGAATTCGCCGACTATTACGGGCGGGAGGGCATTGACGGGGGAGAGACGCTGCGCCTTTTATACCAGTCCTTTCGGGCGCTTTTAAAGCCGGCGCTCCCCAATCCCCTGGTTCAGCGTATCTTTGAGCTGAGGATCATGGTCATAAACGGGGAGTATACGAGGCAGCCTCCTGGGGCTGCCGGCGATTCGGCGGCCTATGCCTGGGAGTATACGGCGTTTTCACCGCTTGAAAAGCTGTATACCTTTCTCCTTAAGGAGGAGGCCTTTGGGGAGTTCAGGCGGTGTGTGGAGGAGAATAAGAGGCGGTTTATCGACAGGGAGTTTCATTCTCTGGAAATCCTGCGGACGCTGCAGCGCGGATAAAGCGTGCCTGAAAACGCTTCTTCTGGCGGGCGCGGCAACAGGCAGGGCAGGAGATGAGCCGGGGAGAATACAGGTTATGACAGATAGGAAAAGGCAGGATAAGGAGAGTCTGGGTTCGTCCGTCCAGGGGATCCGCCTGAACAAATATTTAAGTGAAGCAGGCGTCTGCTCGCGCCGGGAGGCGGATCGGCGGATCGGGGCCGGCGAGGTGTTTGTGGACGGAAAACAGGCGTCAACCGGGATGCGGGTATTTCCCTCCCAGGAGATCGTGTGCGGCGGCAGACGGGTAACGGGAGGAGAGCGCCCGGTGCTTCTGGCAGTCAATAAGCCCAGGGGGATCGTCTGCACGACCTCGGATAAGGACCGGGCGGAAAATATAGTGGATTTTATTCAGTTTCCCCTGCGCATTTACCCTGTGGGACGTCTCGATAAGGAATCAGAGGGACTGCTCCTCATGACGAACCAGGGCGCGCTCTCGGATCAGATCCTGCGCGCCAGAAACGGCCATGAAAAGGAGTATGAGGTGACGGTCAGCCGTCCGGTAAACGATGCGTTTATCCGCCGGATGGCGTGCGGCGTGCCGATACTGGATACGGTCACAAGGCCCTGCCGCGTGGAAAAGACAGGAGAGCGGTCCTTTCGCATCACACTGACTCAGGGGCTGAACCGCCAGATCCGCCGGATGTGCGGGGCCCTGGGCTTTGAGGTAACAGCCTTAAAACGTGTGCGCATCATGAATATCAGGCTGGACGGGCTAAAGACAGGGCAGTGCCGCGAGGTTACGAAAGAGGAGTGGGAGGAGCTTCGCAGGCTTCTCGATATGGGAGGAAGCCGGCCGGTGTGCGGCCGCGGTGCGTCCGCTGAGTGAAAGAGCAGTTGCAGAAATGGATGGGATCAGAATGCAGTATAGAACGCAGGACAGTGTGCAGACAGAGGAGGAAAAGGGACAGGAGGCCGGCCGGGCCGGCGCTGTCGCAAGGATCCGTGAGCTGGTTGAGCGGCTGAGAGAGGCCGGGAGGGCCTATTACCAGGAGAGCCGCGAGATCATGAGCAATCTGGAATACGACAGGCTTTATGACGAGCTGCTTTGCCTGGAGGAGAAAACAGGAGTGGTTTTAAGCGGCAGCCCCACGAGGAATGTGGGCTATGAGGTGGTGAGCTCGCTTCCCAAGGAGCGCCATGAGAGCCCGATGCTGTCACTGAACAAGACAAAGAGCGTGGAGGAGCTGGGGGAATGGCTGGGAGAGCAAAAGGGGCTGCTCTCCTGGAAGCTGGACGGGCTGACCATTGTGCTCACTTACGACGGGGGAGAGCTTAAAAAGGCCGTGACGCGCGGCAGCGGGGAGATCGGGGAGGTCATCACAAGCAATGCCCGGGTATTTGCCAACGTGCCGCTCCATATCGCGTTTCAGGGGAAGGCGGTTCTGCGGGGAGAGGCGGTGATCCGCTACTCGGATTTTAAGCGGATCAATGAACAGATCGAAGATGTGGACGCCCGCTACAAGAATCCGCGGAATCTCTGCAGCGGCTCGGTCCGCCAGCAGGACAGCGCGGTGACGGCCCGCAGGAACGTCCGTTTTTATGCCTTCAGCCTGGTAAGCGCAGACGGCGCTGATTTCAACAATTCCAGGAAGGAGCAGTTCCTGTGGCTCTCGTCCCAGGGTTTTGAGGTCGTGGAGTACCGGGAGGTGGAACGGGAAACGCTGGCCGAAGCGGTGGAGGCGTTTTCCGGCCGGGTGGAGCAAAATGACATCCCGTCTGACGGCCTGGTTCTCCTGTATGACGACATTGCATACGGCCGTTCGCTTGGCCGCACTGACAAATTCCCCAGGGATTCCATTGCTTTTAAATGGGCGGATGAGCTGCAGGAGACGACGCTTTCCTACATTGAATGGAGCGCTTCAAGGACAGGGCTTATCAATCCCGTGGCCGTATTTGAGCCCGTGGAGCTGGAGGGGACGACGGTCAGCCGGGCGAGCGTCCACAATTTAAGCATACTGGAGGGCCTTGAGCTGGGAGCAGGCGATCGGATTACGGTATACAAGGCCAATATGATCATTCCTCAGATTGCGGAAAATTTAACAAGAAGCGGCGTCCGCGATATACCGGAAACGTGCCCGGTGTGCGGCGGCCCCACGAACATCCGGCAGATGAATGATGTAAAGGCTTTGTACTGTACAAATCCCGAATGTCAGGCGAAAAAAATCAAGAGCTTTACCCTGTTCACCAGCCGGGATGCCCTGAATATCAGGGGACTTTCCGAGGCGACGCTTGAAAAATTCATCGGCGTGGGCTTCATCCATGAATACGCGGATCTGTTTCATCTGGATCGATATGAGGAAGAGATCGTAAAGATGGACGGTTTTGGGCAGAAATCCTTTGACAACCTGATGGAGGCGACAAAGGCCGCGTCTGAGACGACGCTTCCGAGAGTGATTTTCAGCCTGGGCATCACGGGGATCGGGCTGGCAAACGCCAGGATGCTCTGCCGCCATTTTAAGAATGATTTTGAAGCGATGCGCGGCGCGGACAGGGAAGAGCTGGTGTCTGTGGACGGCATAGGAGAGGTGCTGGCGGACGCGTGGATCGAATTTTTCTCGAAAGAGAGCAATAACGCGATCGTGGATCGTCTGTTTAAGGAATTGACCATCGCCGCCGCTGCGGACGAGGAGGACGACGGCGGGGCGGCGCTTGCGGGGATGAATTTTGTCATCACAGGAACCGTGGAGCATTTTAAGAACCGCAAGGAGCTGAAGGACCGCATTGAGGCGCTGGGGGGCAAGGTGACCGGATCGGTGACGGGAAAAACGAATTACCTCATCAATAATGATACCGCTTCTGCCTCTTCCAAAAACAAAAAGGCCAGGGAGCTGGGCGTGCCGGTTATCTCTGAGGAGATGTTTTTGGCCATGCTGGAGGAGAGGGAAGAGGATGGGAAAGAGCCGGAGAACGGCGCAGAATCGCAGAACAGCGCAGAACCGGAGGGCGGCAGGGACGTTTCAGATCCGCCTGTACAGCAGAAGAAAGAAGGAGACGAACATGCCGATTAAAATACAAAGGGATCTGCCGGCCAAATCCGTGCTGGAATCTGAAAATATATTTGTCATGGACGAGGAGCGGGCGTTAAGCCAGGATATCCGCCCTCTGGAGATCCTGATCCTGAACCTGATGCCGATAAAAGAGGACACGGAGACGCAGCTTCTGCGCGCGCTGTCCAATACGCCCCTGCAGGTGGACTGTACGTTTCTGATGATTGCCTCGCACGAATCGAAAAACACTTCGGCAAGCCATCTGAATAAATTTTATATCACCTTTGACGAGGTGAAAAACCGCAGGTTTGACGGGATGATCATTACCGGAGCTCCGGTGGAGAATCTGGAATATGAGGAGGTCCAATACTGGCCGGAGCTTTCTGAGATCATGGAATGGAGCAGGAGCCGCGTGACCTCCACGCTGCATATCTGCTGGGGCGCTCAGGCTGGTCTGTATTATCACTACGGCATACCAAAGTATGCGAGGAAAAAGAAACTTTCCGGTATTTACCGTCATAAGGTTCTGGACCGCAAGGTCCCGCTGGTGCGCAGTCTGGATGATTACTTTTACTGCCCGCATTCCCGTTATACCGAGGTGCGCAGGGAGGATATAAACAGGCGCCCGGAGCTGAGGGTACTGGCCCAGTCGGAGGAAGCCGGCGTGTTCCTTGTCATGAGCCGTGACGGAAAGCAGATCTTTATGCAGGGCCACCCGGAATATGACCGGATGACCCTGAATAATGAATACCACCGCGATTTAAAGAAAGGGCTCGATCCGGAGCTGCCCTGCAATTACTATGAAAATAATGATCCCTTTTCCATGCCGGCGCTTACGTGGCGGAATATGGCGAATACGCTGTACTCGAACTGGCTGAATTATTACGTCTATCAGGAGACGCCGTATGATCTGTATGGGAAGGTGTGAGAGGGCGGGCGATGTGAGTGCTTTGGGGATAGGTAAGCTATAAGCACAGCAGATATTTTGCAGCTTATGAGTCTTTAGCGCCTGAGACTGGGAGGATATATTATTGAACCGGTTGAGCCCAACCTGACCTATGATGCGGTGCATTCTTCTGAAAGGAATATCCGGACACTGCTGTATTTCGCTGGTTAGCTGACCAGGATGCGGCCAAAAGATATCCCGTAGGCTCCCGGTAGCGGGAGCCTCGCACTGACGATACCGAACGCTGAAATCAGAGCCTTATTCAGCAAAAGCATCAAATGTAATGGTTCCTGGCAAAAACCGAAGCCAGCGGCCGTGCAGCACTGTTTGGCGCGCTGTGGAAGGGCGATGCCAGGAGGCGGCAGGAGTATATAAACGGCCCGCTGTTTGATACAATTAGTTTTTACGGCTATCAGGAAAACATTTACCACGCATTCCTGGCCGGACAGCTTCCCGAACAGGATAAGACGATCATTTATCTTCCTAACACCTTTTTCCTGTAAGCGTCAAGCGCCCCCTCGGGCACCACCTTTCCGTCATTGGTATCAATGGCGCTGTTGCGCTCCTTGAGAAGCGCCATGAGAGCCTGCCCGGCGGCTTCCGTTGTGTCGGAGGTGTCAGTGACTCCATTGGAAGCGATCAGCGTAATGGCCAGGCCATGGATCTTTTTGGAGCGTTTTCCGGTGTTGATGTAATATGTATAATCGTTGAAGCAGCAGGCCCTTACATCCTTCACCCGCATGACAATCAGGGCGGGATTTGCCAGATAAATATAGTCTCTTGTGAGCAATCCGTCCTTGTTGGTGGCGCTTGAGAGAACCCGGTCAATGCCTGCCGTCAGCTTTAAGATGCAGGTGTCGGAGGCGACGGCCTGCCGGTCAAAGGCTTCGATCTCACTCTCCGGCAACTGGCTCTTTTTCGCGGAAAGTTTGATATAATCGCTCCTTTTCTGCCTCGTGTTCCTGATGAAGAAATAAAGGATAATCCCGGAAATCAGCGCGATCACAGCGAAGAAGCCGCAGATCACCAGGCCCACTCCCAGCATATCGTCCTTCCCCTCAGCCATAAATTCCATGGTTCTTCCAATGCCCCAAAAGAGCCCGAAAAGAGCGCCGATTACCCACACGCCGATGACGATAATCCCGACGAAGCTCCGGCGCTTTAAGGTTTTTGAAGCGCTCTCAAATACGGATCCGGTGGGGAAATGCTTCTGCGCATATCCCTCATTCATTTTCTGAAAAAAGTCTGTCATATGGATACCTCTTTCATCCCGCGGGCAACCAGGCGGGCCTGCCTGGCTGCCCGCGGGGGTGTTGATTGATAAACTGCTGGGGCCATTATAGCATACCCGGCCGGAATTGTCCAATGGCTGCAATTCAATTAAATGCTATTCTTTGATCTTATCAATGTCCGTCAAATTTACGCCCGATACATTAAGTAGTGCTTTTATTGTCAGATATTCATCTTTCAATTTTGCATATGTTTCTGTAGCATTCTCCTTTTTTGCTAATAACATATATTCCTGGATCTTTTTGAAATCGTCAAGAGCCGCTTTTGTCACTTCAATACCAGTTGGCATAAATTCACCTGCTTTCTATGAGTGTTTGTTTACATGTATCGGGTACTTTCATTATAGCAATTAATGTCCGGGGTGTAAATCCCTTTGACAGACAAACAGGGGCGCCAGACTGTGTTTTTTGCGGTTTGTGTGCATCGCGAAGCGTGTTACGGTTCACGGAAACGGCTGCTTTTAGCCGCCGTGAATCGTAACAACTAATTTCATACTTACAGGCATACATAACGCCTCTTAGGTATAGTTTATAAAAACGGCTCTGTCTGAGGCGCAGACAGGGCCGGAACGTTCAGGAGGCAGTGGATGCAGCAGTTTGTGGTTGGGATTATGAATTCCTACGGATATGCGGGTATTTTTGTATTGATTCTGGTGGAAAATCTGTTTCCGCCGATTCCGTCGGAGGTGATTCTGACGTTTGGAGGTTTTATGACAACGTATACGCAGATGAAAAGCGCGGGGGTGATTGCGGCCTCCACGGCGGGTTCCGTGGCCGGCGCGGTGATTTTGTATTATGTGGGGCGCCTGATTCCGGCGAGGCGGCTGAGCGCTCTTCTGGAGGGGAGAGTGGGGAAGGGGCTGCATTTTGAGGCCGGGGATGTGCGGGACGCGGAGGGGTGGTTTGACAGGAAGGGGAAAAGCACGGTGTTTTTCTGCCGGTGCGTGCCGATTATCCGCAGCCTGATTTCGATTCCGGCCGGTATGGCGGGGATGCGGATGGTTCCTTTTCTTCTCCTGACAACGGCCGGAAGCCTGCTCTGGAATACGGCTCTGGTGACGGCCGGTGCGGCGGCGGGCGCTTCGTGGGAGCGGATTTTGGGAGCGCTTCACACGTATTCAAACGCCGCGATCGCAGCGGCCGGTGCGGCGGCGCTTCTTGGGAGCAGCCTGTACTTCCGGAAACGGGCGGGACGGGAGGTCTGAGCGGAGCGCGGGAAGCCTGAGGATAAAACGGCTGCCGCCTCCGGGACGGTCGCAGACCCGTATCGTTCCGCCGTGAAGGCGCATAAGCTCCCTGGCGATGCCAAGCCCCAGGCCGAAGTGTTTTTTCGCGCTGCGCGAGGAGTCGGCGCGGTAGAAGCGGTCAAAGATCTGTGTTTTAAGAGAATCCGGGATGCCGGGGCCGCTGTCCGCGACTTCAAATTCCAGGGATGCCGGCGCGTCCTGGCAGAAGGACAGCGACAGATGGACTGTCCCCCCGGCCGGGGTGTAAGAGACCGCGTTGTCAAGAAGGATCGCAAGCGCCTGCCCGATTCTCTGGGAGTCGCCATAGAAGCGGGGGCCTGCCTCCCGGGGCAGGGTGATGGAGAGGGAGATGGATTTCTGCCGGCAGAGGGGGAGGAAGGTTTCGTATGTGTCCATCAGGAGCGTATCAGCGTCCAGCTCAGTGGGCTCTAAGGTCCATGTACCCGCGTCGGCGGACGCCAAAAGGAGCATATCGTTTACAAGGCGGGCCATGCGGCTGCATTCCCGTTCCATATTGGAGAGGATGCGGGGCAGGGACAATCCGCTTTCGCCTGCGGCGTCCGGATTGCCCTTGTGGGCCTGGGACGCGGCCTGCAGGGCGGTAAAGCACCCGGAGCGTATCACGGCAAGAGGGGAGCGGAGCTCATGGGAGGCGGCGGCGATAAATTCCGCCTGCCTGACAGCGGCTTCCCTGGCCGGGCGCAATGCCCGTCCGGTGATATAGCGGCTGACAAACCAGATGCAGAGCGCGCCGAGGGCAGCGGCAAAGGCATAGAGGGGAAGCTGCTGCCTTACGAGAACCGCGAGCGGGGTGATATGGCAGAGGAGCAGGAGGCTTTTGGCGCCTTTCCCGGACGGGAGGACGAGCAGCCGGCCGTAGTAGGCGTCGCCTGCGCTGCCGCGGATCTGGAATTCCCCGGTCTGGTTCTCGGAGGAGGAGACAGGGGGAATCTGGGGGAAAACGCCCTCCTTAGCCGCGCGCGCCATGGCGAGGCGGATCAGGCTTTCCCTGGCGCTTTCCGGCTGCCATGCGCCGGGGAAGAAGAAGGGAACGCCGTTCTCCTCGATGTAGACAATGGCGTGATGGGCGGCCTCAGTCTGCGCCAGATAGGAATCATTTATGGAAGGGGTTATCCGGAACTGGGAGCTTATGGACATCCACAGGCTTTGGAAGGCGGCCTCCCCGCCGCGCCTCTGAATGGCGATATTTCTTGTAAAGAGGACGGATAACAGCAGAAAAAGGACAGCGCCGGCCATGGCGGTACAGAGAAGGGCCAGCTTTCTCTGCACCTGATCGAACATGGCCGTTTCTCTGTTCTGCCTGTCTGGCGCGCTGCCTGCGTCTGCCTGCTTTCTGCCGGATTTGTCTGCCTGCGCGTCTGTATGGAATCTGTTTCCGGCCGCTTTGTTCTCAGATGGGGCGTCATGCGTCCCATCTCTGCCTGCGCTGCCCTTATACATGTCCGTTTCCTTCCTCTTGTGCGGCCGTTTCCTCCATGCGGTATCCGGTTCCGTGGGCGGTGACGATGCGGACAGGAGCCCTGAGCGCGCGCAGGCGGCGTCTCAGAAAATAGATATAATTGTCGAGGTTTCCGTCCTCCACCTCGCTTAGGGAGCCCCAGGCATAGCTTAAGATGGCGCTGCGGCTCAGGGTCCGGCCGGGATTTTTGAGGAAATACTCAAAAAGGGCCGTTTCTTTTTTGGAGAGGGAGATCCTCGCCTCCAGATAGGAGAGCTCCCTGCGCGCGGGATCAAGGCAAAGGCCCTGTAAGGACAGCGTTTCATCATCCGCGATGCGGCCGGGCCTGCGGGTAACGGCGCGGATCCTGGCCAGCAGCTCCTCGATGGCATAGGGCTTTACCAGATAGTCGTCCGCGCCGGCGTCGAGGCCGCGGACGCGGTCATGGAGCCCGTCTAAGGCAGTTGAAAAGATCGCGGGCGTTGAGACGCCCTGCCGCCGCAATGCCTCTAACAGGGTGAGTCCGTCCATTTCCGGCAGCATCCGGTCAATGATCAGGCAGTCGTAGATGCCGGAGGAGGACAGGAGCAGCCCGTCCGTCCCGGTATGGCAGGCATCCGCCCCATAGCCGGCCTGCTTCAGGGCCAGAAGCAGGGATTCACAAAGCGCTTTATCATCTTCAATCAGCAGTATTCTCATTGCGGTTCCCCTATTCGTGTGCATTTCATTTCCTTCCATATTCCCTCAAGTATATCACAGAAATCTCTAAAAAAACTGAAAAAACAGAGGATCCGTTTCCAGTTTTTTTAGAGAAAAAACGTGTAGAATAGGGAAAAAGGCGTAACCGTCCGGGATCTCTGAAAGGAAACGTCCTGGTTACGCTTTACAGTTACACGGATAAGGAGGAGAGGATCAGATGCATAAAAAGCGTATATTCGCGGCGGCGCTGGCCGTGGCGTGTACAGCGGCGCTTACAGGCTGCGCAGGAGGAACAGGGAGCCGGGAGGGCAGTGCGGACAAAAGTACAGACAGTCCGGCCGCTGAGGCAGACGGCGCGTCCGGCAAGGGCCGTTTTATGGAGGAGGAGATTGAGCTTCCAGAGGAGATGGGGGAGAATGGTATCGAGGACGTCGCGTCCCTTCCGGACGGAAGCCTTGAATTTGTGGTCCGCCCTGAGGGGGAGAACGCCAGGCGCTACCGCTATGACGGCTCTGGCTGGACAGAAGCCGGGGAGATTCCCGCGCCGGAGAGAGTCAATGTGTCGAAGCTGTTTTACGGAGGGGATGGCGCCCTGTATTATGGAGGTTTTGACACGGACTATGTGTTCCACCTATGGACGCAGGAGGAAGGCGGCGGGATAAATGAGCGGTTTTCTGATGTGTTTGCCGTTCCGGAGGGAGAAGAGTATGGACTGATTCCTGATTTTGTGGGTATTCTCCCGGATCAGCGCCTTCTTGCCTCGGATATCTCGGAAGCCGCGCTTTATAATGAAGATGGAAAAAGGGGCTTTGTGCTTCCTCAGGATTTTCTGGGGACAGATAGCCGGAGCGCGGCGGCTCTTTCCGGAACGGATTATTATACGTTTTACAATCAGGAGATCGTCCGCTACGATCTCCTGACCGGGAAACAGTCCGGGTCATTTCCCATGCCGGGCCAGGAGGCGGACGATTTCTATAGCTGGGGCCTGTTTACGGACGAGGGCTTTCTCTATGCGGCCGGAGCGTCAGGGCTTTACCGTATCAGTCAGGACGGGACAGTGTGGGAGCAGCTTATTGACGGAAGCTTAAATTCCATGGGACGGCAGGATATCTATTTAAAGAGATTTGCAAAGGGTGCGGACGGGGATTTTTACGGAATTTATACGAATTATGACAAGGCGCATCTGTTCCGCTATTATTTTGACGAGACGGCGGACGCGGTTCCTGCGCAGACGCTGACGATCTATGCGCTGCGCGATCACGCGACCGTGCGGCAGGCGGCGGCGATATTCCAGAAGGAGAATCCGGGGATCCGTGTGGATTACCGCATCGCGGTGGAGGATCCGCGGGAGGCGGTGTCAGAGGACGTGATCCGGGCCCTGAATACGGAGCTTTTAAACGGGGGCGGGGCGGATATCCTGATTCTGGACGGCCTTCCGGCCGAAATCTACAAAAAGAAGGGGATTCTGGCCGATTTAAGCGGGACTCTGTCCGATATGCGCGCCAGCCTTCTTCCCAATATGCTTTCCAATTATCTGGATGAGGAGGGGAAATGCTATTATCTCCCGGCGAGGGTGATGACGCCTGTCATGTTCGGTAGCAGGGCGGGCTGCGAAGCGCTGACGTCCCTGGATAAAATGGCGTCTTACGCGGGCGATACGCCGCTTTTTGCCCCGGATCTGTATGAAAATATCCTGCGCTTTACGGCGTATACGTGCTATGAGGAGATTTTTGAGCCCTCGGGAAAGATCCGCGACGGGGCGCTGCTGCGCTGGCTTTTGGCCGTAAAAAGCGCCGGCGGGAGAGGGCAGGCGAAGACGTCCTTTAATGAGAGTGAAATGGATCGCTTAAGTGTGGATAACAGCGTCTTTTTGGACGGCTTTGCGCGCCAGTGCGATTATAACCTGGCCCTGGGGCGCTCCTCGGCGGCGGCGGAGCTTTTAACCTCCCTGGACGATGTGATGCTGCCGTTTGCGGCAGTGGAGATGCTTTCCTGCGAGGTTCCGGTATCGGGGCTTAAGAAAACCTTTGCGCCCTCCGTGGCAGCCGGGATCAACGCCTCATCCGGCAATCAGGAGGCGGCGGGAGCGTTCCTGCGCGTTTTATTCGGCGACGAGGTGCAGCGGGAATCGCTCGGGGACGGGTTTGCCGTGCGGACGGACAGCCTGGAGAGCTGGGCGGATATGGAAAAGGATATTTCCACGAGCACAAGCATGCGCGGCACGGATGTGCGTCTCGAGGGGAAATGGCCGGATCGCCAGAAACGCGAGAATATCATAGGAATCGTGCGCCTGGCCTCTGTGCCGGCAGCGGTGGACGAATCGATCCTGCAGATTGTGGCCGACGGGTCTAAGGCATATTTTGAGGGAACGGAAAGCGCTGAGCAGGCGGCGGAGGCGATCGGGAATAAGCTGCAGCTTATGTACAGCGAGAGGGAATAGAGGTGGACCGTTCTTTACAGAGCGCTGCGCCAGGCCGCGGCCGGCGGCCTGGCAGGGGCATGGGGAGACGGAAACGGGCGGGGAGGGATACGCGAAAGGCCCTGCCGTTCCTGCTCCTCAGCATGACAGGCGTCGCGGTTTTCGCGCTCTTTCCCTTTTTCGACGCGGTTGGGCGGACAAAAGGGCTTGCCGTCTACCGCGAGGTGCTTGCAAACCGGGCGTTTCGCCTGGCGGCGGGGAATACGGCGCGCTTTATGGGAACCGCCCTGCCGCTTTTGATGGCCGTGTCCTTTTTCCTGGCCCTGCTGGTCAGCCGTTCCTGTAAAAAGAGCCGCTTTTTTAAAACCGTGCTCGTGCTTCCGGCGGCGGTTCCGGCCGCCGGGGTAGCGCTTTTGTGGAAAATGGTATTCTGCGGGGACGGGATTGTAAACCGCCTGGCCGGCCTTTCCGTTGACTGGATCCACGGATCTCAGTCGTTTGCGGTGCTGGTGTTTGCCTATCTGTGGAAAAATACGGGCTACCAGATGCTCCTGTGGCTGGCGGCGCTGGCCGCGATACCGGATGAGCTTTACGAGGCCGCTGAGGTTGACGGGGCGGGGGAATTCAGAAAGCTTATCCATATCACGCTGCCGCAGGTCAGGCGGGCGTCTGGGATGATCCTGTTTCTGGCCGTGATCCATTCCTTTAAGGTCTTCCGCGAGGCTTATATTGTGGCGGGGCCGTATCCGCATGAGCGGATCTACATGCTGCAGCATTTATTTAACCACTGGTTTCTGAATCTGGAGATCGAAAAGATGAGCGCGGCCGCAGTGATGCTGACTGCGTGCATCGTCGGGACGATGGGCGTGTCTGCGCTTTTGCCGCGGATGCTGAAAAGGAGATAACAGCCCGGGCCGCCTGGGACATGTTTTAAGCAGGCGCGGAGAGATTCCGGGAGTACATTATTATACAAAAGGAGGCGGACGTCATGAAAAAAGCAAAGAGAAGAAAGGGGAGGTACAGCGGATTCCTTCTTCTGGCGGTCAGCGTATGCTTTGTGATAC
The DNA here is from genome assembly GCA_009911305.1 of Clostridiaceae bacterium. GTDB lineage: Bacteria > Bacillota > Clostridia > Lachnospirales > Lachnospiraceae > Otoolea. The sequence goes on along the minus strand of QXXC01000013.1, from coordinate 26,237 downwards.
TTCCCCTGCTTTTGATGGGCGCCGCGTCCTTTATGGCAGGGGATGAGCTTGCCTTCCGCTATCTGGAAGCGCTGGGGCTGGGGAAGGGGCCGGTGCGGCCGGCGTTACTCCCCGATTATCCGACCATCGCGCCGTACAGAGAGCTTTTCCTGCATTCGCCCGGCTTCTTTGTCATGTTCTGGAATTCCTGCCTGCAGGTTTTCGGGATCCTGGCAGGGCAGCTTCTGGCAGGGATGCCGGCGGCCTGGGCCTTTGCCCGTTTCCGGTTCCCGGGAAGACGGATTTTATTTCTCCTGTATCTGCTGCTGATGATCATGCCTTTTCAGGTAATGATGGCGCCCTCTTACCTGATTCTTGAGCGGCTGGGCCTTCTGGACACGCATCTGGCGATCCTCGTTCCCGGGATTTTTTCCACCTTTCCGGTCTATATCATGGAGAGGTTTTTTGAGAGTATCCCGGACTCGCTTCTCGAAGCCGCGTATATCGACGGGGCCGGGGAATGGACCGCTTTTGTGCGCGTGGGGATCCCCATGGGCTTTCCGGGTGTCATGACGGCTCTTTTGCTGGACTTTTTTGAATACTGGAGCGCGCTGGAGCAGCCGCTTACCTTTTTAAAGGATAAGACGCTCTGGCCGCTGTCCCTGTACCTGCCGAATGTGACGGCCGACAAGGCGTCCGTGGCCTTTGCCGCGGGCGCAGTCGCTATCCTTCTGCCGGCGCTTCTTTATTTAAATGGGCAGACATGGCTGGAGCAGGGGATCTATGCGTCCGGGATCAAAGAATAAATACGGTTCACGGGGCGTGGTTTGTCGTGAGAGGGCCGCCAGAGTCCGATTCCAAACCCAACGGAACCCCGCTCCCGCTCGGAGAAAAGCGCAGCGGAAGCGGGGTTCCGTTGGATACAGGAGCTGGCGACGGCGGCCCCCTCACAATGAACCATAGCTCACATACATCTTAACTAACTAAACCATTGCCCCGTGAACAATAACAAGAATAGGGCATCTGGGGATATTTCATTCCAGGAGAAAGGGAAGGACAACAAGAGGATGGAAGACAGAAAACGCCGGATATACAGAGGCGCGCTGGCCGCCTTTTTTGCCGTTATGGCGCTGTTTACGGTTTTATCCCGGATCGTGGATGCCAGGGAGACGGCGAAGGTGAAGCTGACCTATGCCAGCCGGGGCAATGTTACGAAAACGGTCAGGGGGAGCGGCACAGTGGAGGCCGGGGCGGAGATCGGGATCCGCCTGACGCCGGGACTGCGGGTGGGAGAGATAACCGCCCTGCCGGGAGCTTTTGTCAGGGAGGGAGATCTCCTGTTTTGCTATACAGAGGCCTCCATCCTCGAGCGCCTGGAGGAGGTGGGAAAGGAGATCCGCCGGCTGGAGCTTGAAATGGAGCAGGAGACAATACGGGCTAATTCCTTTCAGGGCGTGACAGAGGCCGAGGCGGCCGAACAGGCATTGGGCTTTGCCAGGAAAGAGCAGGAGCGCTTAAGCAGAAAGGAGCGCGAGGCAAACGCGGAATATGAGCGCCAGGCTGAGAGGCTGCGTTCCTACTATAAAAAGCGCCTGGATTTATCGGAGGAGGAGCTGATCCGCGCAAGCTACGGCGATTACGCAATGAGCCGCACGGACTATAAGAGCGCAAAGATGGACCGCGAAAGCCGGGTCAAAGAGATTGAGCGCAACATAAAGGAGACAGAGACAGCGAGAAAGAGGCTGGAAAAGAAGCGGGAAAAGGCGCAGGAGAAGGCCGATTCAGAAGACGCGACGGATGCGGACGCGGCGGCGCTTCTGCAGATCGAGGAGGAAATCGAGGACTGCGAGGAACGGCTTGAGGAGCTTTCGGAGGATCTGGAGGATACAAAGGATCAGATGGATCTCAAGGTCGAACGGGCGCGGGAGGAAATGGAGGAAAAGGAGGACATTTACGACCGCGCGGGCGAGGAGGCGGACAGCGCCAGGCTGGCGTTAAAGGAAAGCTATGAAAACGGGCTGCGCCAGGAGTTTAACCTTGTCAAATCAGCCGGGGACGCCAGGGAGGCGGCTGACCGCGCGGTGGAGGCGGCCCTTGTGGAGCTTGAAAACGCCAGGAAAAACGACAGGGCCAGGGAATTAACCGCCGAACAGGCAAGACGGCTGGCAGCTTTGCAGAACGAGGCGAGACGCCTGGATCTTGAGGATCTTAAGGAGGAACAGGCGGCCCTTACGGCGCTTTTAGACGCGGGCGGGGCGGTAAGGGCCGAAGACTCCGGCAGCGTTACCAGAGTGGAGCTGGAGACGGGAAAGGTGATAAATGGGTCAGAGCGCTTTCTGTTATCCACTGGAGATTTCCGGTTTACAGGCAGCTTTGACAGGGAGACGGAAGGCAGCGTGCAGGCAGGGGAAGCGATTGATATCACTCTGGAGGGGGAGACGTATCCCGTGCCGTCCGTGATTTCGCAGGTGGATCTCGTCTCGGATCCCGGCGCGGGAACCCTGACGGCCCCTCTCGCGGGCGGGGCCGCGATGCTGGGCCAGAAGGCGTCCTTTGAGGTAAAGAGAAACGGGGAGATTTACAACACCGTGATTCCGGCCGCGGCGCTGCGAAAGGACACAGAAGGCTGGTACTGCCTCGCGGCCCGCCGGCAGAAGACGATTCTGGGCGAGGAGTACCGGGCGGTGCGCATCGATCTGCGCCTGTTGCTGGCAGGGGACGCCTCGGCGGCGGTGGAGGGCGCTTTGTCCACGGAGGAGCCGGTTATCACAGGAAGCGACCGGGTCGTAAACGCCGGGGACCGGGTGCGGCCGATGTCAGAGCTTTTGGAGTAGCGCAATGAATACGGAATGGATGAAGCGTGTAAAAAAATTTGTTTTGCCGGCGATGGGGATCGTTCTTTTCGGGCTTTGGATCCTGTATATCGGCTTTGGCTTCGGCTTTTTTAAGCCGTGGGGCGGGATTTTAGGCTCACAGCAGCCGCGCCGTGCGGAATGTGATCTGTCGTTTCGCAATGTGTCCATGGAGGAATTGGAGGCGCTTGAGGAAGAACAGAGGGGCGGGCCGGCGGGACTGGCCGCTGTGGCGGCCTGGCGCACGGAAACAGGCGGGCCGGTGCGGGACGGCGTAACCGGAAAAGAGGTGAACGCCGGCGTGATCCGCGTGTACGGGCCCTTTGATCTGGCGTTTCCGTCGCGGGTCCTGAGCGGATCCTTAAGCCAGAATATGAGGCCGGGGGACTGTGTGTTGACCGGCGCGCTTTCATGGGAGCTTTTTGGGTCTGTGGATACGCAGGGGTGCGAGCTGAGCTTTGGGGGCGCGTCCTACCGCGTGGCAGCGGTTGTTGACCGGAAGGAGAAGGTGATTTTTTTCGCCGCTTTAAAGGGGTGGGCGCAGAGGGCGGCGTTTGCGTTTCGCAGCGGGGAACGGATAGGGGAGAAATTGGAGGCGATTGGGTTTGGGGGGCGGTGAACCAATGGCATTTAGTTAAGCGGACGATTGCGGGATGTTGTTTATCGTGGGGAGGCCGCCGTCGCCAGCTCCTGTATCCAACGGAACCCCGCTCCCGCTCGGAAAAAAGCGCAGCGGTACTAAGCCCTTTAAAGACCTCGCTAAGTACCGGCGGTTTTCTACGGGTTCCTTATGGATACAGGAGCTGGCGACGGCGGCGTTATCAGCGGGCCGGGAATCCGTTTCATCCCTCCGAAAGTCCTGTAATACGTTTGTCTGGCATAGACGGGCAGGAATATTCTTTGCCCGAATTGCAGATAATCAGCATAATTGTTTTATATATTCTGTTTTATAATGATTCGATGAATATTTAACTGATATATTTTGTGATTTTATCACCCCCCAATTGACTCTTTCTAGGTTTGTTCATTCGACAAACACTTCATGGTATAAATGCAAATATATCATGTTTTTACACAATGGTAACAATCTTTTCAACTAAATTTGGAAAGAAGCAAAAAATTATTCGTATGCTATAGCCATGATGATCCATATTATTTGATATTTTTATTATAGCCTGGCGGCCCTCTCACGACAAACTACGCCCCACGATCGTTCATTTCGCTTAACTAATTACTATTGGGCGGTGAACAGTAACAGCGGAAAAATAAGTTATAAAGAATTCATGAAAGATTTGTTGCATTAGCCGATATAAGATAATAAAATAGAGATACAAAAGTATGAATTGCAGCGGAAGAACCATACTGACAAAGGAGGTGTTTATTATGGCAGCTTCAAGTATCACAAAGAATTTTGTCATTTCGGCAAGGAACAGGTAGAGATATTTATCAATGCGATTGAAGAATCTGCCAGGAAATGATAAGTTTTTTTCGGTAATATCCGTGAGTATTTGGCATTGGGGAGCGACGAAGAAGCCGGAGAGCCAGCGCTGGTTGAATTGCTTTCCGGCTTTTCTAGTCCGAAGAATAAGGACGTGGAACGTTTTTTGAAAAAGAGCGCCATAGGGTTCACGAAAAAGAACCAGTCCGTCCATACCTTGTAGTCTCAGCAGAGGATGTCAGGTTGCTTGGATATTTTACACTCGCTAAAAACAAGTTCCCGGCCTTATCAGGAATGAATGGAATAAAGAAAGGAGGGAGTTTATATGCCGGCTATGATGGATGACATGCTTGGACAGTATGTAGAAGAAGTAAGGAAAATTTATGGAAATCATTTAAAGTCTGTGATCCTTTATGGATCGTATGCCAGGGGAGATTTCAGGCCGGATTCTGACATTGATATTATGATTCTGGTGGATCTGACAGACCTGGAGATTGAAAAATACCGGAAACACCTGTCATGGATTACGTTTGATTTTAATGATGAACATGATACGGATATCAAACCGATTGCAAAAAGCGACGCGCATTTTAAAAAATGGCTGAGTGCTTATCCCTTCTACGCCAATGTCCGAAAGGAAGGAGTGGAATTGTATGGGGCAACCTGAAAGAGGAGACGTGAATGATTTGGCGCGCTACCGTCTGGAGACGGCAAAGAGTGATCTACAGTCAGCGAATATATTGATCAGGGAAAAGGAGTACAGGGGAGCGAATAACCGGGCTTACTATGCCATTTATCACGCGGTTTCGGCGGTTCATGCATTGGACGGAAGGTCGTATAAAAGACATAAAGATACGCTGGCTAATTTCAATAAAGACTATGTAAAGACAGGAATTTTTCCAAAAGAATTTGGGAGAAAAATTGCACTGGCAGAGGAAATCCGTCATGCCAGTGATTATGATGATTTTTATCTTGCAACAAAAGAGAAGGCCGAGGAGCAGGCTTTAACGGCCAAAGAACTGATTAAGCAAATTGAAACATATTGCGTAAATCGAATGAAGGATTGCTTTTGAGCCCAAAGCATGAGCGCCGCCTCCCGCCCCCCTGCCGGGGCGGGTCATTCCATCTCCGCCTCAGCAACTCCAGGATTTAAAAACACAGAGGCATAGAAAACCCCGGATTCGTATTTAAAATCAGCGATCCCATGATACTGCAGGGCAATATTGCGGACAGAAGCCGTGCCGGTCCCCTTGCCGGGATGCCTGGACGACAGAAAATAGCCATCCTTCATGGCAGGAGCGCCCGGACAGGAGTTATCCACCGTGATGGAAATCGCCTGTTCCCCGGCGGCTTTGGCATGGATCCGGATAAAGGCGGATGCTCCGGGCATCCTGGCACAGGCTTCCACGGCGTTTTCTAAAAGATTGCCGAAGAGGATACAGATATCAGGCTCATGGATCGAGAGCTGCTGGGGGAGAAGGATATGGGAGTCAAAGCGGATATGGCGCTCCGCGGCCATCTCTGCGTAATGCCGGACAACCGCGTCCACCGCATAATTGCTGCAGTAGGTTTTGGGAGTAAGCGCGGAAAGCTTCTGCCCGTATTTGGCAATATAATCCTTTAGCAGCTCCACATCCCCGCATTCCAGACAGCCCTGGATGACATTGAAATGCTGCCGTAAGTCGTGACGGGCATGGCGCGTCGCCTCGATCTGGTTTTGAAGCATGGAATACTGCGCCCGCTGCATCGCCATAATCTGTTCCTGATTCCTGGCTCTTTCTTCCGCCTCTCCCTGGAGCTTTAATGACTCCAAGGACGACACAAGCAGGTAATAGACAATTAAAACCATAATGAGGAGGCAGACCCTTGCCAGAAGAAAGGCCAGTCTGGCCACTGATATTACGTTCAGATTATAGGTAAAGATGAGGACAATAAAAGATGTAAGCGCGGGAATCATCCAGATCGTCCGCCAAAGCTTGGGGGCGTGGCTGTGGAGAACCCGCTCTTTTGTAATATTCAAAAAGCTAAGCATAAAGGGGCTGGTCACAACAGTCGGAACCATGCGGCTTATGGTAACGGAAGGCGCGCCGAGAAGATGGGGGGGGGGTTCCCGGTTCTGTAAAAAAGCAAATTTCCAAAAATATGCCGGTTCCCCTGGCAATCATAATATAATCCACAATCAGCGTATAGATAAACAGGAGCTTGGGAATGTTCGTTTTCACACAGGACATATACGTGACCATGAAAATAAGGGCAACCGAGATATCGAAGGGACGGGCGTCGGCTCCTATGCCGTACAGGTAAACGTAGCCCAAGCACTGAACGGACATAAGGACTGCGTTTATAAAAACAACAGCCCATAAGGGAAAGCGGAACTGCCCCCGGAAGGGATAATAAGCCAGAAGATGGAAGGGGAGGAGCTCCACGATATAGCTGAAAGAGGAAAGCAGGGCCGAAGGGGTAATCAACATAGAAACCTCCTGTTAATCAATCATATTTCTTGTCTTGGAAAACAGATAGTTGGCATAGGCTGTCTTCATCGCTTTATATTTGGGACGGCTAATGGGGACGCTGCTTCCGTCATGCATCAGGAAATTCGAAACCTTGAGCGAGCGGACGTGATCCAGAGACACCACATAGCCCCGGCAGCAGTTCTGGAACCGGAGTCCCGGCAAAGATTCGTCGTATTCCCCAATCTGCTGCAGGAGGGAGAGGAAATATTCCAGTGTCATATAAGGCTTTATGACGCCCGAAGCAGTCTGGATTTCCAGAAAATGCCCGGTGGAGCGCACATACAGGATGTCGTCCGGATTCACGTAGCGGGTTATGCGGTTTTCCTTGACTTCGATGATGTGCCGGCATTTCTTTTGGCCTGTCAGGCGGTTCATGATAGAAAAAAGGCGATCCTTTGAGACAGGCTTTAAGATATAGTCCATGGCCTGCACCGTGTATCCTTCCAGGGCAAAGCTTTCTTCAATTGTAATAAAGATAACAGGGATGGACGAATCAAGGCTCCTGAGACGTCTGGCCGTCTCTATGCCGTTAATGCCATCCATGAGAGTGTCCAAAAACACAGCGTCGAATTTTCCCGGACAGAAGTCGGCAAGAAATTCTTCTCCGCTGAGATATAAATAATAATTCGATTTTTCGTGAATCAATGAAAAGTATTCTGAAAATAATTTTTGCAAAGCGTTCAAATCGTAATCTAAGTCATCTACTAATGCCAAATTCATCTATAAGCCCCCATAAATCGACAACCGGATTAACGTGTTTCCTTAAATTATAGCAAACCTGTACACCTATTGTATCACAATTCAGGCGAAAAAGAATCAGTTCGCGCTAAATGCCTTGAAAGGAAAGAACTGCCACGGTATTATAAAGTGAAAAACTAAGGAGGGCGCGCTATGCAGTCAGTCAGGATACCGGCTTCTATGGAACAGTTATGCAGGGTCATGTCCCTGACAGGACAGCTTTTAGAAGAGGCTGGGTTCGGGGAAGATGACAGGCGTCTGATCGAGATATCCGTGGAGGAGATTTTTACCAATATTGCTTCCTATGCATACAAAGAAGAGGAAGGCATGGTATGGATCCAGTGGGATATCCGGGAAGCGGGGGAGGCGGGGAAGGAAGCCGTGATCCGTTTTCAGGATGAGGGAGTCCCCTATGACCCGTTTGCCAGAAGGGATCCGGATCTGAATCTGCCTTTTGAGGAACGCCCTGTGGGTGGCCTGGGAGTCTATATGGTGAAACAGTTTATGGATACAGCCAGCCATTGTTATGAAGAGGGACACAATGTGACGGTTATCAGAAAAGTTGTAACTGTTCAAACTACATAAACAGTTTTGAAAATGTCCTGCGCGCTGTGACAGGCGAAGGGGGGAAAACGCATGAGGCATACCTATGACACAGAAGCTTTGGAGGCGCAGATCTTCGGCAGCGGCCCCGGCTGGACGGACGTGGAGGAACCGGACACGGAAGAGGCGGACACAGAGGAGCTGGAGGACGCCGGGCTTGCCGGGACGGCCGATCCCGTGATCATGGAAGTCACCCTGGGAGACGGGACGCAGACAGAGTACATAGTAGCAGGCGTTTTCCTGGAAGGGGAGAAGGAATACATTGCCCTGCAGACCCGGGAAGGCGATATCCACATCATGGAGCTTTCGGAAGGGGAGGAAGGAGAGGCGGCGCTTCTCCCGGTTAGAGATAAAGAGGAGCAGGAACGGGCCATCGAGGCGTTTTATTATTATTTTGAGCAGCCACAGGCAGAGAATCCATCAGAAAGAGAGAATGAAGATGACAGAGATCAGGACAGAGAAGAAAATTGACGGCGTGACGGCCCCGAAGCTGGATGCCAGGCTTAAGGAAGCGCTGGCAGGAGGGGAGACAGAGCTGGTGATTGATATGGATGAGACTACCTACATATCCTCCGTGGGGCTGAGAGCGTTTGTTTCGGCCCAGAAAAAGATCAATAAGACAGGCGGTTCCATGGTGCTCACCCATGTAAAACCATGCATCCTGGAAATTTTTGAGGTGACTGGCTTTGCGGGAGTTCTGACCATTGAAAGCTGAAAAGATGCCGTTTGGGCAGAAGCGTGAAAAGATGCCGTTTGAACAGAAGCCGGATCAGATGTCGTTTGAGCAGAAGCTGTGGAAGGGGATGCAGACGCTCATATGGGCAGTCAGGCCGGCGCTTTTGTATCTGTTTCTCCCGCCGCTTTTGATGAGTGTCGGAATGGCCCTCTTTGGCGGGAGAAGCGCCGGCAGGGTGATTGCGGACAGCGGCAATTTCTATTATGCGCTGGGGATTTTACTGACGCTTGGGCTGCTTTATAAGAGGAGCAGGAAAAACGGCGGCTCCCTGTTCGAGGAATCGGGGCTGGAGCTTAAAAGGCCGGATGGAAGGCGCATCGCGCTGCTGGCGGCGACGGGGCTGGGACTGGCGGTTTTCTTTTCGGCGGTGATCACTATTATTCCGTTTCCCGGGGGCCTTAAGGAGTCCTACCGCAGTTCTTCGGATCTCTTAAGCAGTAAAACCGATTTGGCCCTGGCTATGATCAGCACGGTTTTTCTGGCGCCTGTGGCGGAGGAGATCGTGTTCAGGGGATATATGCTGGGGCGTCTTTTGCGCTGGTTTACCGAGAGGCAGGCAATTCTTTTATCAGCCGTGCTGTTTGCTGTCTGCCATGTATCTCCGATTTGGGTGCTCTATGCCTGCCTGATGGGCATTATGCTTGCGTGGGTGTCCATACGGGAGGACAACACTCTCTATTCCATAGCCCTCCATATCGGATTCAACGCGAGCGTGCTGCCTGTAAGCTTTATGAACGGACACCCGGCGTGGGAGAGACTGTTTTTTGGAAGCCGTTTTCGTATCGCCCTCATCGGAGGGGCTGCTCTTGCCATGGCTGTCCGGGCCTTTGAGATATGGAGGAAATCAGATGATTAAGAAAATAGGACTGGGCGTATTGGGATTTTTTCTCGGGACCGTCCTTTTGGGATATGGCGCCAATATCCTTGTGCTTCGCCTTATCCCGTCGCTTCTTGGCATGTATGAGGGGAAGATAGCGGATATTACTCTTTTGTTCCGGGCCGACACGTATCTCTACGGGGCGGTCTTAAGCGCGCTTCTCATTTTGCTTGCCGCGCTGTTTGCAAGGCCCTCGGCCGGCCGCGCAAAGAAGATGATGAAATCCAAAGCGGAAAATTTTGAAAGCAATCTGGAAAATTCCCGTTTTATGACAGATAAGGAGAAGGACGATAATTTTGCGCCTTATAAATTCACGAAGCTTTCCGAGAGCGCAAAGGACGGGATCCCTGTCTACGCGAGTTTTAACAAAAAGCGCCGGGAGCTGGATGTGAATCTGGCCTCTCCCATGCACGGCCTTGTGATCGGCGCTACGGGCAGCGGTAAGACGACCACGTTTATCAATCCTATGATTCAGATTCTGGCCCGGTCAGGGGCAGGGTCCTCCATGATCTGTACGGATCCCAAGGGAGAGCTGTTCCAGCTCCACAGCGGGCTTTTAAAGGAGCGGGGATATAAAGTGATGGTCCTGGATCTCAGGGATCCGTACAGCTCGTTTCGGTGGAATCCCCTCTCGGATCTCTATGACCGCTACCAGATGTATTTAAACACAGGGGAGGGCATTTTCCTGCGTTCTGATTCCGCGCCGGAGAGCGGTCTTACGCTTGTGAACGGGCCGGATCAGTATGGGGAGGAATGGTACGAATATGAGGGAAAGGCATGGGCTGTGCGCCGGGAGCTTCTGGCCCATATCAAGATAGCGAGGCAGAAGATCTTTGATGAGGTATATGAGGATTTAAACGATTTAATCAGCGTCATCTGCCCTGTGGAATCCCAGGACGATCCGGTGTGGGAAAAAGGCGCGCGTTCCTTAATTATGGCCGTTTGCCTGGCTATGCTGGAGGACAGCGAGTATCCGGAGCTGGAGATGACAAAGGAGCGGTTCTGCTTCTACAACATCAACAAGGCCATCGGCAACTCGGACAATGACTATGCAGCCTTAAGGGAATTTTTCCAGGGGCGCTCCCCGGTATCCAAGGCCGTGGGGCTGTCAAAGCAGGTGCTGTCCGCGGCGGAGAGCACCATGGCGAGCTATATGTCCATTGCCTTTGACAAATTGTCCATGTTCAACGACGAGGGGCTCTGTTCCCTTACCTCGGCTACGGATATTGATCCGGTGGGGTTCGCCATGGAGCCCACGGCCCTGTTCCTCAAGATACCGGATGAGAAGGATACAAGGCACGCCCTGGCGGCGGTGTTTATCCTCTGTATCTACAAGGCGCTGATTAAGGTCGCGTCGTCCAGGGAGGATTTAAGCCTTCCCAGAAATGTGTACTTTATCCTTGATGAATTCGGCAATATGCCAAAGATTGATAAATTTGACAAGATGATCACCGTAGGCCGTTCCAGAAAGATCTGGTTCAATATGGTAGTGCAGTCTTATGCCCAGCTTGACAATGTATACGGGGATAAGGTGTCCAACATTATCAAGAGCAACTGCGGCATGAAGATGTTTATCGGTTCCAATGATATTGAGACGTGCGAGGAATTTTCCAAGCTGTGCGGCAACATGACCGTTTCCACGTCCAGCGTTTCCACCTCCATGGGGGATAAGCAGGGCAATATCAATGTCTCCAGCCAGCTTCAGACCCGGCCTCTCATCTATCCGTCGGAGCTTCAGAAGCTGAACAACAAGACGAGCACAGGCAATGCCATTATTGTTACCTTTGGCAATTATCCTCTGAAAACAAAGTTTACCCCCAGCTACAAGTGCCCTCTGTACCAGATGGGGACAATGGATCTGTCTGAGGTGCGGATGAATGCCTTTTTCGGGGATGAGATTTACTATGACTTGGATGAGCGCAATTATATTATGGAGTCCCTTAAGGAACCGGAAGAGGAACCGGAACAGGATGTGCGGGAGGCATGATCATGAGGAGAAGATACAAAGGAGCGATAGCTGCCCTCGTGTGCGGAGCAGGACTTTTCATGGGAAGCATGAAAAGCCCTGGAGAGGTATATGTGGCGGATACGCCCTATGACTGGGAGGATAATGCGGACAGCGAAGAGCGCTATGACCGATCGGAACCCATGGAGGAGGCCGCCAGCGGGCCGGGCGTGGTTCCCGACGCGGAGGATCCGCAGACGGCGCAGGGCCCTCTGGTCACCCAGGTTTCCCTGACGGAACAGTACCATGATGAGTATCAGGTGTATGAGGAATCCATCAATAACCGTTTCTTTTTCTACACCAGCGTATCCAACGGAGGCATCACGGACAAAACCGTGACCATGGATATTCCCCATAATGTATTCTGCACGGTGGAAAAAGACGGGGCGGAGTATAACTACACGCCGGGCCAGTCATTCAGCGAGCACGGAACTTATGTGGTGAAGATCACCGCGGTGGAGGATACTTCCGTTCCGTTTTCGGAGCAGGAGGAGTACCGGGCCCTGTTCCGGTTCCGGATCCAGTCAAAGCCGCCCCAGGAGACGGAAGCGGAAAACGGCCTTCTGACACAGCCCGGAGGGGGCGCGGGCAGCGCCCAGGGCTGGCAGGGAGGCGGGATCTTTCCTGAGGGCAGGGGAGAGCAGGCCGGGGAAAGCCAGCCGGAATCCGGGGAAGGGGAGACAGAAAGCCCGCAGCCGGGAGAAGGGGAGGAAGACGCCCGGGAAACCGCGGGCGGGGAGACGTCCGGCGCTGAGGAAACGGGCGGAGAGGAAGCTTCGGAGGACGGGGAAGAGGAAAACGGCGCTCCGGACGCCGGGGAAGAAGCGTTGTCCGGCTCTTACAGCGAGAGAACCCAGGCGTATGACAGCGCTGCGGGAAGGTATCTGGTAACGTTCCAAAACGGAAGGACGCTCACGTCCAATGTGCCGGAGGGATACATGGGGCCTTCGGCGGTGGAGCTGTCCGTTTCGGAGGGGGAGGCAGAGCTGTACCGCGATGATGAGCCTGTGGAATATACGCGGAATATGAGTATCAGCGAACAGGGATACTACCGTCTCGATGTGGACGGACAGATATGGTCCTTTACCATTGCCTCTGCGGTGAACCGGATGGAATACTACCTGCTCCCGGCGGGCATGGAGGTTACCGGCGTTTCGTTAGACGGGGAAGCGCTGGAGACGCCGGAGGGGCGGTATGTACATATGAAGGACGACGGGCAGTACCGGATCGCCATGGCGGGGAAGGACGGGGATGTCCTGGAGGCGGTTATCAGGAAGGACACAGAGCCGCCGCAGTTTTCAGTGGATGTGAAAGGCGGGACCGCCCATATCCAGTACCTGTCGGAGGATATCGCGCGCACGGTCCTTGAGAAGAACGGGGAGGTTCAGGAGGGATTCTCCGGCTACGCCATAAGCAGCCCGGGAAGTTACCGCCTGTCCGCCGTCGATGAGGCGGGCAACGTTTCCAGCGTAAGCTTTACCCTGAAATACAAGGTGAACAAATACGGGATTGCGGCGGTTGTCCTTGTGATCCTTCTGCTTGCGGGGGGCGCGGTATTTGTGATCCGTATCAAGAAGACGGTGAAGGTCAGATAGGAGGCGGAGCATTTGGAAATCAGCTATCTTGGAATTTCTTTTATAGAATCCATCATGCATATTTTCAGGGTCATTTTTGAGGAAGTGTTTTCTCCTGTTTTGAAGAATATTCTTGAGGTGTTCGTTGAGTACGTCATCTCCGTCATCTGGTCCATGTGGTCCGAATGGCTTTTGGCCCTTTTTACGATCCTGTGCTCGCTGGTGGATTTCCTGGAACAGATTTTTAATGTGTTTGCCGGGGTCAGCCCTGTGAAGGTAGATGGGCAGGAGACGTATCTCCTGGATGCGTTTTTCCAGATGGAGAAGGTGACGGCCGCCTTTGGCTATATAACGGTCATGGCGGTCGCCATCTGTTTTATCTTCACCATCTATAAGACGGCAAAGTCCATCTCCGATATGGCCTTAGAGGATCGGAACCCTGTGAGCAAGGTGCTGGCAAACGGCATGAAGGCGGCGGTGACCTTTATGCTGATCCCCTTTTTATGCATTGCCCTGCTCCAGATCGCCACGCTGGTGACCAAGCAGGCGGTCAGCGCCTTTAACGCGGGGCAGGGAGGAAGCGGCTCCCTGGGGACCGTGGTATTTCTCTCGGCCGGGCTGGACGCGGATAAGGCGACCACCAAGAGGCGGGACGCGGTGAGCGGGCAGTTGGAGGACAACCGGACAGGAAGGAATCCGCATTTTTCCGATACTGTGCGCATTGATTACCTGTCCGGCAAGAAGGATTACCGGGATCTTATACAGGTCAAAAAGGATTTTTACGCGTCCAATTTTAATTTCGTAGAGGGATTTACCAGCGGCGTGCTCATGCTTTTTATACTGGCGGGGGCGGCGATCATTTTTGTCAGGCGGCTGTTTGAAATTCTTCTTCTGTACCTGGTGTCCCCTTTGTTTGTGTCAACCATCCCGCTGGACGACGGGGCTACCTTTGCCAGATGGCGCGACCTTTTTGTGGCAAAATTTTTCTCCGGCTTTGGCGTGATCTTTTCCATGAGGTACTATATGCTGCTGGTTCCCACTATTGCGGGGAGCAATCTGTACCTTTACGGCAAGGATCTGCCGAATTCGGCTATGATCAACAGCGTGCTGAAGATGTTCATGATTCTGGGCGGCGCGTGGGCGGTGTATAAGAGCCAGAATCTGATTCTGCAGATCCTCAACCAGGAGGCGGCCGCGGCGGAACAGCAGTCGGGGGCCCTGATGTCGGGGATGATCATAGGCAGCGTTACCACCGCCGCCAATATGGCCGGCGCGGCGGCCAGCGGAGGCACGACGGCGGCTCTGGGCGGCCTCGGCGGCCTGGGGAAGATGGCCAAAGCGGCCGGGGAAATGAGCGAAAACGACGGGCAGAAATATACCGGGAAGCGCTGATAAGGGCCCCGGCATCTGCTGCAGAACGCGGAAACGGCAGGCGGGCCGGTATAAAGGAGGCGGGAAATTGGAGTATGTATATCTGGGACTGTTCAGGAAAGTGTTCGAGTGGGTTTTAAACAGGATCATAGACCCGGTATACCGTTTTGTATCAGGTCTTCTGGTAACGGTATTTAGCTGGATTTTTAATGAGGTCCTGGCCCCGGTTTTGATGCCGGTTCTGAAGGATGTCCTGAATTTCTTTATTCACCTGTGGCTGGAGATCTACAGTAATCATCTGTACCTGCTGTTTTCCGGCATATTAAAGATTATTGATTATCTCGAAATGGCCTTTGATATCTTTATCGGCCTTAAGGATGTCACATTCATCGATCCGGTCACGGAGGTTAAGGTGGAAGGAACGCTGCTGGAGGTGCTGATGCAACAGAATTCCATCAGCACCGTATTCTGGATGATTACCCTGGGGGCGCTGGGAGTGGCGCTGATCCTGACCATTTACGCGACGGCAAAGTCGGCGTTTGATCTGGATTTTGAGAATAAGCGTCCTGTCTCCAAGGTTCTTACGGCCATGATGAAGACCTTCATCCAGTTTTTTTCAGTGCCGTTCCTGGTGTTTTTTATGTTAAAGCTGTCCGCGGCTATTTTGAAGGGCGTGACGAGCGCGATGAATTTCGGGGCGACTACGTCGCTGGGACGCATTGTCTTTATGATCGCTTCCCTGAATGCGGCGAAGGATGAGACCCTGAACGCGGCCACCCTGTCGGATCCGGAGATCGTGCTCGGCACGAGCGTTGCTGATAAGGCACGCTATCCGTTCTATGCCCTGGAAGCCGGGGAGGGCATAGAGGGCATAACGCTGAAGGATTACGGCAATATAGAGCAGGTGTCGGATGTGTTTCATCTGGCTTCCTTTGATTATCTGATTGGTTTCATCGCGGCTATATTTCTTCTGCTTACCATTGGGATGTGCCTGTTTGTCTTTGTGCAGAGGATTTTTGAGGTGATGCTTCTCTATCTGGTCTCCCCCTATTTTGTCTGCATGATCCCGCTGGACGACGGGGAGAAGTTTGGCCGGTGGCGGGAGATGTTCATCGGGAAATGCTTCAGCGGCTTCGGGTCGGTCGTAGGCATGCGGCTGTTTCTGCTGATCTGCCCCATTGTGATGGGCGGCACCATTAATTTCTGGGCCGGCCAGGACGGGGCCTCTGTCAGCGGGGAAATGAACTATTTGATGAAGCTGTTTTTCCTGGCCGGAGGCGCATGGGCGGTGTATAAGTCCGGTTCCATGATCACGTCCTTACTCAGTTACCAGGCGGGATCGTCGGAGGCAGGTACGGCGGCGGTGGCGGGGGGCATGCTCTTTGGCCACACGATCGGATACGCCATGTCCAAGGGGCGGCAGGCCATACACAGCGGGATCTCAGGAGGCCGGGCCAGGGCGGGCCAGGCAGGCGCAGGCCCCGCGGGAAGCGGGGCGGGCGCGGCCGGAGGAGGCAGGTTTACGGGCTCTAAGGGAGACGGCGCGCAGGGCGTCATGAAGAGGCCGGGAATCGGAAAGCGGTTCAATAATACCCTGGCGGCCGGCTCGGAAGCGGCGGATCATATCCGCAAGCTCGGCGATTCCGTGTTCGGGCCGAACAGGGGCATTAAGACAGCGGCCAGGCAGGCGGTGCGATCCTATGACAGCATCCGCAATATCTCCAGGGCCAGGGCCGGGCTGGAGAAATCCTCGGGCCTTGAGATGAAGATTGACAAGACCGTGGGGGCCTTCCGGAAGGGCATGAGCGCCATGGGCGCGAGCTTTGACGCCACGGAAAAGAGTATGAGGGCAAGCAAGGAAAGCGTGGGCAGGACCTTTAAGACCCTGGCCGGGCCGGGAAGCTTTGCCGATAAGATGGGAAGCATAGGGACAACGGCGAAAAGCATCTACGGGACCTCCAAACAGTTTGTGAAGATCGGTGAGAACTATGAGAAGATGAAGGTGGATATCCATAAGGGGATGCACCACAGGGAGAATCTGGGGGCGTTTAAGCTCACGCTTGATTCCGACAATTCCGTGCTTGCGAGGGAATTCCCCGGCGCGAGGTTCACCGGGAATCCTGCGGACGATCCGGAGAAGCTCAAAATCAATTTCGAGAGCATGGGCCTTACCGGCAGCCTGGAGAGCGCGGGAAGCAGCGGAGGTTCTGAAGGCTATGGCGGGGGCTCTGAGAGCTATGGCGGGGACGACGGCAGCAGTTCGGCAAGCGGCGTCCCGGGAAGCGGAAGCTCGGCAAGCGGCGTCCCGGGAAGCAAAAGTTCGGGAAGCGGCGTCCGGATCGGCGGCATAGCCGGGACGTCCGGCGGACTGAGGGGAAAGACGACTCCGTGGACGGCGGGAAGCGTCCGGCCGTACCAGGTGAGATGTACGGTTCCCGCGGTGCAGAAGGTAACTACCACCTCCGCCGGGACGAAGGTCAATTACACAAGCTTAAGCGTCCGGGGAGTTCAGTTTAGGGGAACGCCGGGAATCGGACAGAGGACCAGGAGGAATTCGATATGAGAATCATACCCAAGAAAACCAAAGTAGCGATGGAGTTTTTCAAGGGCGTGGAAGTTCCCGACGTGTTTGTGGGAATCATCGGAATCACGATTGTCATCTCCGTCGTGTTCTCGAATCTGCCGTTTAGGCTGTATATCGGCGCGGCCGTGGCCGTGCTGTTCGGCGCGAGCGTGGTGCCGGTGGAGGGCGAGAAGGCTTACATGATGCTTTATAATTTACTAAAGTATCTGGCCAGATACCGCGTGTTCCAGAAGGCGCCTGACAAAAAGGGCGTTCCCAGGGTAACGGATATCACCCCGTTCACCGGGATAGACGGGCCCTTCATTGAATATAACGGGGAGTATTACGGGGTGGCTGTGAGCATCCCGGATGTGGAGTTTAAGTTTTATACGCTGCAGCGCCAGAACCAGATGATCGACCAGGTTTTCGGCTCCGTGCTGCGCACCATTTCCGGCACGGAGACCGGCGCTCTGGTGAAGATCGACCGGCCGGTGCTCTACGACACCTATATTGAGACGGAAAAGAGAAAGATCGGGGAGCTGGAGGAGGCGTTTGTCAACGGGCTGTTAAATGAGGATGAGCTGACGACCCGGGTGGGCATCATCTATGACCGGATGGAGCAGATCCAGTATATCAATGAGAGGGAAAAGGTGTATGTGCCCTTTCACTATATGCTGTTTTTCCACAAGGACAAAGAGATGCTGATGAGCCAGGCGGAGAACATGGTGAGAACCATGAACAGCGACGATATGGAGTGCCATATTCTCTCGGAGAAGGAGCTGGCAGTGTTTTTGAAGTATAATTACACCTTAAACTTTGACGAGAGGGAGGCGCGCAGCCTGACAAAGGACCAGTATATGGACTGGATTCTGCCAAAGGAGATCCGCTTTACCAGCCGGACGGTCCAGTATGATGATCTCATCACCCATAACTTCCGGGTCACGGATTATCCCACCATTGTGGGAAATGCCTGGGGCAGCAGCCTGTTTAACAGGCCGGGCACGAGAGTGGTGATGAAGATGAAGATGGTGGACCGCTACAAAGGGATCCGCCAGATCGACCGGGCCATTGACGAACTGAGGGAGCAGGCCAATTCCACGGGCAAGACCAGCCGCCTTATGGAGCTGCAGACCCATGTGGATACCCTGGCGGAGGTGCTTGCCATGCTCCAGAGCGACAATGAGACGCTTCTGGACGTCAATGTGTTCCTGACAGCATATGACTATGAGCTGTCCTGGCAGATGGGCCTTCCGGAAAACGAGAGGAAGAAGGCGTCCGCCTCCACGCTCTCCTTAAAGAAGCAGATTAAGAGGGCCCTGTCGGAGGAAAGCTTCCGCTCCACAGATAACTATGTGCAGCAGTTTGAGGCGTATGCCTCCAGCCAGATCTCAGGGTATGACGTCTACCGGAAGGTGAGCAGGGGAATCCATTCCAGCTCCGTGGCGGCGGCGTTTCCATTTGTCAATAAAAGCCTCAGCGACCCCAACGGGGTATGCATCGGCAACAGCGGCGGGAAGCCGGTATTTATCGATTTTTTTGTGAGGAATAAGGATCGGGTAAACAGCAACATGGTGGTCATCGGCAAGTCGGGAAGCGGTAAATCGTACGCGACCAAGACGATACTGTCGAACCTGGCGGCGGATAACAGCAAGATCTTTATCCTGGACCCGGAGAATGAGTATTTCGGCCTGGCCCAGAACCTGCACGGCAAGATTATCGACGTGGGAAGCGCCACCCAGGGGCGGCTCAACCCCTTCCACATTATTTCCAGCCTTTCGGACGAGGAGGAGAGCGAGGAGGAGTCGGTCAACACCAGCTTCAGCACCCATCTGCAGTTCCTGGAGGAGTTCTACCGCCAGATTCTGCCCGGGATTGAGGCGGACGCCCTGGAGTATTTAAACAACATTACCATGCGTATGTACGAGGCCAAGGGCATAGACAACGAGACGGATTTAAGCGAGCTGGCGCCGGAGGATTATCCGATTTTTGACGATCTCTACGACAAGATCTTAAATGACTACCAGCTTGCCACCGGGGAATACAGCAAGGAAAACTTAAGGGTGCTTTTAAACTACATATCGAAGTTTGCCACAGGGGGAAGAAACGCCCTTTTGTGGAACGGGCCGGCTTCCGTCTCGACCAACGAGAATTTTATCGTGTTTAACTTCCAGTCCCTCCTGGCCAATAAGAACAACACCATTGCCAATGCGCAGATGCTTCTGGTGCTTAAATGGCTGGACAATGAGATTATCAAGAACCGGGATTACAATATCCGGTACGGGGCCCAGAGAAAGGTGATTGTGGTGATCGACGAGGCGCATGTGTTTATTGACAGCAAGTTCCCCATCGCCCTGGACTTTATGTACCAGCTTGCGAAGCGTATCCGCAAGTACAACGGGATGCAGATCATCATCACCCAGAATATCGCGGACTTTGTGGGTACAGAGGAGCTGGCAAGAAAGTCAACGGCCATTATCAACGCCTGCCAGTATTCCTTTATCTTCCCGCTGTCGCCGAATGATATGCATGATCTGTGCAAGCTGTATGAAAAGGCGGGCGCGATCAATGAGAGCGAGCAGGAGGAGATTGTGAATAACGGAAGAGGGCGGGCCTTTGTGGTGACGTCGCCTTCCAGCAGGACCGGGATTAATATTACAGCCAGCCAGGATATGGAGAGGCTGTTTACAGTGTGACATGGGCTGCGGCAGAACAGTGATGAGGCTGCGGGGCGAAAAGGAGCGGGGAATGAAGAGACGGATGAAGACGAATGTGAAGAGGATGCTGGTTTTAACTCTGGCCCTTGCTCTGGCGGCGGCTCCGGCGGCGGGGTGCGCGAAAAAGAGCAGCAATGAAGCGGAGCAGATTAAGGCGTCCGGGGTATTCCGGGTGGCGATTGTGAACACAGGGAGCCGGTATATGTACATGGCCGGAGATACGCCGATGGGAGTGGAGCCGGATCTGGCGAAATATATCGGCGACGCCCTGGGGGCGGAGGTGCAGTATCAGGTGTGCAAAAAGGCCGAGGCCCTCGCGGCGGTGACGGCGGGGGAGGCGGATGTGGCTGTGGGGTGCATCAACCGCTCAGGCAGCTTAAGCACGGAGTACCTGATGTCCGACAGCTACGGAAAGGGATATTTTTACGCGGTGACAAAAGCGGGCGATTATGCCCTGACCATCGGGGCTTTGAAGAATTCGGCCGTGGGAGTGGATCAGGGGCTGGATGAAGATACCAGGTCAAAGCTCTACCAGGCGGAGGAGATCCGGCTGACGGATTACGGCTCCGCGAAGGAAGGCGGGGACGACGTGAAGGAAGGCGTGATCCGCGCCTACATCTGTTATGAGGATCAGGCCAGAATCCTTTTGGAGGATGAAGCGCTCCAGGTGCAGAATATAACCAACCTGGATCCGGAGGAGTTTGTCATCGTGGCAGGCCGGTCTGACACCACGTTAATAAACGGGATCAATACGCTGATACAGCAGTTTCTGGAAAGGGAATAGGGCGATGGCATATTTTGACAGTTCAAAAAACAGGGCCCTGTGGGAGATCCGCCTTGGGGAGCTGAAAAAGGAGCGCGCGGCGAGGGAGGCGGGCGGCGGCGGGAGCGTCCGGGAGGAGGCCCCCAAGGAGATGACAGGAAAGGTCCGGATTCCCATCAGTTATCAGGAGCTTTTGAAGAGGGAGGCCATGGAAAACGGCAGGGAGCGCGCGGCCAAAGACCAGGTAAGGGAGAGAGCCCGTCAGAGACAGAGGGAAAGGCAGCAGGAGAGGCAGGCCCAGGCATGAGCGGGCGGGGGGGACGGCGGGAAGCCGCGCGGTTTTGGCGGTTTTTCTGCGGGAAGAGGGCGGCGTTTTCTTACGTGTTCCTGCTCTGCGTGCTTTTTATGGGAGGCGGGACGGTTTCCCTGGCATCGCAGGCGGGGCTTAAGCCCGGGACAGAGGGCGGCGAAGCCGCGGGGCCTGACGGCCTGGATTTCGGCGGTTTTGATGAAATGGATGCGGGAGATGAGGACGGGGAGGATTTTGACCTGTCCGCCTATGAAGGCGACGTGACGGAGGAGGAGCTTGATCAGGCCCTGGAGGAGTATATCCGGCAGATGGACCTGGATGCCCTGATTCAAAGCGGCGAGGCGGCGGGAAAGGTGGAGGATCCGCCTCTCACGATGGAGTGGGAGGACGGCGCTTTTAAGTACACCCTGCCCAACGGGAATTTCTTCCTCAGCTCCGTACCCAACGGCATGATCACCGCGGAGCGGGTGGAGCTGAAGCTGCCGGAGGGCGCCATAGGGCTGGCGCGCTTTAATGATGAGTCGGAGAAATTCGTCAATTCCCGGTATTTTGCGGAGAAGGGAAGCTACAGCATGCGGCTCCTCATGTTTCAGCAGCCGGGAGACATGGCGACGGATTATAACCTGTATGAGGTTCATTTCTGTTTTACGATCATCGGGAAACAGGAGAAGGCCCTGGGAGCGTTCCCGGCCCCCCAGGGATTTGATATAAAGGAAGTAAGGAGAAACGGGACGCCGGTAAAGCCTGACAGTGAGAGATGCTTTTTCCTCGGAGAGGACGGCTATTACGAGATCCGCTGCGAGTCAGAGGCCGGGGAAGGGCTTTTTGTGGAAACCGGGTTTTTTAAGGATACCACGGCGCCGTTTCTGTCCTTTTCAGAGGAGAGGGAGCCTGGCGGAATCACGGGGCCGGTGGAATTCTATCCCTCGGAGGAGGGCTGCCGGATTTATATGGATTATAACGGAAACCGGGGATACGCGGTCGGCAATGTCCTGACAGCGGCCGGGAATTATGAGCTGTCCGTGGAGGATGCGGCGGGCAACCGGAGAGCGTACCGCCTGCGGATCCGGCAGACGTATGATCTGATGGACGGGAGATTGCTTCTCCTCATCCTGATTATGCTCGCCATAATAGGGATCCGGCTTGCGGCGGCCAGGCGGGACATGAGAGTCCTGTAGGAAACGGTTTGTTATCATTCCTTTATCAGAAGGACAGGGGAATGATTGCAATTATATAACAAAAATAAGGAGGAATGGAAATGTATCTTTTGTTGACAGCAAACCCATTTGACACGGTCAGCAAGCCGATTATCAGCCTTCTGGAGATGGCTCTGACGCCGGCTCTGGGAATCGTGGGAGCGCTTGGGGCGATCTACTGCATCATTCTGGGCGCGAAGCTCGCCAAGGCGGAGGAGCCGCAGGACAGAGAAAAGGCGAAAAACAGCCTGAAAAACGCAATCATAGGATTTGTGCTGATTTTTGTGCTCATCGTAGTGCTGAAGCTGGGCATGACGGCGATGAGGACCTGGATGGAAGGAGCGACCAAGGCTACGGCCGCGGCCATGGATCTCTACTGGATGTAGGGCATGCGCCGCTCCCGGAGCGTGTTTTAAAACACAATGTACTCCCGGAATCCCGCGGGGGCTGATTTTGCGAGATGAGTATTTGTCAGATGCGCACAGATTTATGAGGCGTACGTTGACTGAATTTGGGCGCGTCTGGCGGAAAATCAGCCGCAAAGAGACTCCGGGAGTACATCACATGAAAAAGGAGGTGCGGATTGTGAAAAGGATATTAACAGCGGGCTTTTGCTGCATGGCGGTTACTGTGTTTTTCACAGGCTGCAGCTCCCTTATGGGTTCCATGGAGGTGGACGTTGACGCGATTCAGTCGTCGGCTGCCTCGGAGGTCATGACCAATGAGAGCGGGGAAAACCGCCTGGGGATCACGGATGAGAAGAAGAAGACGCCGGATTATTTCGAGACAAACATGACCGAGAAGTTTAAGGATCTGAAGGGGAAGGCAGCGTTTCGGATAAAGGACGGACATTCCGCGAAGCCGGAGGATATTGAGAGCTTTCAGATCGCGGATCTGAGGGACGGCGATACCTTTGTCTACGGGTATACGACGCTTGTGGCAGAAGGGGACGACGCGGGAAAGCCCGTGCACTGCGGCGCGTTTTATAATTATCAGACCGAAGAGCTCCATGTGTTCCATGAGAAGATATTCAGCCGGGACGAGGAGGATGAGGAATCGTTCTTTCTTCAGCTCTGTGATTCCACGGGGGATATTTTCGTCTATGACAACGGCCACGCCTGGCTCTATGACAGCGCCGGGACGAGGGAGAAATTCCATGCGGATGTGGAAGGATTCGTGCGGAAGCAGTTTCAGGATGTGTTTTCCGTGTCTGTGGATCATGCGGTGACGGACGGGCAGAACAGGATCTATCTGGAGGTTTCCATAGAAAAGGAGGCCGTGGAGGTTCCGGAAGGGGATGAGGTCAGCATCCATCAGGAGACAATCGATAAGGAGCAGATTGCCGAGGAGTCGGAAGACTTAGACGGGGAAGTGGAGGGAAAGGTGGAGTCCCGGATTCTCGTCTATGAATTCCGGTGGATCAATTCCGGCATGGATCAGGTGAATGAGGCGTTTGAGGATCAGAAAAAGGCATGGATTTCCATGACGGAGGGAAAGGAATTTACAGAAGAGCCGGATCCATATGAAGACTGGGAAAAGGCGGTTGCGGCGCACCCTGACTGGTGGGGCGCGGCATATTTAGGGGGGATGGGCGATATCAGGGTATATCAGTGGAAGGAGGAGCCGGACTTTCAGAAGGAGGATGGGATTACCGATTTCCTGTCAACGCCCGGCTCGTATGTGAATTTCCGGGACGTGAAGGAGGACTGGATACTGGAAGGGCTGTTTATTCCCCTGGAGAATAAGTACAGCGAGCTGTTTGGGAAGACAGAAACGTTCCGCTACTATAATCCCCAGACCATAGAGAGGGAGTATACCATCGTGTGGGAGGAGACGGTGACAAACGGCGATGAAACCTCGGTCGTCGAACACAGTGAGACGCGCACCCAGACGCTGGGAAAGATCAACAATAAACGGTATGCGCCTTTGCAGAACGCTTATGTGGAATCCTATTGGGCCATGGACCCCAAAAAGGCGGTTTCTCTGGGAAAATGCGTGGGCGGCGAGATCCAGTGTACCGGGGAGGACGAAAAAGTGCGCTGGATTCAGCCGGGGGGAGATTTAAAGGATACCCCCTATAAGGTGACGGAGAACATCCAGGCAGGGGCGTTTACGGATGAGGGAAATGTCTATTATGTGGAGTTCGGCCTGGATTTTATGGCCGTGAGGCTGGATGAGAGCCATGGCGGCGATGGGGACGCGCCGGATGAGGCGCATGGCGGCGATGGGGACGCCAGGCCGGAGGTGATCCCATACAGGGAGCTGGCCGGGGCGTATGAGCAGGGGGATTCGGCGCATGACGCCATTCTGCAAAAGAAGCTTGAGGAGGATCTGCCGGAGGTGGACAGTGTGTATGGCAGCGACTACTATACAGACGATCAGGTGCTGCATGCCCGGCTGAATCTCAATACGGCGCTGGCTGTGGAGCTTGCGGCCAAAGGGGGCGGGGGCGTCTGCGAGCTGGTACAGGGAGGCAGCGAGAAGGGATATCTCCTCACCTCCCAGGAAAAGGGCCTGGTGTACTATGCCCCGGCTTCGGGGCGGAGCGCGGTTCTGGAGGGCGGCTCATGGTTCAGAAGCTGGAAAAACGGGGAGAACTGGATCTCCGTGGGCTTCCTGAAAGGCGACGCTTCCTACAGCGGCAGCGATTTGGCCTTTGCCAGGGTGTATGAGTATAATCTGTCAGAGCTGTGCAATGATGGGATGAAAACAGCCCTGGAGAATATAAAGAAGGCGGAGGAGGAAGCGGCCATCCGGGAGGCGGAGGAAGCTTCCAGGGCGGAGGAGACGCGCGGACAGGAGGTAGAGGAACAGGAGACGGTGCAGGATCCGCTGGATCGGTGGAATGAGGAGTTTAAGGAGAAGTATGAGGCGACGTATCCGGCGGAGTGAGGATGCGCGGGCAGATGGAAAACAATATTTAAGTAACAGGCAGGAAGCTTAAACTGCTATAAACACCCGAAAGGAGGAGCTATGGATTTATTTGGAAAGCAGCATGCGGGGAACCTGCGCGGAAGAACCTGGGTTATGGAGGAGTTTGAAAGTTACTTCGGACAGGAGGCGAAAAGCAGGGGAAATTCGGCGCAGTTTGAGGAGGTGGCGCAGGCCCTCGCGGAATTAAACCGTGTAAAGGAGGGCCCGGACACGAAAGAAAACCATCAGGCCCGGCTGGACGCGGGCGACCGGCTGATGAGGGCCTGCCAGGCGTATTCCGACAGCCATAAGGACGCAAAGTCACCGAAGGGACGGGAGAGGCTGGCCGTGATCGACAAACTGTCGGAGTTCCAGCTAAACCAGAGTCTGCGGGATGCCGAAGCGGTGAGGGATCGGGAGTGGGATCTGGAGACGCTGGGGAATTATTTCCGGGATCACGAGGAGCTAAAGGCGTCTTCGCCGGAGTTCCAGGCGGCGGCCCGGGCCTTTGAGGAGTTTGCGGGACACCGGGATGAGGTGATCACCCCGGAGAGCGCCATGGCTATGATAAAGTCCAGCGACAAGCTAAAAAAAGCCTGCCAGGCGTTTTCCGACAGCCAGAAGGGGACCATGCTGGCGTCGGGGCTGGAGCATCAGGGGTTTATCGACGGGCTTTCCAGGTTCCATGAGGATCTGAATCTCGACCAGGCCAGGGATCGGAGGATTCTCCGCGATTATGAGGGGAAGACCTGGGGGGAGGCCGGGAAGTTTAAGATGGCCGAGATGGTCCTGGACGGAAGAAAACTGGATATGGTAGGGGCTAATGTAAACCAGCGGTTTAAAGTGGACTATGAGGGAAAGAAAGGATTCTTTACGGAGCGGCTGGAGATGAAGAGCCAGGAAGGATATGTGAGGGATCTCATCGAGGAGGTTGACAGGACGCAGGATCCGGGGCTTTACCGGACTTTGAAGGAGCATGAAAACGATCTGAATGAACGGATCACCCTCATTGGGGGTATGGAGAGCGGGGAATCAAATCTGGAAGCAAACCGCGTAGCCTGCTGCATGGGAGAACACTGGAACCAGATGGAG
>QXXC01000144.1 GCA_009911305.1 Clostridiaceae bacterium | reverse complement strand
TACCCCTTTGCCCTTTCACAGGATGAAGGGGTATCTTTTATAATCCCCGGTACAGTAACGGACAAACAGATCCATTTCCGGAGAATGGAATCTGTTTTTTGTTGATCCTGATAATCATTTATTGCAAAATAGATTATAGGGAACCGCCACTGTTTTACGGGCAGATAAATCAGCGCTATGCCAGCTCCATAACCATACGGCTGGCTGCATTTTAATACAGAACATCATTGCACGGAGCAGGCAGCCTGCATTAGCATTACAGCCAGCGATGGTTTATCAATCGCCAGGCCACATATACCATCCACGGTTTCCGTGACCTGAGCCTAAGGAAAGGAACGAGTATGGAAATGAAAAAACACTACTCCTTAATTGCAGGAATTCTGACAGTCTCACTGCTTTCATCAGGAATTGTCCCGGCTCTGGCCGGAACCGTTGAAGAGATTGAACGGCGGACGCATAAAGCTTCCATTTTTCCGGACGGCTATGAAAGGGCTGCCTCGCCTGACAGTATCCTGGCCCCTCTTGCCATAACAGACGGGGAGCCAGATGGGGATGCCTTGCAGGGCAGAGCGCAGACGGAGGAAATTTCTGTCGCTGTGGACGGCCTTGAAAATGGCAGGATTTCATTTTATATGGATCGTGATCCGCAGACGAACCAGGTTATATTACCGGACCCGGTTACAGTAACCGTCCGGCAGGGGTCGGGAGAGGCCATTGGAGAGGTCAGCGTGAACATCTCACCCGTCCTGAATGCGGACAGAAAAAGGATTGAGGCTGTCCCGGCAGGCAATACTTTATTAAGCCAAAATGCCCCGGCAGAATTTTCGGTATCCTTTGTAGATAAAAATATCGGGGATGACACAGACCGCCCGGGCGGCAGCAGTGATGACTTTTATATTCAGATAGTGGAGACGAAACAGGAGCGTGTTCTGGCTACGATACCTGTTCTTTATGGGGCGGATGGATTTTACACCCGGTACAGCTCAGAATACATTGATTGCTATAAAGGACCCCTTGTTAATGGCAAATACAGGAACATAGGCCAGGTTAATCTGAATCAGACCGTTCCCTCTGAATTTACGATAGAGCATTACTATAAGCCCATGACAGGGACGGAACATACGGCAATTTCAGAAATCCGGTTATCTCCGGAAGGCAGCTTTACCTTCAAAGACGGCTCCTTTGCTATGGTAATGAAAATAGCAGACGAGGGATGGATTCAAATCCCTGTTAAAATGAAATCAGAGGTATTTACAGCCCTGAGAAATGATGCGGTTAGAAAGGGAACATCTGTAGATCTGTACACGGTTTTAGATGAGCTGCAGATTATTTACGATGATGGTTACTGGGCGGGAGGCTCTGTAAATCCCCTTCCGATTGTTTATCGTACATCTTACTCAAGAAGTTTAAGTGGTTCCGGCAGTTCAGGCGGTTCCGGAGGATCTGGTGGCTCTGGAGGGTCAGGAGGATCCAGCAGCTCAGGCGGTTCCGGAGGGTCAGGAGGGTCCAGCAGCTCAGGCGGCTCCGGAGGGTCAGGAGGATCCAGCAGCTCAGGCAGTTCCGGAGGGCCAGGTGGAAGCGCTACGGTTATTGGGCCGGCACAGACTGCGAGGACAACAATCGCATCTTTAACTGATATTGGATGGGTTCAAACAGAAGGAAACTGGTATTATTTTAATGCTGAAAACCAGCCTGTACATGACTGGCTGAAATGGACAAATGAAAAATGGTATTATTTTGGTTCGGATGGGATTATGAAAACTGGCTGGACACTTGTAGACGGGAAATGGTATCTGCTGAATTCTGACGGCTCTATGGCAACCGGGCTTTTAATGGTAAATGAACAGTGGTACCTTCTGAACCCGGATGGTTCAATGGCAATCGGATGGGCCCAGGATCCGGAAGGGAAGTGGCGTTACTTTATGGATAACGGAATCATGGCAGTCAGTTATACCGCGCCGGATGGAAGATATGTAAATGAATATGGAATCTGGGAAGGATAAGTCAAAAGACGGACAGGTTTTTGCAATAGTTGAGATTTTGCATCCTGCTATTCGTAAAGAGACAAGTGATCATTTATTGGCATAAAA
>QXXC01000143.1 GCA_009911305.1 Clostridiaceae bacterium | reverse complement strand
AGATCTCTGAATATGTCATGGCTGTCATATCCTTTTGTATAATATGCCCCCAACATATTAGCATTGATGGTTTTACCAAACCTGCGTGGACGGGTGATACATATATAACATGCCTCTGTTCCAACCAGCTCATTTAAAGGCTCAATCAGGCAGCTTTTATCGACATAAATTTTTCCCTTTAACGTACGTCTGAAATTTCTTAAAGGCAAATCTGTATTCAAATAGTTCATGGTATACCTCCCATCTGAAACTAAGTTTCCTAATGTATCTTTATACTGCAAGTATAGCCGATTCCGCGCCAGTGTACAATGCTTTCCCAAATTAAAATGCGCAATTTCGTATCCCCCATATCCGAAGTAGGGTAAGGCCGTGCAAAATAAAGGAATTTCGGGAAAAAAGAGTATTTCAAAAGGAAAAAAGGAGAGTGCATTATTATGAGAAAGCAGACAAAATTAGTTGCGGTTCTTTCCGCAGCGGCTTTGCTCGCGATGGGTGCTTCCATGACTTCTTTCGCCGCTGGTTGGGAGAAAGATGACGCTGGGGTTTGGCACTATTATGACAAAGATGATGAGATGGTGACCGGCGAGTGGAGGAAAGACGGCGCTAAGTGGTTCTATCTGGATGATGATGGCGACATGCTGACGGATTCCTGGGTGGACGATGAGTATTATGTTGGCGCTGACGGCGCGATGCTGGTAAATCAGTGGGCGAAGACCGCTTCTGAAGATGCAGTGGACGATCCGGACGAGGATGGCGACCATTGGTTCTATTTTGGAAGCAAGGGTAAGAAAATCAGCAATGATAAGAAGAAGATCGGCGGTAAGACTTATTTCTTCAATGAAGACGGAGAGATGAGAGACGGCTGGTATGAAACCGAAAGCGGTGATGTTTACTATTTAGGTGAAGAGGACGAAGGCTGGAGAGCTGAGAACCAGTGGTTATGGTTAGAGCGCCCGACAGACGAAGATGCGGAAGATGACGAATGGTCTGATGATGACTGTACGATTGGCTGCGATGATGAAGGCTGGTACTGGTTTGGCTCTGACGGAAAGAGATATAGTGATAATAAAAAGAAGAAAACTATTAACGGAAAACACTATTTCTTCAACGCACACGGCCAGATGTTATATGAGTGGATCAACACAAAGGATGGCAATACAAGCGATGGAAGTGAAGATATAGCAGCCAGCCGCGGTGAGATAGAAAAAGCATCCGGTTCGGACGCATTGCAGACATTTGATAGCAATACCGTAGGAGATATGCGGTATGCAAATCAGGTGGAGGATGGTTCCAGAACTGATGGCTGGCATGAGATTGCAGGTTCGGAAGATGCAGGGACTGACGAAGACACCGACTGGTACTTCTTCAAAGATGGTAAAGCTAAAAAGGCAGATTCTGATGATTTGGTTAAAGTAGGTGCTAATGCTGTTACCGATGATGGCGCTCTTGTATACAGAGCAAGAATCAAATGTGATGGTAAGTATTTCTGCTTTAATGAATTAGGGCAGATGCAGACAGGATTGCAGTTGATCAACGGCTATTTCTATTACTTTGATGATAACGGTTATATGAAGACCGGAAAGGTTGCTGATGTTGAAGAAGCCGATGATGATGTTTATACTTATTACTTTGAAACCAAAAATAATGGGAATGGCAGAGGTATAAGTGCAATCAAAGATGGCTATCTTTACTGGAATGGCAAAAGAGTGGAAGCCGATGACGATTATGCGTTATATTGGTTAGGCGGAGATCAGATTTATCTTGTAAACAGCAAAGGCAAAGTTCAGAAGACTTCTAAGAAGTATGCATTAGACAGTGTGTCTGGTGATGATGTTTATGTTGAAATCAAGAACAATAAGGTAAAGAGTATTTCTGAAGAAAAGAACGAAGCTAGCATTGATTTAACAGTTCCGGCGACTGTTATGAAGTTGGCAAAAGAAGAGGTAATCTGGGTACCGCATATTTTAATTTATGATATGGATCTTGTACCAGTAGTAGTACCACAATAATAAGCAAAACATTAATTTAGGGAATAGTTTATTAACTTCCCAAGCAGAATATTGGTTGATACAGTATAAGGATTTTTGATATATTGTATT
>QXXC01000142.1 GCA_009911305.1 Clostridiaceae bacterium | reverse complement strand
TGATAGATTGTTATTTTTCGTATCAGCAAGCCCAGCGCGGCCACCAGCCACACCAGCCAGATCTGATTGATTAACAACACTCCAATATCTTGAAGTGGGTGGGCAGTTGTTACATCATCTGCCGGACTACTTACCGTTTCATTGTGATGTTCCGCCCCAACAGCGGGAGCAAGATTGCTTTCCGGAGCGTTAAATGGGAGCTGTTGCTGCGACGGTAAAGGAGCGGCCTGAGTAATTGCCTGATCTGCCGCCTGATAAGTTTTTCCCAGCAGACTTACTTCCGTCCCAAACGGGAGCAGCAGCCGCAAAACGACAACAAGCCAAATGTAATACTGCCATTGTCGGCTGATTTTGTTTTTCAAAAATTTCTTTCCCAAAAGTAGGGCCAGAATGAGCAAGCCGCCAGAAAAGGACATAGACAAGAAGATTTTCAAAACCGCATTCATTGTTTCTCCTTCCCTTTCTCCAACAGCTTTTTTAAGTCCTCGTATTCCCCGTCCGTCAGCATATCGCCCATAATCAGATTGGAAACCAGACCTTTTGCGCTGCCCTCATAAATCTTGTCCAGGAAATTTTTCGTCTGTGCCGTCTGGTACTCCGCTTCCGAAACAAGCGTGGTATATTCATTGCGGCGTCCGATTTTCTTTGCACTTAGAAAGCCTTTGTTCATCAGCCGCGATAGGAGTACAATCAAAGTATTCTTTTGACACGGCTTGCCTCTGGCAGCTAGCCCATCCATGATATAGGGAAACAACGTCACATCCTCTGGGTTTCCCCATACGATTTTCATGATTTCAAGTTCGGCGTCGGAAATTTGCTGTACCACGTTTTTATCCTCCTTAATGTATAACATCGTGTTGATGATTAAAATATAACACGATGTCGTCCTTCTGTCAAGTCCATAATTTTACAGAAGAGATTAGGAATACGCAGTCTCCACTATTACGCAATTCTGGGGGTGCGCTAAACGGCAAGCAGGGCGAGTGTCAACACACTCACCATTTTCGCCTTGCGAAAATGCTTGTTGAGGTTGCACCCCAAACCCGCCGGAGGCCTCTGGACACCGTGTCCAGAGGCCTCCCTGTCTGCGGCCCGTCGCTTTGCTCCTGGGCCTTACGCGCTTACAGCGCAACCACCTCCGAAAGCCTCTCCAGCAGTTCGGAAAGCGGCCCCCATAAGTCCGCATAATCTTTTTGCAGGGCCTTGATTTCATCCGGGTAAACCCCGCCGTTGATATTCGCTCGGACCGCGATTTGATTGAGGTTATTCGCACACCGCCTTTGCAGAGAAACAATGTCTTTGACGGGAGCGAGGTCAACGTGGAGCACATAGCCGTTGAGGGCCATTTTCCG
This sequence comes from Clostridiaceae bacterium, assembly GCA_009911305.1. GTDB lineage: Bacteria > Bacillota > Clostridia > Lachnospirales > Lachnospiraceae > Otoolea. The sequence goes on along the minus strand of QXXC01000142.1, from coordinate 852 downwards.
CACATAGGCTGAAAGGTTGCGGATACCCACATCCGCCATGCGCTCCTGGATTTTTGCCCGTTCATCTGGAGACAGCCAAACATGGAGCAGCGTGTTCCGAACACGTTTCTTTCCCACAACCACAGTTGACGGACTTTGGAGGCTGCAAAACGTTGATTTTTTACCGTTCATAGATACCTCCCATAAATTCAAATTGTTGACAGTATCCCGATAAATCGGGCCTGGGGAATGATACTATACCAGCCCCTATGAAACCAAGGCCGGAAACCCTTGCGGGGCAAGGCGTTGAAATTGCCAATTGTCCACATATCAGCCGTGGAAAGATAGCGATTTGAGAAGAAGCGGTTCGACCCTATCCCCCCGCCCTTTCCCTATCCAGGGAAAGGGGGCGGCTCTGGAGGATATATCCCCCGTCGCGCCTTGGGAGGTAGCACAACCGGGACAGCCAGTCAAGGGTGCGGAGCACCGCCGCGCAGCGGCGGCTTTGCCCTTGACAGGCAGCCCCGGCTGTGCTATGGGTGGCGCGGCGACGGGGGATAAATCCGGCAGAGACTCCGTGGACGGAACGGTGAAAACGGGCGGGGGCGCTTCTGGTCACGATGTCCAGAACACATACAAAAACACCGCTTCGATTTTGTTGGAAGCGGTGCTTTGTGTAAGGTTGACAGCCTATTATGTTATTAGTTTTCTGTTTCCCTTTGTCAAGAGAAGATACGGAGAACTGTTTAAGCAGCGTCTAAAGCCCTCAGAGGTACCAAACAATACAGAGAACAGGAAATATCTGGAAGAGGTATTAAAGCGTGGATTTGACACGATTCTGCTTGGATATGGCAATACATTCCTGACAAATAA
>QXXC01000141.1 GCA_009911305.1 Clostridiaceae bacterium | reverse complement strand
CTCCATCTGGTTCCAGTGTTCTCCCATGCAGCAGGCTACGCGGTTTGCTTCCAGATTTGATTCCCCGCTCTTCATATCCCCAATGAGGGTGATCCGTTCATTCAGATCGTTTTCATGCTCCTTCAAAGCCCGGTAAAGCCCCGGATCCTGCGTCCTGTCAACCGCCTCGATGAAATCCCTCACATATCCTTCCTGGCTCTTCAGCTCCAGCCGCTCCGTAAAGAATCCTTTCTTTCCCTCATAGTCCACCTGGAACCGCTGATTTACATTAGCCCCTACCGTATTCAGGCTTTTTCCCTCCAGATTCATCTCGGCCATCTTAAACTTCCCGGCCTCCCCCCAGGTCTTCCCCTCATAATCGCGGAGAATCCTTCGGTCCCTGGCCTGGTCGAGATTCAGATCCTCATGGAACCTGGAAAGCCCGTCGATAAACGCCTGATGCTCCAGCCCCGACGCCAGCATGGTCCCCTTCTGGCTGTCGGAAAACGCCTGGCAGGCTTTTTTGAGCTTGTCGCTGGACTTTATCATCGCTATGGCGCTCTCCGGGGTGATCACCTCATCCCGGCGCCCCGCGAATTCCTCAAAGGCCCGGGCCGCCGCCTGAAACTCCGGCGAAGACGCCTTTAGCTCCGCGTGATCCCGGAAATAATTCCCCAGCGTCTCCAGATCCCACTCCCGCTCCCTCACCGCCTCGGCATTCCGCAGGCTCTGGCCAAGCTGGAACTCCGACAGCTTGTCGATCACGGCCAGCCTCTCCCGCCCCTTCGGTGACTTTGCGTCCTTATGGCTGTCGGAATACGCCTGGCAGGCCCGCATCAGCCGGTCGCCCGCGTCCAGCCTGGCCTGGCGGTTCTCCTTCGTCTCCGGCCCCTCCTTTACACGGTTTAATTCCGCGAGAGCCTGCGCCACCTCCTGAAACTGCGCCGAATTTCCCCTGCTCTTCGCCTCCTGTCCGAAGTAGCTCTCAAACTCCTCCATAACCCAGGTTCTTCCGCGCAGGTTCCCCGCATGCTGCTTTCCAAATAAATCCATCGCTCCTCCTTTCGGATGCTTAAGCCTGTTGATACCTGTTTGCGGCGCGCCGCCGCCCGGAGGCTGAAAATAAGGCTTTCCCCTGTTCTCCGCCCGTCCCGCAGCCGACAGCCGGCTGTCACGGCCCTAACTGCGGCCCTTCCTTTTTCGGCAGGACCCGATCCTTTCCGATGGTCATCTTAGGCTCCCGTCTCAATGCCTGCCGCCTTTCCTTTCCCTCCAGCTCCTTAAAGCTTAAGGCCACTTTGGGCCCTTTCGCCCTTTCGTCTTTGTGCTGATTTATCTTGTTATTCACCTGCACGTTTTTGTGCCTTATACCCCATGGAAACGTGTTGCCTAAAGATTCCTCCATTCTGGCAAAGGCGTCCAAATAGCGCTGGTCTGTATGATTCTCCGCCTTCTCCGGCTTGTGGGCATTTAAATCCCATTTATCCGGCTCAACGATCACCATGTCTTTTTCTATATGGTCTTTGATAAGATTGACTCTCTGCATCATCACGTCAATCTGCTTCTGGGGAATCAGATCCCCTATGGCATATTCCAGCGTATCCCGGTCAAGGCCCTTCACCTTCTCCGCCAGCCCCGCATCGATAAACGTTGTATCCTTCCAGGACTGCAGGCCATTCATATTAAACCCCTCCGCCCAGTCTCCAAAGGCAAGATCGCTGTCTATCCCCTGAAGCCCTGTTATGGCGCGCTTCCCATTCTCATCCGGCTCGCTTAGCTGGTAAAACATGTTCTTCTCGTGCCGGTCAGCCTGGCCGCAGAGGAAGTCAAACACCTCCAGGGTCGCCGCATCCCGGTACAGCCCCGCTGTGTCAAATATCTCGACCTGATCGAACATCCGCTGCACCCGCTCACTTTTGGAGCTCAAATCCGTTCCCTTTGCAAATTCCATAAAGCATCCGGTCATTACCCTGCCGTCCATCCGCACCTTCATGGGCTCTGAATGGGCGATGATGTCCCCGATCCCCAAAAGCTCCGCCATACGGGACGAAGCGATGTTGCGGCTGGTCAGCTCGTTTCCCTCGTTAAGCTTCAATTTGGCGTTCATCTCAGCGGTACCTGCAGCGGATCCGGCCCTTTTAGCATCCGCAAACCGGTGAATTGTTTTTCCGTCCTCAATGAGCCGATCCAGGGGCTTCGCATTGGGATCCGACGCCTTGGCCTGTATCAGAGCCA
>QXXC01000140.1 GCA_009911305.1 Clostridiaceae bacterium | reverse complement strand
TTAAATGGACTTATAAGGGAGTGCCATTAGCAGTATAGTTTTACTTAGTTATTTAAGCAATGTTGTACTAGCAGCCCATTCTTTCTGTCCTGAATCAGCAGTTCTGCTCCCCCACCTTCAAAACGTGTGCTGATGCATGGGATTCCCATGCACATGGCTTCTATAAGAGCGTTTGGAATCCCTTCATATCTGCTGGAAAAAAGGAATATGTCCATTTTTTCCATCTCGTTTAAAATATTCCTGCTTTCTCCCGGAAAGTCTACCATGTCTCTTACGCCCAGTTCATCTGATAATCCTATCAATGTTTCCTTCTGGCTTCCCTCTCCCCAAATAACAAGCCTTATTGAGGGAAAATCATTTTTTAAATTCGCTATAAGTCTGATAAGCATCTGAAAATTCTTAGAAGCCTCCAGCCTTCCCACGGAGCCGAGTATCAATGCCTCATCCCGAATTGTATACTCAGGGATTTCATCCACCGGAATCTGAAATGGATTCATGATAATATACGACTTCTGTTTATTCCGGAGCCCAAAATACTCCCTTTGCTCTTTTGTCTGATAAACAACCGCATCTGCCTTAGAATATGCCCATTTACACAGCCAACTCCATCCACGTATACCATCCATATTCTTTCCCGGAAATGAACGTTCCGAAACGACAACCGGAATCCCTGCCGCTTTTCCAAGAAAAACAGCCTGAATATTAATATAGTTCTGAAAACTTATCAGTATATCCGGACCGTATGATTTTAACAGCAGGAGGATACGCCGGAACTGCCTGGCTTTTCGTACGGGAAAGCATCCTCTTTCTCCTCCGGTATAAACAATCTCAATTTTCCTTTCAAGTTCATATCCCAACTGCTTTTTGCTTCTTCCCATGCACAAAATTTTTACATGATGGCCCTGCCGGGTAAATATATTTGCCAGCGTGGCAATTACCCTCTCCGCGCCTCCTGTACACATGCCGCCTGTCAAAAAACACAGGGATAAACCATTCTGCTTCCCCATCTTTTTATTTACTCCATTATGATGTTTGACATGAGTTTAAAAGGCTTAAATAAAACTCCGTCAGCCATTTTGATGTGTCTTTAATATCATACCCGCTTTCTACAATGAGCTTTTGAGTATCCGTTTTCTTCCATGACTTATATTTCAGGATTTCTTCTGCCCATATCTGTGTGCTGGCCCCTATTGGCAGACGTTTCACCGAATCGTTTACAATAACCTCCTCTGTAACCGCATCTGACAAAATACAGGGAATTCCTGCCGCCTGAGCTTCAATCGCTGAAACAGGAAGCCCCTCATATAAAGACGGCATCACAAATACATCCATCATCTGCATGAACCCTGACACATCTTTCTGCATTCCTGCAAACACTACCTTATTCTCCAATCTCTTTTCCCTGACCTGTTTTTCAATATTCTTTTTCAGTTCTCCATCTCCTACTAAAACAAGACGGCTGGTGTCATCCATCTGTACCAACGTTTCAAATATATCAATCAGCTTTTTATGATTCTTAGGCGTACTAAAACGTCCTACATGTCCTATCACAAATTTTCCGCTCATCTTCCATATTTCTTTCATCTGTTTCTCTTTTTCAGGGTTATATCGAAAGGTTTCCGAATCAATCGCATTTTTCAACAGATGATAGGATCGGGACTGAAGAATCCCTGAGCCAAACAGCCATTTTGCCGCCGCATCCGAACATGCAAAATGATAGTCCGCAATTTTTCCGAGAGGAAGCTCCAGTATTCGTTTGATAATATAATGTATTTTTTTGTCTTTGCCCTCCACCGTACTGTGGCTGTGGGCAATCGTAATCAGCCCATGCTTTTTTGCTCTGTACAAATAAATAGATGCTGTGCTTCTTATATGGCTGTGAATAATTTTATAGCCTCTGTTTTCATTAAAAAAATCATCCCAGCTTTTTATATATGACCACACTGATTTAAAGGAAAGCTTTGGAATATAATGAATATGTCCTCCCAGCTCCCTTATCTCCTGATCAAGCATCCCTTCTGCCTTTTCAAACACAATAAAATCAAACTGTATCCGGCTTTGATCCATATTTCTGTACAGATTCATGAGCATCGTCTCTGCCCCCGCCCGGTTCATTTGATTAAATACCTGGAGCACTCTTACAGGAGTTTCCATCTATATATTCTCCTTATACCACTGAATCGCCGCCTCTATTCCCCTCTCAAAGCTCCATTCCGGTTCATACCCAAGCAT
>QXXC01000139.1 GCA_009911305.1 Clostridiaceae bacterium | reverse complement strand
TAAGGCTATTATAAACAAAATGGAGGGGGGACACAACAAGCTTTTTCATGTCTTGTTTGTGCCTTGAGCGAAGCGAAAGGAATGATAAAAACTATGAATAAATGGGAATATTATATGAATTTACCATACAATAAGATTATACAAGAGATTCATGATGAAAGCGGTCACTATTTTTATGGCAGAATTTTGGAACTGGATGGTTGTCAGAGTACAGGAGATACACTGGAAGAATTCAATGCAAATCTTATAGAGGCTATGGGAGGGCATATTGAAGTAATGCTGGAAAATGAAATGGAGATACATATAGCTGCATACAAACACACAAAATTTTCAAATATTCCTCTTGAAATTCCCCATATTTAATAGTATACTGGAGAAAGCAAACAAAACTGTCTGAGAAGTTATCCAAAAATTGGCTGTCAGACGTATCAACAAAGGCGAAGGGAGAAAAAATGTTTGATTTCTTTGGACTCGAGGGTATTTTGCCATTCTTACCGGTCATTATCCTTGTAACAGTGCTTCTTATCATCATTGCCAGCGGGTATGTCAAGGCCCCGCCGGATGTTGCATTTATTATTTCCGGCCTGAAACGGGAGCCGCGGGTGCTTTTGGGGCGGGCGGGGATCAAGATCCCGTATCTGGAGCGGAAGGATAACCTGATTGTTAAGCAGATCAGCATTGATATCAAGACAAACGGGTTTATTCCGACCAAGGATTTTATCGGCGTGGATATTGACGCGATCGCGAAGGTGCGGGTGAACACGGATCGCGAGGGGATTCAGCTTGCCATGAAGAACTTCCTGAATATGAAGGAGGAACAGATTGCGCTGGCTCTGACCGATTCCCTGCAGGGTAATATGAGGGAGATTATCGGCACCGTGGAGCTCAAGGAGCTGTGTACGGACCGCAAGAAGTTCGGCGACGAGGTGCAGAACAAGGCGCAGCAGGACATGAACGCGCTGGGTATCTCGATTATTTCCTGCAATATCCAGAAGATTGAGGATGAAAAGGGCCTGATCGTGGCGCTCGGGCAGGACAACATGTCCAAGATCCAGAAGGATGCGTCCATCGCCAAGGCGCAGGCAGAGCGCGATGTGGCGATCGCCAGGGCGGAGGCAGACATGGCGGCAAACGACGCGCGCGTCGGGGCGGAGACGGAGATTGCCCAGAAGAATAACGAGCTGGCGATCCGCCGGGCTGAGCTGCAGAAGATGTCGGATGCGAAGAAGGCGGAGGCCGACGCGGCGTACGAGATTCAGAAGCAGGAGCAGGAAAAGACCATCCAGACCGCTACTGTGAACGCCCAGATCGCCAAGGCGGAGAGGGAAGCCGAGCTTCGCAAGCAGCAGGTTGCGATCCAGCAGCAGGCATTGGAGGCGGAGATCAACAAGCGGGCGGACGCGGAGCGCTATGCGACGGAGCAGAAGGCCGAGGCGGATCTGGCAAAGCGCCAGAGAGAGGCGGAGGCGAGGAAATACGAGCAGGAGAAGGAGGCGGAGGCCAGGAAGGCCAAGGCTGAGGCTGAGAAGTATGCAATGGTTCAGGAGGCGGAAGGTATCAAGGCCAGAGGCGAGGCCGAAGCGGCGGCCATCCAGGCCAAGGGTCTTGCTGAGGCGGAGGCCATGGAGAAGAAAGCGGAGGCGTATCAGAAGTACAATAAGGTCGCCATGGCGGAGATGATGATCCGGGTTCTCCCCGAGGTGGCCGGAAAGATTGCGGAGCCGCTTACGAGGATCGAGAGCATCAGGATCATCGGCAGCGGAGGTTCGGACGGCAGCGACGGCGTGGCGTCCGTGGCGGGCAGCGTCCCGGTTGTGATGGCAAAGCTGTTTGAATCCATGAAGGAGACGACAGGAGTCGATCTGGCGGAGATTATGCGCGGCGATACATATGACGCAAAGGTGAACCGGAATCTTCATGTTTCAGGCTTTCCGGAGAACGGGAATTTCACGGATGCGGCCGAGATAGCGGCGGCGGCAGAGGCCCTGGCAGGAGACGGGAAAGAGACGCTTTAGAGCATTTGCTGCTTGATGCAGCGGCAGCGGCGTTCACGCGCGGCAGGCAGAGGGAGACGTTTTCCCCCGGCCTGCCGCGCGTTTCTTTCTGTTTCCGCTACACGACGGCGTCGTCCTTTGTATAGCTTTCCAGAGAATGTTCCCTGACCTGAATGCATATAAAATGGAGGTCCGTATCACCAGATGCAAAAAACTGGCGCTTGGCCGCAGGGGAAATGCGG
>QXXC01000138.1 GCA_009911305.1 Clostridiaceae bacterium | reverse complement strand
CTTCTCAGGCGTGCAGAGGGCGCGGATAGCGAGTGTTGTTTACTCGAGAATTAATGCAATGATGTACTAGTGTGCTGTCTTTGGACGTATACCCCCACAGGATAGAACTGAGTGCGTCAATCGCCTCCCGCCTCCTGCGGTAATAGGTACGGAAACTGATATCCCGGATATGGGGACGCAGTTTCTCTATAATTTCTTCCACATTTCTCATCTGCTGTGGGGAAAGGAAGGAAAAATACAGTAGCCAGTAATAGCTCTCCCCATTCTTGTGCTTGGTACGGAGCAGGTCGATGGAGGTATCCAGAAGTTTCAGCATCCGGTGGCTCCGCTCGATACATTTGGCATGATGTTCAATACTGCGGTCTGATAGATCTATTCCGGCCACATAGACGGACTCCAGAAAATCCTCAATGGAACTCCCATATTCGATCTCAAATCGGCTTCGCACCTGCTGGACGGACAGCTCCAGACTCCACACCACATCCCTGTATTTCTTCAGCAGTTTCCAGGTATCATGGTACAGCGGGTTATCGGCAATGTTCATTTCTTCCTGATTCTTTTTCATGCCCTGGCACCTCCTTCCCTGTCCTTTTCGGTGGGAGAGAGCGTCAGTTCAAAGGTGTAGACCGGCTTATCCTCCCCGCAGGATACAGTCATTCCAAACCGTACAGTCCCCTTCAGTATGTGGGATATATACTCTTCCCTGCAGGCGTCTGATAAAGGATATAACTTATATATGGATTTCGGACACCGGAAACAGGAAATGCCCTGTGCATCAAGGACTTGCGCCAATTTTGTGATGACAGTTTCCATGTTCGATTTTGAAACGCTGGTTAATTCCTCTGAAACGCATATCTCATGCTCTGTAACAACAGAATCTGCCTGTGAATCCGTTTCGTCCGGCAGTGCAAGATTGACTTTCAGGACCATGGCAACCTCCTCTTTGTCAACAAGAACATCTGATACTTGGAACATAGTGGAAAGGTAGCTGTGCAGATAGATTACGCTGCCTGTTCTTCCAGGGAATGACATTAAGGAGATATAGTCCATATCAGCAAGTTTTTTTAACACACGCCCTGTTGTGGCTTTGGAGATGCCCCAACGGACAGCCATTTCACTGTAGGCGGCCAGCGGGGGGCCGGTGCCATTACGGAAATAGACAACCGGACCAATTTCTGAACCCTGCACCTGGCTGTCATTGTAGACAGCAGACATCCACAGATCCAGCAGGATATCCATTTCAGAGCAGCGGCCGGCGCTGACCAGTTCTGTTGCAACCACAGTGGGCATAAAGAAAAATCCTGTATCCTTTTGACAGGGGCAGTTATAGTCCAGCACAGTATTATGTTTTTTCCAGTCACGAACCTTATATTTAACTACCTTTCCCCGGTCAAGGAAAAGATAGGATATAAGATGGCGTTTCTGCAGTTCATCCGTAAACGGTAGATAGGTTCTTTCCATTGTTTGTTGAATACCCCATATTAAACCACTGCTTTGTTAAAGCAAAAGCGTATAACAATATTATTTTGGGGACTAAATAACCTGATTGCAGAAGAACATTGCAGCCCAAAAAGCATATGAGGTATCGTTTATACATTGCAACCGCCACTTTTTTAAGCTAAAGTCAACAAAGCTTGGAAAGAACCTATCTACCGTTTACGTTCATCCAGGATAGAAACTGCCTGGCACTGAAAACGGGTACGGAACCATGTGGACAGTTCTTTCACGGTACAGATCCACTCACCGGGATATACTGTATAGCCGATACCGTCTATACGGAGATAGGAGGTACGGAAATTTGCATAGTTGCAAAGTACCGTATAATAAAAAAGACCGGAGCCCCCGCTTGTGCGAATGCTCCGGTCTGCCATTAAGTTTTGGATAAACTGCCGGTAGATCCGGCAGCGTGGATAGTCCACAATCTGTTTGATTTCTAATTGATACTCTGACATAGAACCCTCCATGTATCAGCAAATCCTGTTCAGGAAAAATAAGTCAAGTTCGCTTTTGTTGTCGGCCGGTGTGGGCTTATGGTAAAATGGTGTTAGTATATAAGTGTGGACAGGAAAATTGAAAAATGATAGCGGGGGAAAAGGGTTGTTCAATGCCTCTTTTTTCATTTTCAGGCAATTCATGAATTTCTTCATTTCTAAAATGCAGCATTCTAATAAAATCCCCCAATACACATAAAACCGTTTCTTTTTATCCAGATAACCCCCACGGGAACTGAACCACTACCGGCTAAAGCCGGTAGGTTCAACATGCTGCTAAAGCAGCCTAAAGTTGTGTAGGCTGCA
>QXXC01000137.1 GCA_009911305.1 Clostridiaceae bacterium | reverse complement strand
CATTATGCCTCCATTTGACTTTTTATAATGATATTATAACATACTTTATAAACTATGCGTTATTAATTATTCGATGTACTAGTGTTCCATCCAGCCAGTAATTGGATTGTCAAAACCGCCTATTTTGCCATCTGCTGCGTTGTCGTCAGTCAACGATGCCACCGCATCGCCTCCTTCCTCCGCCTTGCAGGCTGACAAAATATTCGGCACTGACAATCCAATTACTGGCTGGATGGAACACTAGCACTACAGCGGACTTTTTAGAAAATGTCATTTGAAACCAGAGGTAATCACCAGAGATATCACAATGATTCAATATTTCTTGATTCCAGGAGTTTCATTTTATCAGGCTTTGGCAAAGTAATTCGAGCCTGTTCACTGCAGTGCCGGAAACAGGCTGTCACCAGTCCACCACTTTGTTTACGATTTCGTATTGCTCTGTGCTGGAACGGCGCAGGTAAATGCGGGTGGTTTCCAGATTTTTATGTCCCAGCAGGTCAGAGAGCAGAGACAGATCGCCGCATTTTTCAATGAAGCTTTTGGCAAACCGGTGACGGAAGGAATGAGGATGGACAACATCCGGGTTCAGCCCATACAGGTTGGCCAGATTTCGGAGCTGGTACCGTATTCCGCCCGGCTTAATCGGATTCCCATAGCGGTTGAGGAAGATATAGCCCTTTTCCAGGGAAATGGATTTCATCCACAGCAGGGTATCCCTCTGGAGCATCTTCGGAACATAGATGCGCCGGATTTTGTTATCCTTGGAGTAGATATCCTTGTGTCCGGCAAAGATATCCTCCGCCGTAAACTGAACGACCTCACTGACCCGGGCCCCGGTAGCTGCCATGAAGCGTATGATATAGTAATACAGATACTTATGATCGCGCAGAAGGCAGTTTTTCAGATATTCATAATCCGCTTCACTGATCACATTATCAAGGTAATTCTTCTGCTGAACACGTACCCTCAAAATACGGCCGGAGTTGATTTGGCAATATTCAATATAGTAATTCAGAGCCCGGATGCGAAGATTTACCGTCATAGGTCTGTAATGCTCAATCAGAAATAATTTGTACAGCTTCAAGTTGGAATGGGTGATTTCTCCGTACAGCTTAAAAAATTGCCGGATCGCATAGCTGTACGAGACGATCGTGTTATCCGACAGATTCCGCGCTGATAAGTGGAACTGGAATTCATTTATCTGGGGAGGCTCCCTGGGAGCTTTGTCGGAGGTGTCTGGCCGGCTGATTTCATTTGGTGTATCGGCTTTCATTGATTTGTCCGTGTTGTGTGGTTTGCTGGTTTTGCCTGATTTACCAGTTTTATTTATGTTGTCGGTTTTTATTTGTTTGTTGGGTTTAACTGGTTTGGCGTTTTTTGGTGGATCAATGGATTGCATTGGTTTAGCGGTTTTATTTGCAATGGCGGCTGCGTCTGATTTTGGGTGAACAGATTCGGAGTCAGGGTTATGGATATCAGAGATCGATACAGTAATAGCATTATCACTGTCGGCTGAGCAGCTATGAGACTCGTTCTGTACGCACAGTGCACTGCATTCCGGAACTTCGCCGGCAGTACGAAAATTTGTCATAGGTAGTTTTCTTCCTTTCCGATAAACGTGTCGCTGATTTGCCTTTCGGCGCGCTTCTGATTAGTTAGCTGCAATACCTGAAATGCTATGTGGTTTATGAATCTATACAGATAGATTTCAGGATATGGATATGTTTCATAAATATGTTTAATCTGTGCAAGTTCCTTTATGAAATTATGACTGTGCTGTTTTAGCAGTAGCGGCCGCGCTCCGGCTGATTCAGGGCTGGAGATTTTCAGGATTTAGCAGGCGTTAAATTTTTTGCGCGGTTAAAAACCATTTTTGTTACTGATGCCCTGTGGCTTTACAGAGGAAAAGATGGTGCGGTAAGGCTTTGAAGGTGTACAGGCCGGGATGAAATACAGTAACAGAAAACGGGTTCTGACACGCGGCTGTGTCTGGCGGTAAATGGAGTTCTGGGGGCGGTGTTTGGGGGAATAAATTACATAATTATAAATTAAATTACATATTTATGCAAAAATTTTATTGTACGCCCGGGTACCATGTGTCTAAAGATACTTCTATTACTATAACATTCTATTGCTTGAAAATCAATGAATATGACATAAAAAATGTAATTAAAATAAAATAATAGTAAAAATAGTATGACAACATAGGGTGATATATCAGGCTTAACTAGCGATAATCCCCCATATCCGAAGTAGGGTAAGGCCGTGCAAAATGAAGGAATTTCGGGAAAAAAGAGTATTTCAAAA
>QXXC01000136.1 GCA_009911305.1 Clostridiaceae bacterium | reverse complement strand
AAACCGGAAAAAATGGAGCCGGAAAAGAGATACCGGACTGAAAAACTTTTAAAAAGCAGGTATTTGGCCGGTTACCAGAGGGATTTTGCAAAAATAATCCTGACGGAGCCGGCCTATTCCATATCTGAGGCGAAGGCGGTTTTAGACAAAGTAATGAAAGGAGAATAGAAAAAAGAGCCACCTACTCGGTGGTGGGTGGCTTAGTTGAAAGGAAGGTCACAGTGTCGTTTTGTAGGATTGATTTTGATTGGAAGATCATAGCGTTCGAGAATATCCTTAAGCCATATATCGTAAAGTTTTTTTCCGCTAGGAGATTTTTTACATAGTGCTAAAACATCTATCCATTCTTCAAAAAATCTTACGATAACTCCATCATCAATAGTAATTTCAGCTTCTGCGTGTTCTTCTAAGTCAGGGTTTGACTTATTAATAATTGAGATGGATGTTTTTAGATTATCTAAAACACCAATATTTGATAATACACTAATGATATCAGAATAGGTTGAAATTGTTTGAGCGGTAGTAGGCCCATTTTGTAAGCCACAAAGCCAATCAATAGATACATTATATTTTTTGGCAATGGATATAAGTAAGTCTATGGAAGGAAGCTTACTAGAATTTTCATAAGAAGATAATGTAGCTTGGGTAGTACCTATTTCTTTGGCGAAGTCGGACTGAGTTAAGCTTAATGAAGTACGCAATCCTTTAAGACGTTTTGAAAATGTATTATCCATAAGACACCTCCTTATATATAGAATACCATATAAATATAAATATATCAATAAATATAAAATTAAAAACTAAAAATAAAATAAAAATATTCTTGACAAAATAAATATTTAAAATTATGATATATATCGAAAGGAGGATATATGAAAACTTTAGCTGTAAAGATAGAGGATTCATTACATAAGACACTTAAACATTATGCCGTCAGTCAAGATACGACTGTGACCGACATTGTTGTAAGGCTTGTGAAAAAGGAACTTGAAACAAAAAAAGAGCAAACACGCTGACTTTGGCGAGCGACGTGTTTACTCAATCCACAAATCCAGAAAGGATTTTATACATTCAGTGTAACATTTTCTTTCTGGAAAATCAAGAATTTTTAGAAAGGAAGATTTTGTTATGTCGGGAAAAGTAGTAAAAGTGAACAATCAGAATGTAGCCATCAAAGATTTCAACGGGCAGAGAGTAGTTACTTTTAAGGACATTGATACTGTACATGAAAGAGCAGATGGAACAGCTAGAAAGAGGTTCAATGATAACAAGAAACATTTTGTTGAAGGCGAAGATTACTTCGTCCGAAAAACGGACGAAGCCCAAAGAGAGTATGGTATCGCCGCTCCAAACGGCCTCACCCTCATCACAGAATCCGGCTACCTCATGCTGGTAAAGTCTTTTACTGATGATTTAGCCTGGAATGTTCAGCGCCAGCTTGTGAAATCTTATTTTAAAGCCGTTCAGCAGAATGAGGCAAAGCGGAAAGTTCAGTCCGGGCGTCTCTCCCTGTCATCCGTGAATATGATGGTAAAGAACGTCATGGGAACCCTGGAACGTGCAAAGGTAGAACCCGTATACATAGCGGCAGAGGTAAAGCGGCTTTATACGGAATTAGGGTATGAGGTTAAGATTCCGCTGGTTACGGAGGAATACATGCCGAAGCTATACGACTGTACGGAGATAGCGAGGGAGCTCGGAATCCTTTCCTCCAGCGGTAAGCCCCATAACCAGGCCGTAAGCGCTATCATCGCGCAGCTTAATATTGCTGATAGCGAGATAGTGACGACAGCTTTCAGCCGGAACGGACATGATGATATGACGCTCCAGTATAAACCATCCGTAATTGAGGAAGTCAGGAAGTGGCTAGCTGATAGTAATTACCCGACTAAAATCCCTTATGTTGATTCCAAAGGGAATCAGAAAACCTATACGGTAGTTTATCGGGAGGTGGCGTGATGTCTCACAGAGAATTTTGTAAAATGATTGTGCCAATGATAAGAGAGCTTCAGGAAGAGTGCCAGAAGATGACAAGTGAAGAATTTATGGAGTTTCGCCAGGAGTTAATGGGGGCTCGGCTATGGTCAGAAAAAAAACTTGTTAGGAAATTTATGACAGAGGTGCTGGATTTGCTTCAGAGGAATATTTTTCAGAAAACGGATATAAACAGGGCTTCAAGGTAGCAAATATAAAAAATACCATAAATAATAATCCGAACGTCCTTCGGGGCGTTCTTTTTATACAAAAATAAAGAAAGGAAGTGGAAAACATGGCAGGAGGCACATGGACAAGCCAGAACAAGGTAATACCCGGCGTATATATCAATACCCGGTCAAGGGG
>QXXC01000135.1 GCA_009911305.1 Clostridiaceae bacterium | reverse complement strand
GCCGAAGCAGCAGAGCCGAAAAGCATTGACCGCCTGTATGACCTGGGCCTTTGCCATATCCAGCAGGCCAGGAAGGGAAAGGACAGCGTAAATAATGGTATTGATTTCCTACAGGATTTTCACATCATTGTCCATCCCCGTTGTGTCAATTTTATTACGGAGATAAGCAATTATACATGGGACACGGACACAAAGACCGGAAAACGGCTGAATAAGCCAATTGATGACTTTAATCATCTGATGGACGCGATGCGCTATGCCATGGAGGATTTCAGTATGGGGGACGCTTTCAGCTTTGAATAAAAATATAACATTAGTAACAAACGGCCTTGAAACAGTGATGTTTCCGGGCTTTTCTATTTGTTGAGCAATATTTGGAAGAGGGGGAAACGTATGCTGAACTTTGTTGACTTCCTGACAAACAAGATTACGAATCTGATCTTGCAGGGAGCTGGCAGCCGCATGAGTGACAAGGAATTTCTGGAAAAAGAGATTTCCCTCTGGAAGAACAGTCCACAGCGGATCATGCAGATCAGGGGACATTTGTATTATGACAATGAGCATGACATTCTGAAACGGGAGCGAACCATGATAGGTGAGGGCGGCAAGCTGCAGGTGATTGATAATCTTCCGAATAACCGCCTGATTGATAACCAATATGCAAAGATGGTGAATCAGAAAGCCAATTATTTACTGGGACAGCCATTTGTTATTGAGGGAGAGAACACAGAATATATCGAACTTTTGAAGGAGGTGTTCAACAAGCGGTTCATGAAAACCCTGAAAAACGGGGGAAAGGCTGCTTTGAACGGGGGAATAGCTTGGTTATACCCTTACTACACAGATGCCGGGGAACTGGCTTTCAGGTTGTTCCCGTCCTATGAAATACTTCCCTTCTGGAAAGACAGTGAACATACTATCCTTGATTTTGCGGTTAGGTTATATCTGGTGATGGGATATGAAGGGACTGTCCCAAAGGTTTTTGAAAAGGTGGAAGTATATGATCTGACCGGGATTCACAAGTTTATTCTGGACGGCGAAACCCTAATTCCGGATGTAAGCACAGAAAACGAAAACTTTGAAAGTCCCTATGTCACCGCCACAAACGGAGAGGGGAAAGCTACCTGGCTGAACTGGGAGAAGATACCGCTGATTCCCTTGAAGTACAACGAAGGAGAAATTCCCCTTCTGAAAAAGGTGAAATCCTTGCAGGACGGGATCAATGTCATGCTTTCGGATTTTGAAAACAATATGCAGGAAGATTCCCGCAACACAATCCTGGTCCTGAAAAATTATGACGGGCAGGATTTGGGAGAGTTTCGGCGTAACCTTGCCACTTTCGGGGCGGTAAAGATCAGATGCAGCGGGGACGTGGGCGGGGGAGTTGAAACCCTTGAAATCACAGTGAATGCTGAAAACTACAAGGTCATTGTGGAGATATTCAAGAAAGCCCTGATTGAAAACGCTATGGGTTATGACGCAAAGGATGATAGGCTTTCTGGCAACCCCAACCAGATGAATATTCAATCCATGTATTCTGATATTGACCTTGACGCTAACGACATGGAAACAGAGTTTCAGGCAGCTTTTGAAGAAATTCTCTGGTTTGTCAATGCCCACTTTGCCAACACCGGGAAGGGGGACTTTGAAGGGGAAAAGGTGGATATTATCTTCAACCGGGATATTCTGATAAACGAAACGGAAGCGATTGAAAATTGTTCAAAGTCCGTGGGTATTCTTTCGGATGAAACTATCATAGGGCAGCATCCCTGGATTGACGATCCAATGAAGGAACTGGAACGGCTGAAAAAACAGAAAGAGGAAGAACAAGCGGAGTTTGAGCGGGAGCAGGGGTATAACCCTTTCCGGCAGGCGGGAAAGGCAGACAGCCAGCCAGGGGAGTCCCCGTCAAAGAAGGAAGGTGATCCGGGCGAAGATAAAGAAGTTTGATGTTTTGATTGTTCCCCGCTTCCTGAAAGGCGGTGCGGTAAGTGAATAACAGGGAATACTGGAGGCACCGCTTTATTCAGCTTGAAGCGGCCCAGAACCGGAAAGCGGCCGCCATCTGTCCTGAGATCGAAAGGCAGTATAAGCAGGCGCAGAAAGAGATTGAGGGCAAAATCAGCACATGGTATCAGCGCCTCGCGTCCAATAACAGCGTGTCGATGGCAGAAGCGCGGAAGATGCTTTCCGGATCTGAGCTAAAAGAATTTAAGTGGGATGTCAGGGATTATATCAGATACGGGAAAGAAAATGCCCTGACAGGCGGCTGGATGAAGGAGCTGGAAAATGCCTCTGCAAAATTTCATATATCCCGCCTGGAGGCCCTGAAAATTGAAACACAG
>QXXC01000012.1 GCA_009911305.1 Clostridiaceae bacterium | reverse complement strand
CATTATGCCTCCATTTGACTTTTTATAATGATATTATAACATACTTTATAAACTATGCGTTATTAATTATTCGATGTACTAGTATAACATAAATTAAGTTGTTGATAGTTTCAACATCTGGTATAATGGACTTAATCAATACATTTTGTGGAGGTCAATTATGCCAGCATTACCTTATAGTATAACAGTATCAGATGAGGAACGTGCCTGTCTGAAATCATTGATTAAAACCAGAACTATTCAGGCACAGGCTGTTGACCGTGCCCGTATGTTGTTATGGAAATCTGAAGCCAAAACAGACAAAGCGATTGCAGATGGCCTTGGCATTAGCGTGAATACCGTCCGCCGCTGCATTGACCGTTATCTCAACAGCGGAATTAACCTTGCTGTATTTGATGATGAACGTTCTGGCCGTCCAGCTGAGATTACCAACGATGCAAAACGAGAAACTATTTTCGAGAGCAGGATTGTATCAAATACCAGACGACTTGGAAGGCGCGGTTGAATACCAGCCTTCCAGGATTCTGGAAGAGGATGAGTGGTATAAGCTTCAGGAATTCTCAAAAGAGAATTTTTGTATAGATTTGTTGAGAGAGCATTTTAGAAGCACGGATTACCCGGAAGCAAGTAAAGTAAAAACCATGGCGATTGAATACATTTGTTCGATTTAGTCATCACAGGAATGCCCACAGGGAACGCATGCAATAGGGTCATCGCTTATGAACAATCATCTGGTTAAGGATCGGAACCCATTTAGGGACTGCGTATGGGTAATGGTAAAAACGGTTACAAATTTAACAGAGAGAGGGAAAATTTCAGGGGAAGTATCGTGGAAAACCAGGGTACTTCCCTATTTCACCTTTTAAGAGGGGGGAGGGCGCCTGCAAAAAAACGGAACGCCGACATATTCGCTCCGCTCGATCTGACAGAGGAGAAGTGCAGCGGGACTGACAGGACAGCCGGCCGGGAGTATACCCGGAACGAACAGAATGACCGTCAAAACAGCACTTTTTATTAAGACATGTACATTGAAATTTGCTATAATAGATTCAGGACACAAGGAGGATATGCAATGAAAGATCAAAAAGAAGTTATAAAAAAAGTCATAGATTTTATTGAGAGAAACTTAGAGAAAGAAGTCAGCCTTGATAATATATCAATCAATATTGGTTATTCCAAATTCCATCTAAATCGTATGTTTACAGAGTATACAGGAACTACCATATATAAATATTTACAAAACCGCAGGCTTACGGTTGCTGCTGAAAAGCTGGTTAAAACAGATAAACCGATCATGCAGATTGCGTACGAAGCCGGATACGATACACAGCAGTCATTTTCATTTGCTTTTAAACAAGTGTATTTATATCCGCCCAAACTTTACAGGAATATTGGAATCTTCACGCCAAAACAAAACAAAATAACTATGTGCAGTTCGTGTATTCCCAACTACAAATGTATTGCAGAACGAAGGGAGCTTGCCGCATGAATATGATTCCTTATGTTATTGAACAAACCGGTCATGGAGAAAGGAGTTATGATATATTTTCGCGGTTATTATCCGACCGAATTATTTTTTTAGGGGAAGAAGTGAGCGATGTGTCAGCGAATCTGATCATGGCTCAGATGCTGTTTTTGGAAGCACAAGACCCTGAAAAGGATATTCAGTTGTATATCAATAGTCCTGGCGGTTCTGTATCAGCCGGTTTTGCTGTCTATGATACAATGCAATATATAAAATGTGATGTTTCGACGATTTGTACTGGTCTTGCAGCCAGTTTTGGAGCTTTTCTATTAGCCGGCGGTACGAAAGGAAAGCGTTTCGCTTTGCCAAATGCAGAAATCATGATACATCAGCCGGCTATTCATGGAAATGGTATTCAGGGACAGGCAGCAGATATAAAAATCGTATCTGATCACATACAGAAAAGCAAAGCGCGTCTGAACCGCATTTTAGCGGAGAATACCGGAAAAAGCATCAAAGAAATTGCCCTGGCGACAGAACGCGATTATTATATGTCAGCAGCAGAAGCAGTGGATTTTGGGATCATTGATAAAATCATTAATAAGCGCTGATATGTTTCTGTAAAATCTGAAAAAGGGGATTGACCCTCCCCCAAGGTCAGGATATATACTGTCAGCAGATTCGGATCAATCATCACGAAAGGAGGTATCAGGGGATGCTGCAGATAGGGGAATTTTCTAAGATTTGCCAGGTCAGCGTGAAAACGCTCCACCATTATGACAAGATCGGCCTTTTAGCGCCGGCAGAGGTGGATCGTTTTACAGGCTACCGGTACTATTGTATTGAGCAGATTGACAGGATGAACTATATTCAGCGTCTGAAACGATATGGCTTTTCTCTGGAAGAGATACAGCGCCTGATTGCCATTTCGGATCAAAAGGAGCTCACAGCCAGGCTTCGTCAGCAGAAGGAAAAGCTGAAAGCAGAGCAGCAGGAAATGGCCATGATCCTGAACGAGCTCCAGACACATATTTCCGTATTTGAAAGGACAGGTGATATTATGACGTACCAGAAGAGCTACACAATTGAAATCAAGGATTCTCCGGCAATGAATGTGCTGGCAAACCGTGCGGTTATGGGGGTTGATGAATTCGGTAAGTATTACGGGATACTCTTTGAACGTGTGCCAAAGGAGGGCATTACGCCTACGGGAATTACCGGCGCAAGGTACTATGACGAGGAATTCAGCCATGAATCATCGGATGTGGAAGTATTTATTGAGATCAGGGAAAAGGAAAAGGCGGATGCGGTTATAGAGCCAATGCAATGTGCAATGACCGTGCATCATGGCGGATATTCCACGCTCTCTGAGGCATACGGCGCGATTGTATCCTGGATCATCGGGAACGGCTATGAGTACGCAGGAGCGCCGTTTGAGAGGTATATCAAAACGCAGTTCCAGTCGCTGTCTCCGGAAGACTGGGAGACAGAGATCTATTTCCCTGTCCGGAAGAAGTGATTTGAGCGGCAGTATCGAACACGCAGCATACTCCAGGACACTTCGGAAATTTTCAAATTAACAGAATGACAGTAAGCGCAAGCTCTTCAAACTGAATTTACGGATAAATAAAAAGCATAAAAACGTAATACGAAACACATGCTCGTAAAACTATCACCAAATACGACAGCTACATGTCGCATTCCATATGTTATTGTATAGCTGCAGCATAAGAAGCGCCCGCAGCCGCAAGACAGGCGCGGTGAGATTCTGGGCGTATATTGATACAGAAACGGAGGTAAGCGCATGGAAAAATGGTTATATGTCATGACCATAAAAAGAGGAAAATCCTATAACAAGGTTACGAAAGCAGTCATTGCAAGGCATGTAGAGAATCTCAGGAATTTAGACGACGCCGGAAAAATAGCGCTTTGCGGCCCGCTCAAAGGCTGCCCGGGCGCTGCCGGTTTGGTTATCTTCAAAACACAGACCTATGAGGAGGCTGAAGCCCTGTGTAAGCTGGAGCCGCTTGTCGCCGAAGGGTATGCGGCGTATACGCTGGCATCCCTGCAGGTGGCGGACAAAGAGAACAACTATCTGCTGTGACAGAGGGATGGCCGGAACGATTGGTTTGCAAAAACCTTTACTTCTGGCTCATGAATGTTCCATCCAGCCAGTCATTCGGCACTGATCATCGAATGACTGGACGGATGAAACCTGAAACGTTATGAAAAGAATAAGGCCGGGGATCCGCGCAGGATTCCCGGCCTTATTTGACGCCTGCCGAATGGTCAGGAGTTCTTCCGTAACCGTTCGGCAGGCGCGAAATCTTATGAACAAGTTCTCAGAAAGGCGGTTCCATTCAAGCGGTTTATGCTGTATAATATTGCCAAAAGGAACTGAAATATTTCCATCAATTAAGTTCATATAAAAAGAAAGGAGTTCTGTTCATGGAAACAAAGCTTATATGGTCGGATCGCAGGCGCCTCTGGTGCGGCCTTCCCTGGACCTTTACATCATACCGCTTAACGGAGGACCGCCTCTTTGTAAAGAGCGGGTTTCTGAATCTGCGCGAGGATGAGGTGCGCCTTTACCGGATCAAGGATCTGGTGCTTCGGCGCAGTATTCTTCAGCGCATGTTTGGGCTGGGAACGATTCAGATCATTTCCAGTGATTCCAGCCTGTCGAATTTTGAACTGTCCAATATTAAAAGGAGCGGGGAGGTTAAGGAGCAGCTTTCCACCCTGGTGGAGGAGGAGCGCCAGAGGAAGAAGGTTTCCTCAAGGGAATTTATCAGCTATGAGTCCGGGGAAGACGAGGATCCGGACAACGGGCAGTAGCCTGCTGCGCCTGCCCTGCATACAGTGTAGTAAAAGAGGATTGGAAAGCGGCGGTTTATGGCGACGATCAGCCTTTGTATGATTGTGAAAAATGAGGAGGGCGTGCTGGGGCGCTGCCTGGACAGCGTAAAGGGTGTCGCGGATGAGATTATTATCGCGGACACAGGCTCGTCGGATGCGACGAAGGAGACGGCTGCACGCTATACAGAGCAGATTTTTGACGTGGAATGGACGGATGATTTCTCGGCGGCCCGCAACGCGTCCTTTGCCAGGGCCTCCATGGATTACTGCATGTGGCTGGACGCGGATGACGTGATGCAGGATTCGGAGAGGCGCAGGCTCATCGAGCTGAAGGAGGAGCTGGAGCCGGATGTCCTAGCGGTTATGATGAAGTATGCAACGTCCTTTGACAGCGCAGGCCGGCCGGCGTTTTTATTTGACCGTGAACGCCTGGTGAGGCGCGATGCGGGCCTTCGGTGGGAAGGACGCGTGCATGAGGTGATTGACATTGGAAAGGGCCTTAAGGCCTGGCCCGATGGGACAGGAGGCGGCCGGATCCTGTATTCGGATATCCGGATCGATCACCGTTCGGTAAAAAAGGCCTACACAAAGCGGAATCTGAACATTTATGAGGCCATGCTCCGGGAGGGGGAGACGCTGAATGCGCGCCATCAGTTTTATTACGGGCGGGAGCTGTACTACCACGGCCTTTATGAGAGGGCGGTGGAGGTATTCAGGGAACTTCTGGAGACAAAGGAGGACGGCGCGTGGGTGGAAAACCTGGCGGACGCCTGCCGTTTCTGCGCCGTCTGTTTAAGGCGTCTCGGAAAGGAGAAACCGGCGCTTGACTGTCTGTTCCACACGTTTTGCTACGGCCTTCCAAGGCCGGCTGTCTGCTGTGAAATCGGAAGCATCTGTCTGGATACGGGAAGGCTTTCCGAGGCGGAATACTGGTACAGACAGGCCATGGATACGCCGTATGCGGCCGGAGCCGGGGCGTTTGTAGAGCCGCAGTACCAGCGGGAGATACCGGCGCTCCAGCTCACGGTATGCCTGGACCGCCAGGGGCGGTATGAGGAGGCGGAGCGCTTCAATGAGCTGGCGGGCCGGTATCAGCCGGACAGCGGGGCAGTGAAGCAGAACCGGGCATACTTTCAGCGGATGCGCGTTCAAAGCAGGCAGGCCATGCGCGCGTGACAGCAGCCGGCTTCAAGCACAGCCGGCCAAAGGCCCTGCAGCCGGCTGTGCATGCGGCTCCCGGATCAAAATAAAAAAACAGATCGCACAAACACATATTTTGTGGTATAATCTCCATAAACGCTTTAAGCGCTATGAGAAATCAGGGAGAAGAACCGAATGATGAAAATGAAACGAGTATTGCTGAAGCTGAGCGGCGAAGCTCTGGCGGGCGAAAAGAAAACCGGCTTTGACGAGGCCACAGTAACAGAGGTTGCCAGGCAGGTAAAGAAAGCGGCAGACAGCGGGATCGAGATCGGCGTCGTGATCGGCGGCGGCAATTTCTGGAGAGGACGCGACAGCAGCGCGATTGACCGCACGAGGGCGGATCAGATCGGGATGCTGGCCACTGTGATGAACTGCATCTACGTATCGGAGATTTTCAGAAGCGCAGGGATGAAGACGCAGATACTCACCCCCTTTGAGTGCGGGACTATGACCAAGCTGTTTTCCAAGGACAGGGCCAATAAATATTTTGAAAAAGGCGTCATCGTATTTTTTGCCGGCGGGACCGGCCATCCGTATTTCTCGACAGATACCGGGGCGGCGCTCCGGGCGATTGAGATGGAGGCGGACTGCATGCTTTTGGCCAAGGCGGTGGACGGCGTATACGACAGCGATCCGAAGCTCAATCCGGATGCCAGGAAGTATGATACGATCTCCATCCAGGAGGTCATTGATCAGAAGCTGGCCGTAGTGGATCTGACGGCTTCGATCATGTGCATGGAGAACCATGTGCAGATGGCTGTGTTCAGCCTTGCAGAGAAGGACGGTATTGCAAACGCGATGCAGGGAAAAATAAATGGTACGGTAGTTACCGCATAAGAGGAGGTTTCATGATGGAGGAAAAGATTAAGGTTTACGAAGAGAAGATGAACAAGTCCTACGATGCGCTGCAGAACGAATATTCGTCGATTCGCGCGGGACGGGCGAACCCGCATGTGCTGGACAAGCTGAGAGTGGACTATTACGGATCCCCCACGCCTCTTCAGCAGGTGGGCAATATCTCCGTTCCGGAACCGAGGATGCTGTTAATCCAGCCGTGGGACAAGAGCCTGCTTAAGCCGATCGAGAAAGCGATCCTGACCTCGGATCTGGGGATCAACCCGAACAATGACGGGAGCGCGATCCGCCTTATTTTCCCGGAGCTCACGGAGGAGCGCAGAAAAGATCTGGCAAAGGACGTGAAGAAAAAGGGCGAGAACGCAAAGGTGGCGATCCGCAATATCCGCCGCGATGCGAATGAGACCATCAAAAAGATGGAGAAGGCCGGGGAGATTTCCGAGGACGATCAGGAGGCGGCTGAGGATAAGATCCAGAAGCTGACGGATAAGATGATTGCGAAGATCGATAAAGCGGTAGAAGCGAAGACGCAGGAGATTATGACCGTATAATCCGGCTGCGAAGCGCCTGAAGGTACAGGGGGCAGGATGACTGCCCCTGATTTTACGTTGGAGGAACATCAGATGGAGAACGAGGGAAGCAATTTAAACATGCCGCGCCATATAGCCCTGATTTTGGACGGAAACGGGCGCTGGGCGAAGAAGAGAGGGCTGCCCAGGACGGCCGGGCACAAGCAGGGCTGCGTGACGCTGGAGCAGATCGTGGAGGACGCGGCCAGGCTGGGCGTGGGCTATCTGACGGTATACGGCTTTTCAACGGAAAACTGGAAGCGCTCCGCCGAGGAGGTCGGGGCTCTGATGCAGCTCTTCCGCTTTTATTTAAAGCGCCTTTTAAAGGTGGCGGCCGACAACAATGTGAGAGTGAAGATGATCGGGGACCGCACGCGCTTTGACCGGGATATCATCGAGGGCCTGGACCGCGTGGAAGAAAAGACAAAGGATAATACAGGCATGACCTTTGTGATTGCCGTCAATTACGGCGGAAGGGATGAGATCACAAGGGCGGCGCGCCGGATGATGGAGGCATGCAGGGAGAATGCCCTGGCGGCGGAGGATGTGACAGAGGAGACGGTTGCGTCATATCTGGATACAGCCGGGATCCCGGATCCGGATCTGCTGATCCGCACAAGCGGGGAGCTGCGCCTGTCGAATTATCTGCTGTGGCAGCTCGCTTACAGTGAGATTTATATTACGGACTGCCTGTGGCCGGATTTTAATAAAGAAGAGCTCTTAAAAGCAGTCGCCCGCTACAATCAGAGGGAAAGGCGCTTTGGCGGCGTCTGAGAGCGGGGCGCGCAGACAGCGGGAAGGATGTTTCAGACACGCTTCCGGCAGCGGATGTCTGCAGAATCTGTGGTGGAAGTGAAGGCAGGATGGAACAGGGAGGTGGGCCATGTTCAGGACAAGGCTGATAAGTGGGGTGGTGCTTGTAGCGCTGGCTGTCATACTGATGACAACAGGGGGAATACTCCTTTACTGCGTGACGGCGGTGATTTCCCTGACAGGGATGTTTGAGCTGTACCGCGTGATGAAAATCGAGAAAAAGCCCCTGGGGCTGGCTGGCTATCTGGCCTGTGTGTCGTACTATGGGATCGTGTGGTTTGAGGGAGAGCGCTATGTGACGCTGCTGGCGATTGCGGCCCTGATGCTGCTCATGACGATCTATGTGTTTACATTTCCCGAATACACAACAGAGCAGGTGACGACCGCCTTTTTGGGGATTTTTTATCTGGGAATTATGCTTTCCTATCTGTACCAGGTGCGGGAAATGCCGGACGGGCGTTACGTAGCGTGGCTGATTTTCTTAAGCTCCTGGGGCTGCGATACGTGCGCGTACTGTGCGGGGATGCTGTTCGGAAAGCATAAGCTGGCTCCGGTTTTAAGCCCGAAAAAGTCGGTTGAGGGGGCTGTGGGCGGCGTGGCCGGAGCGGCGCTTTTGGGCTTTTTGTTTGCGTCCGTTTTCGGCGCGCAGATGGCAGAGCTTCAGAATCCCCGGGCGGCGTGCGCGCTGGCCTGCGCGATCGCGGCCGTGATTTCCCAGATCGGCGATCTGGCGGCATCGGCGATCAAACGCAACCATGACGTCAAGGATTACGGGAACCTGATTCCCGGTCATGGCGGGGTGCTGGATCGGTTTGACAGTATGATTTTTACGGCTCCGGCGATCTATTTTGCGGTGACGTTTCTGCGGTGACGAATGACGTGACGGCAGCGGGCCGGCGGCTTAAGACGGGGCCAGGGAGAAGAATATGAAGAACATTGCGATTTTAGGTTCAACGGGTTCGATCGGAACACAGACATTGGACGTGGTCCGGGCGAATAGAGATATAGAGGTAAGGGCGCTGGCCGCGGGAAGAAATATCCGCCTTCTGGAGGAGCAGATCCGGGAGTTTGGCCCGCAGCTTGCAGCCGTGTGGGAGGAGGAGCAGGCAAAGGAGCTTGCGCTCAGGGTGCGTGATTTGGATGTGCGGGTGGTTTCGGGCATGGAGGGCCTCCTGGAGCTCGCCGTTATGCCCGGGTATGAGATTCTGGTCACAGCCATTGTGGGCATGATCGGCATACGCCCCACGATTGCGGCCATGGAGGCCGGAAAAGATATCGCGCTCGCCAATAAGGAGACGCTGGTGACAGCGGGCCATCTGATTATGCCGCTGGCAGAGAAAACGGGCGTGCGGATCCTTCCGGTGGACAGCGAGCACAGCGCCATTTTCCAGAGCCTGAACGGAGAGCGGCAGAACCGGATCCATAAGATCCTGCTCACCGCGTCCGGCGGCCCGTTCCGGGGACGGACCAGGGAGGAGCTTAAACATATCCGGCCTGAGGACGCCTTAAAGCACCCGAACTGGAGTATGGGACAAAAGATCACCATTGACAGCTCGACCATGGTGAATAAGGGCCTGGAAGTGATGGAAGCGCGCTGGCTGTTCGGCGTGTCTATGGATGAGGTGCAGGTGGTTGTGCAGCCGCAGAGTGTGATCCACTCCATGGTGGAATTTGAGGACGGCGCTGTGATGGCCCAGCTCGGTACGCCGGATATGAAGCTCCCGATCCAGTATGCCCTGTATTACCCGGAACGCAGGTTTCTGGCCGGCGCGCGGTTAGATTTTGCGAAACTTGGGCAAATTACCTTTGAGGCTCCGGATATGGTGAATTTTGAGGGGCTTTCCCTGGCGTATGAGGCAGGCCGCGCAGGAGGCACGCTGCCGACGGTGTTCAACGCGGCAAACGAGAGGGCGGTGAGGAAATTTTTAAACGGGGAAATCGGGTATCTTACCATTACGGAGATGATCCGAACCTCCATGGAACGCCATCGGACGATCCCCGGCCCGTCAGTGGATGAGATCCTGGCTGCAGAGCAGGAGACGTATGACTTTATAGAGAGCAGGTGGTAGATTGAGTTTAGTCGCAGCAATCCTTGTGTTTGGCCTGATTATCCTTTTCCATGAATTCGGCCATTTCCTGATGGCAAAGCGGGGCGGCATCGGCGTTGTGGAGTTTTCCCTGGGCATGGGCCCGCGGCTGTTCAGTGTGGTAAAGGGCGGCACGCGCTATTCGCTGAAGGCGTTTCCGTTCGGCGGCTCCTGTATGATGCTGGGCGAAGACGCAGATTTGGAGGAGGATGAGGAGCAGGAGGGGGAGCAAAAGGCGCCGGAGAACCGGGAAGCTTTGGAGCGCCCGGAATGCCGCGGGGCCTTTTTTAACGAGACTTCCGTATGGACCCGGTTTCTGGTCATCGCAGGCGGGCCTCTGTTCAATTTTATCCTGGCCTTCCTGGGCGCATGCTTTATCATCAGCGCCGTGGGCTATGAGCCGACGGATGTGTACAGCGTGACCGAGGGCTATCCGGCCGAGGCGGCCGGCATCCGGGCCGGGGATGTGATTACGCATATCAATGGGAAGCGGATGCGCAACTACGGCGATATCCTGAATTATATCAGCTTTCACCCCGGAGAGACGCTGACCATCGCATTCCGGCGGAACCAGGAGAAGCAGACAGCGGTGATCGAGCCGAAATTTTCAGAGGAATACGGAAGATATTTAATCGGGATCGGTTACGGCGGACGCCGCAAATCGGAATCCGTGTTTACGACAGCCAAATATGGCTGTTATGAGCTCTGCTACTGGGTGGACACCACGTTTGAGAGCCTGAAAATGATTGTCCGCCGCCAGGTGCGCGCAGACGACATCGCCGGCCCGGTGCGCATCGTCTCCATGCTGGACAATACCGTCAAGGAAAGCCGCGAGTTTGGCCTTATGGCCGTGCTGCTGAACCTGACGAACATGTGCGTGCTGCTGAGCGTGAATTTAGGCGTTATGAACCTGCTCCCGATCCCGGCGCTGGACGGGGGGCGGCTTGTTTTCATCGTCCTGGAAGCCCTGCGCGGCCGCCCGGTGGACCGGGAGAAGGAAGGGATGATCCACATGGCGGGGATGGCGGTTCTGATGGTACTGATGGTGCTGATACTGTTTAATGATATACGGAATATGCTGTAGCCCGGAATGCTGCGAAGGGGCCGCCTGCTTTTGGCGTTGTGAACACAGGGCGGCTCTTTCGGCGGATCACGGCATGATTTTGCATATTTGCGAAGCCGCGGCAGGTTTTTATACGGGCTCGCTAAGTGGAGGAGTTTATGAGATATCTCACAGTGGATTTATTTGAGGATTTTCAGTGTATCGCAGGCGCATGCCCGAATAGCTGCTGTATTGGCTGGAAAATTCCGGTTGAAAAGAATATATTCAAAGAAATGCAGCGGCACGAGGAGGAGCTGGGCATTTCAGCAGCCGGCTGGCTGAAAAAAGAGGATGGTGAATATTACTCTGTCATTTTAGACGGGCAGAGATGCCCGATGCTGACCAGGGAAAATCTCTGTCAGGTGGTACTCCGGCTGGGGCCTGAGTATTTAAGCCGGACCTGCTCCTTATTTCCCCGTTCGTTCAATCAATATGGAGGTGTTGTGGAGCGATATTTGAGCGCCTCCTGCCCTGAGGTGATTTCTATGCTCATGGATAAGGATGTCATTGAATTCAGTGTTTCAGAGGATTTGGAGCCAGAGCCGGAGTATGCCCATATGCAGCTTTACCAGTTTGAGTCTGCCGTGAGGGCGGGGCTGGTCAGCATGCTCCAGGAATTCCCTCAGATTGCATTAAATGCCCGTTTATTTGCCTCCTTTATGATCCTGCAGAAAGCAGTCGGGATGTATCAGGAGCATCGTCTGGATATTCCTGCCATCCAGTTGGAAATTGCCGCATGCCTGGATGAAAGGAATTTATATGCTTTGGAGGAAAAATTAAATGGAAGTGTGGACGAGAACGCCCGTTTTCGATTATTGAGCCAGCTCCCGGCGCTGGCAAACGAATTCGCTCTGACCGGCCGTTTTGAAGGCCAGGTTCAGCGTGCGGTCCGATATTTTGCGGAAGTGGATCGCGCGCGGTATCTGTCCGATGTGGAGGCGTTCAAAAAAAGCTGCTGTTTACCTTACCATGCCTTTTACAGTAATTATTGGGTATACCGGATCTTTGCTGACACCTTATCGATTCCTGATTATGAGAAGTCAAAGGAAAAGATGATTTATATTGGCATGAAATTTGCTATGTTTCAAAGCATTGCGCTTGCCGGTTTTGCTGAACATGGCAGACTCGATCGGACCGAATATCTCAGTATTATTTCCAGCCTGAGCAGGGAGACAGAGAATAACGCATATTTTCGCCATCTGCTCGCGGCCCGGATAAGAGACAATCATCTGGTCAGCGCCGCCGGTTTATTACTGCTTATCGTTACATAACCGCGCAACAAACCGGTATCAGAGGGGTCAAAAGACCTTTTGACTCCGACATCATGACATCCGTTTCATCCGGATTGGGAGACAATATGACAAACAGAAATGAAACAAAAGAAATCCGCATTGGAAACCGCACGATCGGCGGCGGACATCCAATCCTGATTCAATCCATGTGCAACACAAAAACCGACGACATACAGGCGACGGTCGCGCAGATCCTCGCTCTGGAGCGCGCCGGCTGCGACATCATCCGCGTGGCGGTTCCTGACATGGAGGCCGCCATGGCGCTTAAGGAGATAAAGAGAGCGATCCACATCCCGCTGGTGGCGGATATTCATTTCGATTACCGCCTGGCCATTGCCGCGATCGAGTGCGGGGCGGATAAGATCCGCATCAATCCCGGAAATATCGGCGCGCGGGACCGGGTGAAGGCCGTGGTTGACAAGGCGGCGGAATATGGGATCCCCATCCGGATCGGCGTGAACAGCGGTTCTCTGGAAAAGCCCCTGATCGGGAAATACGGCAGGGTGACGGCAGAGGGGCTTGTGGAGAGCGCGCTTGACAAGGTAGAGATGGTGGAGCGCATGGGCTATGATAACCTGGTACTCAGCATCAAGTCATCCGATGTTTTAATGTGCGTACAGGCGCACGAGCGGATCGCCAGAAAAACGAGATACCCGCTCCACGTGGGCATCACAGAGGCCGGGACCGTGATTTCGGGCAATATCAAGTCAGCCGTGGGGCTGAGCCTGATCCTGGGGAAAGGGATCGGGGACACGATCCGCGTATCCCTGACAGGCGATCCGGTGGAGGAAATCAAATCGGCAAAGCTCATCCTGCGCACGCTGGGACTTCGCAGGGGCGGGATTGAGGTCGTGTCCTGTCCTACCTGCGGGCGGACGAGAATTGACCTCATCGGGCTGGCGAACCAGGTGGAAACGATGGTTCAGGAGTACCCGCTGGATCTGAAAGTGGCGGTGATGGGCTGTGTGGTAAACGGGCCGGGCGAGGCCAGAGAGGCCGATTTCGGCATTGCGGGCGGCATCGGAGAGGGGATTCTCTTCCGAAAGGGGGAAGTAGTGAAAAAGGTTGCGGAGGGCGAGCTGCTGGAGGAGCTGAGAAAAGAGCTGGAGCGCAGCAAAAGCCGCAGGCAGTAAGCCCCCTTGGGTCAAACCCTTCACTTATTACATTTTTATTAAATATGCACTTCTGTTTTGACAATGTCCGGAAAACGGGTTACACTGTAGTAACGGGATTTCTAATAACAGTCTGAACAGGAGGCAGGAGCTGTCCCGTGCGGTGTGCGCCGCGCGGTTGGACAGTAAACATGGTTTTATGAAGCAGAACAGAACATTACGCACAGCGGGAGGCGCCGGACAGGGCGGGGCATACGAAGGAAGGGCGAAGACGGCGTTTTTTTGGAAGATACGCCGCATGCTGACACGTTTTTTGGCGGCCGCGTTCGCGGCGGCGGTATTGATCGTGCCGGCGGCGATGGCGGGATGCCGGAAGCCGGCGGCGGCTGAGACGTCGGAGGAAATGCCTGCAGAGGAGACACAGGGCGCGGACAGCCCTTTACAGGAGGGGGAGGACAGCGCGGCGGCCGTGGGCGATGCGGCGAGCATGGTGGAAGCGGACGGGCGTCTGTTTTTTAAATATGGAAATGCGATCCGCTGTATTGATAAGGAGAGCGGGCAGGTGGAGACGATCCGCACGTTTGGCGAGCGGGAGTTCAATCAGACCTTCTGGGTCTGCGGGAAAAACCTGTACTTTGACACAAATGTGGACGAAGCGATCGCGTCGGCGAACCTCTACGGCATCCATATGCTGAACTTAGAGAGCGGGGAAGAGCTTCATCTGGCAGATTTGGTGGCGCCGCCTGTGGCAATTTATGTCTCGGACGATGTGCTTTATGTCTCCGGCGTGGAGATGAATTTTATCTATCAGTTAGACGAAGAGGGAAAGACAACCGGAGAACTCTCCCCGGCTGAGACGATTTACGCAAAGATGCCGCAGGGCTGCCGGGAGCTGTACGGGAAGCCTCTCGCGTATTATGTGGAGCGCTGTGGATATATGCCGGTTCAGAACGATGTCTGTCTGGTGATCGCAGATGCGGACGGAAGCCATGCGAGGGAGGTTCCGGAGGCGACGAATACGTCAGCGGTGATCTTTGGGGAGGGCTGCTTTTTTGTCCTTCTGCAGGACGGGAACGGAACGGGCCGGTGCTGGCGCTATGATGCTAAGACGCTTGAACGGGAGCTGTGGTTTGAGAGCGCGCAGCCTGTGACGCTTTTACAGTATCGCGACGGATATCTGTATTATTCGGCAAACGGCGGTTCGCGGATCGTGGGAGAGATCCATTTTTACCGTCTGGCCGGAAAGGGTGCGAAGGAGGAGCAGGTCGGCCGGATTTACACGGAGCCGGGCATGCTGGGAGCCATGGACGGCCGGGGCAATTTTTTCGCCTCCGGTGATGCGGCGTACTGCCAGGCGATCCAGACGGACGGCGTCTATATCGCGCGCACGGAGTTCGGCGGGGAGACGAAGCTTCTGGAGCCTGCGCTGTATGAGTCGCCGCTGCGCGCCCTGGGCCGGGTGGAGGCTGAGCTAAAGAGCGTCCCCAGCGAGGCGGCACAGGGCGAGACGGTCGAGATTTACGCAGAGCGTCTGGTCCTGTCCGGCGAGGGGGAGGCTGTTTACCGGATGAATCTCCAGATGGAAGAACGGCAGCATGAGGTTCTCGCCTACGGAGAAGAGCTGGCGAAAAGCCCGACCGTCCAGGCGAGTCTGACATGGCTGATTGGGGATGTCACGTATCAGAGCGATTCCGTTTTCTGCATCGAAGCAGCGGGAAGCGAATACACCGGGGGCGCGCACAGCGCGCCGTTTAAAGAATACTTTGTATTCGACAGGGCCACAGGAAACCGGCTGGGCCTGTCTGACCTTGTGGACAACAGCCAGGAGGAGCTGCAGGCTCTGGCCGGGGCGGCATTCCGGGCGCTGGCCGAGGAGCGCAACTTTGCCTTTGAGTCTCCGGAGGATCTGGAGCACACGGTTTCGGATGATGTGAGCTTTGACTCAGACTTCTACCTGTCAGAGGAAGGGATTGTCTTCTATTACCCGCCCTATGCGATTGCGCCGTATTCAGAGGGCTTTCCGGAGGCGGTGGTTCCGTACGGGGCGCTGCGGCTGAAAGATATATTGCAAAATTAAAAGATGGTTTACAGATATTCAGGAGAAGGAGGTAACAAAGGATGCAGACAGTTGTCAAAGAAAACGCCAATGGGGGAAAGGGCCGCGTGGTCATAAAGCACATCCTGGACGAGAAGGAGTTAAACGGCAAGTGCAAGATGTTTGCAGAGGTTACGATTGCGCCGGGCTGCTCCCTGGGCTACCATGAGCATCACAATGAAAGCGAGACGTACTATATCATCCAGGGTCAGGGAGAGTACAATGACAACGGCGCGCTCCGGCCGGTTACTGTGGGGGATAAGACCTTTACCCCGAACGGCCGGGGGCACGGGATCGAGAATACGGGCGATACGGATCTGGTATTCATGGCCCTGATCATTTTTGATTAATCATGCTGCAGGCAGCGGCAGACTGGAACGTTTTGCCGCTGCCTGCGTCTGTTACGGGGGGATGGCTCCGGTTGCCGGGAGCCATACAATACAGGGGGAGAAGGCGTGAAATTTTTCCATCTATCGGATTTACATATCGGGAGACAGTTAAATGGGTACAGCCTAAGGGAGAGCCAGGAGCGGGCTTTTTCTCAGATTGCGGCGTATGCGGAGGCGGAAAGGCCGGATGCAGTGCTGATCTGCGGGGATATTTATGACAAAATGGTTCCTGCAGCGGAGGCGTATCCCATGTTTGAGGCATTCCTGCGCATGCTGGCAGAGGGGGACTCCCGCCCGGCGGTGCTGGTGATCTCCGGAAACCATGATTCGCCGGAGCGGCTTTCGTACGCGTCCTCCTTTTTGGAGCGCCATAATATCCACATTGCGGCCGGAAGGCCTTCCAGGGAGGGGCTTAAGAAGGTGACGCTTTCAGACGCCTTCGGGCCGGTCTGCTTTTACCTGTTTCCCTTTATCCGCCCCGGGCATGTGCGGGATCAATTTGAGGAAGAGGCCGTGACGGATTATGAGAGCGCGTTTCGCGCGGTTCTGGGACGGGAGACGCCGGATCCCTCGGCGCGCAACGTCATCCTGGCGCATCAGTTTTTTACGGCCGCAGGCAGGCAGCCGCAGTCCTGCGACTCAGAGACCGCGGTTCTCATGGCCGGGGGGCTGGATAACATCGACGTCTCGGCGCTTGACGCGTTTGACTATGCCGCTCTCGGCCACCTGCACGGCCCGCAAAAGGTGGGAGAGGAGCGTTTCCGCTACTGCGGGACCATGTATCCGTATTCGGTGAGCGAGGAATTTCACAAAAAGTCCGTGACCGTTGTTACCCTGATGGAAAAGGGGCGGCCGCCCGAGATCCGCACGCTTCCCCTGACAAGCGAACCGGGGGTGCGGCGGGTGCGGGGGACGCTTTCGGAAGTCCTCGAGGCCGCGCAGGGAATCGGGGAGGATTACGTGAGCATTACACTGACGGACGAGCTGGAGCCGGCGCGGTTTCGGGAGCCGCTTGAGGAGCGCTATGCGCGCATTTTGGATATCCGGTTTGACAATACAAGGACAAAGCGCCGTCTGACAGAGGAAATGGAGCCTATCGAGGAGCAGAGCCCGCTGGCGGCCTTCTGCCAGTTCTATGAAACCATGCGGGCCTGCCCCATGACCGAGCGGCAGATTGCCCTGATGCAGAAGGTGATTGAGGAAGCGATGGAGGAGGAGACAGTTTGAAGCCGCTGCGATTAACCGTATCCGCATTCGGCTCATATGCGGATGAGACAAGCTTTGATTTTGAGCGGATGGATCACGGGCTTTTCCTGATTACAGGGGACACCGGTTCCGGGAAAACGACGATTTTTGACGCCATCTGCTTTGCGCTCTACGGGGAAGCGAGCGGAGAGAGCCGAAGCGGCGCCATGATGCGCAGCCAGTACGCCGCAGACGCGCAGGACACATGGGTGGACCTGCTCTTTTCGGATCAGGGAAAGAGCTACCGCGTCCGGAGAAGCCCGTCCTATGAGCGCGTCAGCAGACGGAAAAACCGGGACGGGGCATACACGAGGACAACGGTCCTTGCAAAGGCGGCCCTGTTTTTGCCGGATGGGAGTGAATTTCCGGGAACCCTGACGCAGGTCAATCAGAAGATTAAGGAGATTGTGGGCGTGGATCGGGTTCAGTTTTCACAGATCGCCATGATCGCCCAGGGCGAATATGTCAGGCTTCTCCACGCATCCTCAAAAGAGCGCAAAGAGATCTTTTCCAGAATCTTTCACACAGGGATCTACGGGCGGATCCAGCGGATTTTGAGGGAAAAGGATAAGGCGCTGTCAGAGCTGCAAAAGCAGAATGAAGGCTTCTGCCTCCATGCGCTTTCGCAGATCCGCCTGCTGCCCGCAAGCCCGTACCGCGCGGCGTGGGAGGAAGCCCTAAAACGCCCGGAGACGGGAAGCGGGGAGCTTCTCTCCCT
Organism: Clostridiaceae bacterium; assembly: GCA_009911305.1. GTDB lineage: Bacteria > Bacillota > Clostridia > Lachnospirales > Lachnospiraceae > Otoolea. The sequence goes on along the minus strand of QXXC01000012.1, from coordinate 83,254 downwards.
TCTCCGGGCGATCGAGGAGGAGACAAGGCGGGAAGAGGAGGCGGCACGGCGCAGGCTGGCGGCCCTGATTGCGGACATGGCCGCAGGCGGGCAGCGGCTGAATGAGGCTGAGAAGCATAACGGGATGCTGGACAGCCTTGCCGCGGCCGAACAGCGGTGTTTGGAGCTGGAGGCGCAGCGGGAGGCATTTGCACAGGAAGAAGAGCGCCTGGCCCGCGCCGGACAGGCGGAGCCGGTCCGCCAAATTGAGATCCAGCGCCTGGAGGCCGAAGCGGAATGCACGGCGTGCGGGACACGGATCACGGCGCTTCAGAAAAGCCTTGACAAGCGCCGGGAAGCCGCAGAGGCGGCCGGCAGGGCCCGGGAGGAGGCTGAGACGGCGCTGAGCAGGCGGCGGCCGGGGCTGGAGGCGCAGCTTGCGCGGCTTGACGAGGCCATGCCCGCCTATGAGGAGCTGGATCAGAAGGAGGCCCTTTATTCAGCAGAGAAACGCAGGCAGGAGACATTTCACAGGCGTGAAACCGAGCTTGAGAAAACGCTGTCCGCGCTTGAGGCGGAGAAAAGCCGTCTGGAGACGGCCGTGAAACAGGCCATGGAGGCGGCAATCCGCCTGGAGGAGACGAAGCGGGAGGAAGAGCGCCAGCGCCTCCGCCTGCGGCGTCTGAAGGCTCTTTTGGAGCTGGAGGAGGAAGAAAAACGCGAGGCGCAGGCGCTCTGCCTGGAGCAGGAGCGCCTGAAAAAAGCGCAGAAGAAATACGACAGCGCGGAGGAAGAATACCGCCTCAAAAACCGGCAGTTCATTTCCGTACAGGCCGGCATCCTGGCCTCGGAGCTTAAGGAGGGGGAGGCGTGCCCGGTGTGCGGCTCTGTGCATCACCCCAGCAAGGCGCTTCTGAGCGGGGAGGACGTGACGGAGCAAAAGGTCGAGGCAGCCAGAAGGCGCAGGAATCAGGCGGACGAGGCGCTGAAAGAAGCGGCCCTGGCCTGCCAGAAGCGGCGCGGGCGCCTGGAGGCATTAAAAAAACGGCAGGAGGAGCAGAAAAAGGAACTCGCAGAGGCCATAACAGAGCCAAAAGACGCATACAGCGCGCCGGGAAGCCTTGAGGAGGAAGAGGCGGCGTATAAAGCGCTTATCTCTGCCCGCCGGGCTCTGGAGGCGCAGAGCAGCGCCCGGGGCGCCCTGTCTGCGCGCCTGGACCGTCTTGATACAGAGAAGCAGCAGATAAGCGCAGAGCGTTCGTCGGTTACGGCTGCCAGGGAGGAAGGGGAGCGCGCCCTCTCAAAGCTTGAGCTTGAACGGCTGCAGCTTAAAAAACATTTAAAGTGGGAGAGCCAGGGCGAGGCCGCAGACGAAAGAGCGCGCGTGGCAGACGCGCTTACGTCCCTGGAGCAGGCGCTGAGAGAGGCCTCCTCCTGTTATGAGGCAAAAAACAGCGAAAAGAGCGAGACAGCCGGCCGCCTGGCCGCCGAAGAGCAGACGCGGCAGGCTTTGGAGACAAAGCGTCTGGCCCTCATAAAAGAGGAAGCCGCCCTCTGCAGGCGGCAGGGCTTTGACGACGAAGCGGCCTGCCGCGCCGCCCTTCTCACAGAAGACGAGAAGAAGGAGCTTCAAGGCCGGATCCGCGCCTACCAGAACGCCTGTCTGGAGGCCAGGACAAACTGCGAGAGCTTAAAAGCCGTAACAAGAGGGCTGAAACGCGAATCCCTGGAGACGCTGCGGGAAGCGCTCGCCGCGCTGACTAAAAAGCGGGAGGCTTGCGAGCAGGAGAGCGGCGCGCTCTCGGCGATGCGGACCGCCAACGAGACGGGCCTTGCGCGTCTGAGTGCGCTGTTCGGGGAACGCCGGAAAATAGACGGAGAAAAGCAGGAGATCGAGATCCTTTATAACACCGCGGACGGAAATGTAAAGCCGGCGCGCCTCGATTTCCAGACCTATATCCAGCGCCGTTATTTTAAGGAAATGATCCACGCCGCCAACCAGCGCTTAAAAGTCATGTGCGACGGGAGCTTCCTGCTCAAATGCCGCGACTTAGAGCGCCTGGGCCGTCAGGGAGAGGCGGGGCTCGATCTGGATGTATACAGTATGCTGCAGAACCAGAGCCGGGATGTAAAGACCCTGTCCGGCGGCGAGGCCTTCATGGCCGCCCTGGCCATGGCGCTGGGAATGGCGGATATCATCCAGAATGCAGCGGGAAGCGTAAAGATCGACGCGATGTTCATCGACGAGGGCTTCGGAAGCCTGGACGAGGAATCACGGATGAAGGCTATCCGGATATTAAAGGGGCTGGCCGGGGATCGGAAGCTGGTGGGGATCATCTCCCATGTAACAGAGCTGAAGGAGCAGATCGGGCGCAGGCTGGTGGTGAGGAAGGACGAGCGCGGGAGCAGGGTGGCGTGGGAGGCAGAGGCCTAGTGTTCCATCCAGCCAGTAATTGGATTGTCAGAACCGCCTATTTTGCCATCTGCTGCGTTGTCGTCAGTCAACGATGCCACCGCATCGCCTCCTTCCTCCGCCTTGCAGGCTGACAAAATATTCGGCACTGACAATCCAATTACTGGACGGATGGAACACTAGGCGCCTCCCGCAAAAAACACTTGACAAACCCGCAAAAATGCAATACTATATTCAAAAGTTGATAAATCAATTACCAGCAAAGACGTTGAAGGGAAGAGTAGTAATCCCGGCCTTTCACAGAGAGCTCCCGGCGCTGAGAGGGAGTAAAGGCAGGCTTATGAAGATGGTCCCGGAGCCGCATGGTTGAGTGCGTTACGTTTAGATCATGCCGGGCTGCGCCCGTTACAGCGATAGAGTATAAGCCAGAAAGGCCGTACTTGAAGAGATCCGTTTCGCGCGAGCGGCGGGTGAAATTAGGTGGTACCGCGTAAGCAATTGCTTTCGTCCTAATACAGGGCGGGAGCTTTTTTGTTGTTTTATTGGCTGCAAGGAAAGACAGGCTGCAAAAGGAAATGAGAAAGTGAGGAAGGAGCTGCAGACTATGATTAAGTTAGAGCAGGTGAGCAAGACCTTTGACGCCGCCTCGGGCCGGGTTCATGCCGTTAAGGACGTCAGTCTGGAGATACAGGATAAGGAGATTTTCGGGATCATCGGTTTTTCCGGCGCGGGCAAGTCCACGCTGGTCCGGTGCATGAATCTTCTGGAGCGGCCGACGGCCGGGCGCGTGTGGATCGACGAGGTGGAGCTGACAGGGTTAAATGAAAAGGAGCTGCGTGAGATCCGGAGAAAGATCGGCATGATTTTCCAGCATTTTAACTTAATGCGTTCCCGGACCGTGTACCAGAACATTGAGTTTCCGCTCAAAAAGTCCGGGCTGGGAAAAGAGGAGAGGAAGGAGAAGATCCTGTCGCTCCTTGAGCTGGTGGGCCTGGGCGATAAGAGGGATGCCTACCCGTCCCAGCTCTCCGGAGGGCAGAAGCAGAGGGTGGCGATTGCCAGGGCCCTGGCGAATGATCCCAAGGTTCTTTTGTGCGACGAGGCGACGAGCGCATTGGATCCGCAGACAACGCAGTCTATCTTAAAGCTTCTCAAGAAGGTGAATGAGGATCTGGGGATTACGATTGTGATTATTACCCATGAGATGGCGGTGGTAAAGGATATCTGCGACCGGGTAGCCGTGATGGAGAACGGCGTTGTGGTGGAATCCGGCCGTACCGTGGATGTGTTCTGCCATCCCGGGGAGGCGATCACAAAAGATTTCATTGAGACAGCCAGCAATATCCGCAAGATCCATGAGCTCATTGAGGAAAAGCATGAGCTGACAGAGATAAGGCCCGGGGATCGGATGCTGCTTCTCACGTATTCCGGTGACAATGCCGGAGAGCCGCTGATTTCCCATCTGGCCGGCGCATATGGCATACGGGCCAATATTATCTATGGAAATATTGATTTTCTCAAGGGCAAGCCGCTGGGCAAGCTGGTGGTGACCTTAAGCGGGGAGACGCAGGCCATGAAAAAGGCCATGGACTACATTCATTCCCTGGAGATTGGTGTGGAGGTGATTAAGGAATGAGCGCGCTGTATACCATAGCCCCGAACCTGGAGCGTTTGGGGGGAGAGCTTTTAAAATGCCTGGGGCAGACCTTGAAGATGCTGTTTGTGTCTGGAACGATTTCCTTTTTTCTGGGTCTGTTTTTCGGAGTGCTGCTGATCGTGACCAGGAGAGGGGGCATTCTGCAGAACCTCGTCATTTACAATATCCTTGACAAGGCGATTGACGTGATCCGTTCGATTCCGTTCATTATATTAATGGTGCTTTTAATTCCGGTCAGCCGGGCGATTGTGGGAACCGGATCCGGGGTGACCGGGTCCTATGTGGCCCTGATTGCAGGCACAGTCCCGTTTTTCTCACGCCAGATCGAGTCGGTTCTGGCTGATCTGGACGGAGGGCTGATTGAGGCCAGCGAGGCCATGGGCTTCGGCCCGGCGGCGATCATTTTCGGGGTCTATCTGAAGGAGAGCGTGCCGGGGATCACGCGCGTGACGATGATTACCTTTGTCAGCCTCATCGGCATCACGGCCATGGCAGGCGCGATCGGGGCCGGGGGACTCGGCGATTTTGCCATCCGCTACGGGTACCAGATGGGGTATACGGACATGAGCTGGGTGACGGTGATTATCATTCTGATCATTATCAGTATCATTCAGTTTGTGGGAAATGTGATCATCCGCAAAACGACGCATTAGAGCGTGTCTGAAAAATGGTTATGATGCATGTCATTTGGGCATGCGTTCTAACAATAGATGAAAAGGAGAGAACGATTATGAAAAAGACAAACAAGATCTGGAAGAAGACGGCTGCCGCCGCGCTGGCTGCCGTATGCGCTGTGAGCCTGTTTGGCTGCGGCTCAAAGGACAGCGCGCCGCAGACGGACGCCGCGAACGCGCAGACAACGGCCGAAGGCGGGGAGAGCGGGGACGCCCAGGCGCCGGAGACGGTGGTGGTAAAAGTCGGCGTGGTGGGCGAGTACAACGCCCAGTGGGATACGATCAATGAGCTCCTGGCCGGGGACGGCATCCAGGTGGAGCTTGTGAAGTTCACGGATTATGCGGCTCCGAACCGTGCGTTAAATGACGGGGAGATTGACCTGAACGCGTTCCAGCACAAGGCGTTCCTGGCGAATGATATTGCCCAGAAGGGGTATGATATTGTAGATATCGGGGATACGATCATCGCGCCGCTGGCTGTATTTAACAATAAGGACAAGATTTCTTCCATGGAGGACATAAAGGACGGCGACGTGATTGCAATCCCGAGTGATCTGACGAACGGCGGACGCGCCTTAAAGCTTCTGGAAAAGGCCGGTCTGATCGAGTGTGACCCGGAAAAGGGCTACACGCCGACCAAGGCGGATATCCTGACTTATAATGTGAAGATTGATATCAAGGAGGCGGAGTCCGCAACGCTTTACAACATCCTTCCGGACTGCGCGGCTGCAATTATCAATGGCGGGAATGCGTATACGGCCGGGCTCAATCCCGCAGAGGACGCTATTTTCCAGGAGGACGTGGATCCGGCGACGAACGAGGCGGTTCCGCAGCTGATCAATATCATCGCGGCGCGCAGCGCGGATAAGGACAATGAGGTTTATAAAAAGATTGTGGAGGCTTACCAGAGCAAAGAGGTGGAGCAGACGATTAAAGACGCCTATCAGGGGGCTTTCCTCTGTGCATGGGAGGGCGCTGAGAATTAAGGCATCTGCCGGGAAATGTATATCACAGATTAAGCTGGGAGGGAATGATCATGCCGTTACAGCCATATGTGGCAAAGGAAAAGGAGTATCTGGTACGCATGAGGCGGTATTTTCACGCGCATCCGGAGGTGAGTCTGAAGGAATTTGAAACGTGCCGGACGATTGAGGAAGAGCTCTCTCATATGGGGATCCCGCATGAGAGAGTGGGGGAGACCGGCGTGCATGCCTGGATTGACGGCACAAAGAGCGGCCCGGATGCCGGGCGCGCGGGCCGGGTTGTGGTGCTAAGGGCCGACATCGACGCTCTGGCCATGGACGACTTAAAGACAGAGGAGTACGCCTCCCAAAACGCAGGAATATGCCATGCCTGCGGCCATGACGGGCACACCGCGGCGCTTCTGACCGCGGCAAAGATCCTGAAGGAAAAGGAAGGCGAATTCTCCGGCCGGATCCGCCTCTTTTTCCAGCAGGCAGAGGAGATAGGCCAGGGCGCGCGGCTGTTTGTAAAGGCAGGGCTCTTAGAAGGCGCGGTCCGCGTCTTCGGCGCGCATGCCTGCAGCGCCATCCCGAGCGGGATGATTTCCCTCACCAAGGGGCCGCAGAACGCGAGCTGCGACTATTTCTGCATCCGGGTGACAGGAAAAGGCGCGCATGTCTCCAAGCCGCACCTGGGCATCGACGCGGCGTACGTCGCCTCCCAGATTGTGGTCGCGCTGCAGTCCATTGTAGCCAGGAATACGGATCCGCTGGAAACGGTCGTGGTGGGAGTCGGCGTGATCGAGGCCGGAACCCAGTATAACATCGTGGCAGAACACGCGGTGCTTGAGGGCACGACCCGCTGTTTTTCGCCGGAAGTGCGCGCGTTTACGAATGAGCGGGTCCGCCGGATCGCCGTGGAGACAGCCGCCCTGTACGGCGCGGAGGCCACGGTGGAATTTAAGGATTACGCCGCGCCGCTTGTCAACGATCCGCAGGCCGTGGATGAGGTGACAGCCGTAACCAGGCGCTTTCTCCCGGATGAATATATCATAAACGACAGGGAAAAGGAGCTCGGAGCCGATGATTTCGCGGATTATCTGGCCGCTGTAAAGGGGATGTATGCCTTTGTGGGAACGAACACTCCAAAGCGGCCGAACACAGGCGTGGCGCACCATCACGGGCTGTTTGACATGGACGAGGACGGTCTCCTGCTCGCCTGCAATGTGTATGTGGATTATGCGCTGTGGGTGCTGAACGAAATGGAGGACGGGACAGAAGCCTCAGACAATACGTTTCGTATGTAGAAACCTCACAAGGGAAACGGCAGGCTCCGGGCAGTATGGCTTCCGGGCCTGCCGCTGCCGCTGCGGGGCCGGGGAGGCTACATAGACGGGGAGTGAGCTGAAATGGAATACAGGAACGCCGTCATCTGCGGGGACTGCCTTGATGTCATGAAGCAATTAGAGCGTGACAGTATAGCCTGCTGCATTACCGATCCGCCGTATAATTACGAATTTATCGGCAGGGAATGGGATGAGACGGAAATCCGGCGCAGATTGGAACGGGTAAAAGACTCCAAATCCACGCTGGTGAAACATATACCGTATGGAAGCGGCCTGGCCGGAGGGGTGCGCAATCCCCGCTGGTATGACAGAAACAGGCAGAACCTCCTGGATTACCAGTCCTGGGCGGAGCAGTGGGGCAGGGAATTGCTCCGGGTTCTCAAGCCGGGCGGACTGGCGCTGGTGTTTAACGGCTCAAGGACAGCCGCCCATATTCAGGTTGCGTTGGAACATGCAGGCTTTTATGCGCGGGATATTCTTGTCTGGCGCAGAAACAGCGGTATTCCAAAGGGATTGAATGTATCGAAAAAATTAGAAAAAATGGGCGATGTACATGCGCAGGAGTGGAGCGGGTGGCATAGCTGCTTAAGAAGCGGGTGGGAAGCGATTGTAGTGGTGCAAAAGCCCCTCATGAACAATTATATTGAGACATTGACCAGATTCCATGTCGGACTTTTTCAGGCCAGAGACGACAACGGATTTCAGTCTAATATAATCGAACCGATCCAGAAAGAAGGGTTGGACGATTTTAATACGCATCCTACGGTAAAGCCTCTGAAGCTGATGGAAAAACTGGTGAAGCTGACGGTTCCGAAGGGGTATGGAAATATTGTGATGGATCCGTTTGCCGGCTCGGGAACGACGCTGCTGGCGGCGCAGAATCTGGGGATTGATTATCTGGGAATTGAGATCAATCCGGAATATGCGCAGATTAGCAAAAAACGTTTGCAAAGGGCGCAGATTCCATAAATGCAGGCCGTTTTACGGACACCCATCCAGCAAAGGCCCTGCTGTACAGACCATAGAAAGGCGGTGGAACAAATCAATGGAAACGATGACGGAACACAGTCCCTGCGCGCAGATCCGCCCTCCGGTGGAGGCGCGGTATGAAAAGGAGCTGCTGGCGCTTGCGGCTTCTGACACCGGAAACCGCCCGTTAAACTGGAAGCTCTCCCCCAAAGCGGTGCGCGCCTTCATTCTGGGGAGCCGGACGCCGCTTCGCTTAAACGGGGAGGAAGTGGCCATTCGCAAGAAATACCTCGGAAACGACGCGCTCGTCGAGCGCTGCATCATCACCCTGGCCGGGAACCGGGGGCTTATGCTGGTGGGGGAGCCGGGGACGGCGAAGACCATGCTGTCCGAGCTTTTGTCAGCCGCGATCAGCGGGACGAGCACGAATACGATCCAGGGGACGGCGGGCACAACGGAGGATATGATCAAATACAGTTGGAATTACGCGCTGCTTCTGGCCAAGGGGCCGACGCGGGAGGCGCTGGTTCCCTCGCCGCTGTATGTGGGCATGGAGAGGGGCATCCTGACCCGGTTTGAGGAGATCACCCGCACCCCGGCGGAGATACAGGACAGCCTGGTAAGCGTCTTGAGCGATAAGGTGCTGAATGTGCCGGAGCTGGGGGAGGACGGCCTTTTGTTTGCCCGGCCCGGCTTCAATGTGATCGGCACGGCAAATACGCGGGATAAGGGCGTGAATGAGATGAGCAGCGCGTTAAAGCGCCGTTTTAACTTTGAAACCGTGCTTCCGGTGCGCGATGTGGCCATGGAGAAGCAGATTATTATCAATGAGGTGCAGAGCCTGGCCGACGCCGACCGCATCGCCATGCCGGTGGATGAGGACGTGGCGGAGCTTCTGGCCGCGACATACCATGAGCTCCGGGAGGGCGTTTCCTCCATGGGCCACCGTATCGACCGCCCCGGCGCGGTGATGAGCACGGCCGAGGCGGTATCCGTCTACTACCAGACCATGATGACCGCCTATTATTACGGCGGGTCGCAGATGGATCTGGGCTGCCTGGTGCAGAACCTGGTGGGCGCGGTGAGAAAGGAGGGCGGCGAGGATCTGGAGAAGGTGCGGGGATATTTTCAGACGGTTGTCCGCGACAGGGGAGAAAAAGAGGGGGGCCTATGGAACCGCTATTACGAGGCGAGGAAATATCTGAAATAATGGGCTCTGAGAGCATGGCTGTGTCCGCGCCCTGGGAGGAGGTCCTGGAACGCGCGGTATCGTGGGACGGCCCGGCGTTCTTTTTTCCGATCCGCCATCACAGCCCGGCGTGCACGTTTCATTTAAAAAAGGTCTTTGAAGCGTACCGGCCGGACTGCGTGCTGATCGAGGGGCCGGAAAACGCCGATTTGCTGCTGCCCGTGCTCTCGTCCCCGGATGCCAGGGCGCCCATGGCCCTCTACTATTTCTACAAAGATACCCGGGGGCTTCTCGGCAAAGACAAGGCGGATTACAAGTGCTATTACCCCTTTTTAAATACCTCGCCGGAGCTGTTCGCGCTTAAGGAAGCGGCAAACCGGGGGATTCCCGCCCGGTTTGTGGATCTTTCCTACGGGGAAATTTTGCTGGGCACGGCCGAAAACCGGGGGATCCGAAGAGGGGAGAAGCCGGGCTACAATGACGATTACCTCCTCAGCCGGAGCCGGTTTGTGTCCCTTCTGTGTGAACGGACCGGCCTCAGGAGCTTTGATGAGTTCTGGGAGAAATACTTTGAGATCCAGGGGCTTTTTATGGATCCGGACGCGTTCATCCGTCAAATGCTGTTTTACTGCTCCCTGTCAAGGAGCCACACGCCGGAGGCAGAGCTGCATGAGGACGGATGTATCCTGCGCGAGCAGCGCATGGCCATGCGGATTTCGGAGGCGGCGGGAGAGTACAGGCGCATCCTGGCCGTGACCGGAGGCTTTCATACCAGCGGGCTTTTATCGCTCTTAAATCCGGATCTGACCTATAAAGGACCGGCGGCGGCGCTTCACGGGCTGACGGAGGCAGAGCAGGGCGTCTACCCTCTGGCCTATTCCATGGAGGCGGCGGACGCCTTAAACGGCTATGCAAGCGGCATGCCGTCCCCGGGCTTTTATGATGTGGTGTGGAAAGGGCTGACGGAGACAGGGGATGCAGCCGGCGCGTATGAATCGGCTGTGCTCCATCAGCTTATCACAGCCGCAAGAAAAGCGCGCAGGAAAAAGGAGGGCATTTCCTCATATGACGTGCTCTGCGCCTTTTCCATGGCAAAAGGGCTGGCCGCCCTGCGGGGCAAGCAAGAGCCCGGGCTTTACGAGCTGCAGGACGCGGCTCTTTCGTCCTTTGTCAAAGGGGAGGTCAGCCTTTCCACGGATCTGCCGCTGCGGATCCTGAAAGAAATCAATACCGGGACCGCTGCGGGCGCCCTTGCCAAGGATGCGCCGCGCCCGCCCATTCTGGGGGATTTTGAAGAACAATGCAGGCGGTTTGGCTTTAAGCTTCTGGGAGCGGAGCAGACGGTTACGCTTGAGCTGTTTACCAAAAAGAAGCATCTGGCCGCGAGCCGTTTTCTGTATCAGATGGAATTTCTTGACACCCGCTTCGGGACGCGCAAAAAAGGGGCGGATCTGCTGGGAAATACGGACCGAAGCCGGATCCGGGAGATCTGGTCCCTGCGCTTTTCCGGCGCGGTCCTGGCAGCGCTTGCGGATGTGGCCATGGCGGGCGGGACCGTCCGCGAGGCGGCCAAAGCCGTGCTCCTTCGCCGCGCCCTTGCCGCCCGGAGCGCGCGTAAGAGCTGCCGCCTGATGGTAAACGGCTTTCTCATGGGCTTTCTGGGCCAGGCAAAGGAGCTGGAAGAGGCGGCAGAGCGCCATTTAGCCGCGGACGGGGATTTCTTCTCCCTGACAGAGGGCTTCTCAAGCCTTCAGATGCTGTATGAGCTGCAGACACTGTATGGGGTGGAGGCGTCCGGGAGCCTTAAAGGGCTTCTGAAGATATGCTTTCAGAAGCTGACTGCGCTCCTCCCGTCCATGGGAAGCGTGGAACAGGAAAAGGAGGCAGACTGTATGAAATGTTTCCTGTCCCTGTACCAGACGACCGGGCGGCCTGGCTTTTTACAGCTTCGCCAGCCGCTTGGGGAGGCGTTTTTTAGCCTTCTGGAACGCTCCCCTGAGATGAATCCTGTTCTGGAAGGCGCGGCGCTCGGGCTTCTCTACGGCATGGAGCGCGGCCTTGAGGAGCGGATCAGGCGGACAGCGGCCGGGTACTTAACCGGGACGAAGCTGGAGCGAAAGAAAAGCGCGCGCTTCCTGCGCGGCCTTTTTTATACGGCAAGAGACTTTATTTTTACAGGAGAACGCTTTTTTGCCCTGATCGACGCGCTTCTCGGCCAGGCGGACGCCGAAGAGTTCCTGGCTCTTTTGCCGGAGCTGCGCATGGCCTTCGGGTATTTTACCCCTCTGGAAACGGATCGCCTGGCCGCAAAAGCGGCAAAGCTTCACGGCGTATCGAAAAAGGATCTTCTCTGCGGAAGGATCGTTTCCCCTCTGGAATACGATTATGGGGAATATCTGGACGCATTTGCTGAAACGATGATGGCGGGAAACCGAAATTCTGACCACACGGCAGGAGGAGGAACGTAAATGGGACACAGCAGTCAAATCAACCGCTGGCGCCTGATTCTGGGAAAGCCGGCGGCCGGGAGGCTCGGCTTTTCGCCGGGCGCATCCCTTGAAAACGGGATTTCCTGTGCAGAGCTGGAGGAGGTTCTCGAATTTTTATACGGCAGGGAGCCGTTGGAGGACGTATACCGCCGCGGCGGGACGGAGGCGAGCCATTTGACCGCCGCGGCGTGGATCACCCGCATACGGAAGCTGTTTCCCAGAGAAACCGTGGAGGTGTTAGAGCGCCATGCCCTGGATACGTATGGGATGACAGAGCTTTTGACGGATCCGGAGGTCCTCTCCAGACTGGAGCCGAACCAGGAGCTTTTAAAGACGATTCTCCAGCTTAAGCATCTGATGAAGGGGGAAGTCCTTGAGACAGCCAGACGGATCGTCAGCCAGGTTGCGCGCGAAATCGAGGAACAGCTCCGGCAGGAGCTTAAGCGCTCTCTTCTCGGAAGGATTGACAAAAGCAGCCAAAGCCCGATCCGCTCCATCCGCAACCTCGACATCCGAAAGACCATCCGGGCCAATTTAAAGCATTACGACAAAGAGAGCCAGACGCTCCTTTTAGAGCGCGTCTATTTCCACGGCAGGAGCCGGCGCTATCATGACTGGCATGTGGTGATTGCCGTGGATGAGAGCGGTTCCATGTTAGACAGCGTGATTCACAGTGCGGTCATGGCCGGGATCTTCGCCAAACTTCCCATGCTGGATACGCGGCTCGTGATTTTTGACACACAGGTCGTAGATCTGAGCGCGCATCTGGACGATCCGGTGTCCACGCTTATGAGCGTCCAGCTCGGCGGCGGGACGTATATCGGCGGCGCGCTCGCCTACTGTGAGACGCTGATCAGCCAGCCCGGCCGGACCATGGTGATCCTCGTCTCGGATCTCTGCGAGGGCGGCAGCGTTCAGGAGCTTCTGGCGGTCAGCCGCCGGATCATTGAGAGCGGGGCAAAGCTCATCTGCCTGACCGCGCTTGACAGGGACGCGAACCCGGCTTATGACCGGCAGACCGGGGAGCGCCTGGCGGCGCTGGGAGCTCATGTGGGCGCCATGACGCCGGAACAGCTCGGTGATTTTATCGGAACGGTTGTGTCTGTTTAGACGCCTGTCAGATGGCCGTTACGGCCATTCGGCTGCATATATGTAAGGGGAACGGCAAATGGAAACACTTAGAGAATGCTTAAAACGGGCGGATGACGATTATCTCGCCGGCCTGAGCAATAAAGGAACCGTAAAACGCGCCGTAAAGGATCTCGAAAAGGAGACGCCAAAGGCGTCATGGCCGGGGACAGAAGAGGACGGCGGGGCGGCGGAGGCAGAGGTGTCCTTTAAAGAGGAGACATGCCGGATCCGCGTCCCCCTGGGGGAAAGCACCTGCACCTGCCCTTCCAGAAGCATCTGCCGACATGTGGTGGCTGCGATCCTGTGGCTCAGGAAAGCAGAAGAAAGCGGCGGGACAAAACACAGTCTGGAAATGCCGGATGAAAGAACAGAGGCAGAAAACGGGCCGGCAGCCAAAACAGAGCTTCCGGCCGCTTCTCTGCCGCCTACGACGGACCGTCCGGCGCTGTCCTCTTTCTTCGACATCCCCTTATCCCGTCTGACACGCGCGGCGCAGGGAGCGGGCCTGAAAGCGCTTCTGGCCCATGTAAGGCGGGGAGAGCTGCCGCCCCTTGAGGAGAGCTCTGTCGTCAGCGTCCGTCTCCCATGGTCGGGGGAAACCGTCAAGCTTTTAGAGCCCGCAGCCTATTCTTCCTGTACCTGTAAGAGCAGGGGGCTGTGCACACATAAAGCGCAGGCCATCCTCCTGTACCAGCTCGCCAAAAAACACCTGGATGCCGAAACGCTCCTGGCCGTGGAACAAACCGATTCGCCCGCTTATGACCGGGAGCAGATGCAGGAGGCCGCGCAGGCGGTTCTGACAGCGATCGAAGAGCAGCTAAGCATCGGTCTTTCCAGGCAGTCTGCCGATATCCCGGAACGCCTGGAGCGCCTGGCCGTGATCTGCCACAGGGCGGCGCTCGCGCGCTTTGAGCACAGCCTCCGGGCCGCAGCCGCGCAGTACCGCGGCTTCTTCTCGCGTTCGGCCGTATTCCGGGACGATGCGCTGCTTAAAACGCTCCTTTCCCTCTCGCGTCTGGGACAGGAGCTGATACAGGCCATGGATGCCGGCAGCGGGCTATCCTCCCTTGCCGCCCTTGCTGGGAGCTTTCGCAGTACATATGAGCCGGTCGGGACGCTGCATCTTCTCGGGATGGGCGTCAGGGCCTTCCTGGGCCAGAGCGGCTATGAAGGCGAAACCTACTATTTCCTCGATCCGGATCAGAAGAAATGGTATACCTACACTGACGCGCGCCCTGTTTTTTACGAGGGAGTACGAAAAAGGGGCAGGCAGGCGCAGGAAAGCCCGCCGCCCTGGGGCCTTGAAGGCTCCAGAGAAGCGCTCTGCGGATATGAGCTTTGCCTGACAGGGGCCAAAGCCGCTCCCGGAGGCCGGCTGTCAGCCAGCAAGGAGACCAGAGGAGACATCCTGGGACGCAGAACGCTCTCCCGGGCCCTGCCGATGAGCTTCTGGGATTACGGAGAGCTTCTGGCGCATTTTTTCGCGGCCCCGGATACCCGCGCCTCTTCGTGGTTTGCGGCCTCCTCCCCCGTTTTCGGAGCCGGCCGGGAACGCCTGGCTCTGGTCGGGGCCGTGCGCTGGGGAGAAACCGCCTTTGATCCCATTGCCCAGCGCTTCTCCTGGAGCCTCTACGACGCAAAGGGAAGCGAACTTCGGATCGCCGTCTCCTACGACAAAAAGGACGGCCTTTTGATCTCACTTCTGGAGCGAATCGGAAAAAAGCTGGCCAGGCATCCCCCTGACTGCCTTCTGTTTCTGGGAAACATCTATCTGGACGACGGAAGGCTCTGCCTGTACCCTATCGAATGCTTCCTGTCCGAGACGGAAGAGATCAGACAGGCGATGGAGGTACTGAAAAAAATTCCGGGGGACGCGCCGGAATACCAAAATGAATCCCGAAAACCAGAGTCCCATAAGCCTCAGACCGCCGGTGCGCCGCGTGCGAAAGCCGCCGGACAGACCATACCTCCCGACGCAATACAAACCATGGCCCGGTATATGCAGGAAGGCCGGCGGCTTCTGACGGATCTCTTTGTCAGCGGCCTCTTATCCGTCCCGGAGGAAGCGCTGGAGACGCTTTCTGCACTTGCCAGAGAAGGGGAACTTCTCGGCCTGCGCCGGGCCGGCCGGGACTTTGCGTCCCTGGAGGGGATCCTGAGCGCCAAACGCCACCAGACGGCCTTTACGCCCAAGCCCGCGATCCGGCTCATGGAACATCTGGATCAATACCTTACGATCTGCCAGAATCAAATATCGTACGACAAAGCCCGGCAGTTATTATCCGCCGGCCCGCCGGCCGTGCAGCCCGCATCCAAAGGAGGTATGAAACATGAACCTGAGTGAAGAACGAAGACTGGAAAAACTGTATCAAACACTGGACGCAATGTCCCTTTCACCCCAAAACCGCGCCCTGGCCGAGGAATACCTGGACGCGTCACAGCCGGAACAGCGAACACTTCTGGAGAAAGCAGAGCGCCAGGATTTCTCCGCCCTTGACAAGGAACAGAAAAGCGCATGCATCTCATGGCTGGAGCACTTAAAAAAGCGGGGCAGGGAGGACGAATACGGCCGTTTTATGCGCTTTGCCGCCGCTGTGGGCGGCTCTACAGCCGGCTGCATCGTCTCCTCATATACCTGGAACCTGAACAATACAACCGCATCCTGTCTGTCCCCGGAGCAGGCGGCGGCGATCCAGGCAGAGGCGATCGTGTGGGAGTCCCACTGCCTGAGCGAATGGGGAATCCGGTCCATCCTGGAGGCCGGTAAGCGGAATCCGGATATCCTTTACCGGGCGATTGGCCAGTGCTGGAATCAAGACAGCGCCAATGCAAAGATACTTCTGGCCGGCCTCTGCCTCTCCTGCAAAAAGCCGGTCCGCACAGCGGGCATGGAACAGGAGCAGGGCGGATTCAAAAAGCTGCTGTCCTTTGTACAAACCACCTTTTCGCAAGGTATATTTCAAAATAAGAACGAAAATAAAACAAATGTTTCAGACGACGAAAGAACAGACGAAAAATATGAAAAGGTTATTTCACTTCTCGAATCATACCTTACAGAAAGCCTGGAAATTATGTTCACAGGTCCCAAGCCTTCCGACAGGGATCTGAGAGAGATGAAGGAATATCTGCGCTCAGCGGATCCCTTCCGCCCGCTGCCGGGATCGGTGTCAGAGGCGCTTGCGGGAAAAACGGTTTCCGCTTATCTTCTGAAGCTTTTAACCGGCTCCGCCTTTTTTGCCCTGGGCCATTCCGCCTGCTTTTCGTGCTTTATCCGTCTTGCCCTGGCCATGGATATGAGGCAGGCGCTGGACGCAATGGCAAATATGGCCGGACAGCAGCGCTTTGAGGGATATATGCCTCTTCTGGAGGAACTGCTGCCCGCGCCGGCAGAGACCTATATTGCCTGGTGCCTGGAAAAGCAGTATCAGAAAGCCCTTAAGCGGATGGCTGCGCGGTATCCGGATGAGATACAGAAGACAGCGCTTCGGGCGGCCGCCTCGGATCTTCCGTGTCTGCTGGAGTCTGTCAGGGAGGGGAATGCGGCGCTTTATGAGACGTTTCACAGAACCTTCCACACGGATTTTATGGAGAAAACGGCAGCGGAGCTGACCAAGGATTTTCCGACAGGGGCGAAGGAGGCGAAGCAGTATCTTCTGGGCGAATGTAAGGCCGCTGAGCTGTCGCCGTTTCTGGCGGACTGGAGGTCAGCCCGGCAGGACTACCAACCCAAACGCCACCGCATCATTGCCGGTCTGCGCATGGAAAAGGGTGTTCTTTATAAGCGGGCGGTTGTCCTGGAGGGCCTGTGCATGCACGCCCGCTATTTCCAGTTGGTAAAAATACAGAACGGCCAGCTCGTGTACGATTATAAAGAACCAATCCGGGAAGAGCGGATCGGGGAGCTTCTGGATCTGTATGCCGAAGAGGAGCTCCCGTTTGCATGGCAGCTTGAGGCCATGGAGGGAATCTTCAATTCCTTTTACAGTGAAACGGATAAGACGAAATTTACAAACATCTGCGTTTCAGCGCTCAGGAAGCGCTGGCCGTCCGTAAAGGAGTCTGTGGCCGAGGGGGCAAAGGCGGGAAGCGCTTTTGGCCGTTTTCTCTGTATCCGCCTTCTGGACGGATGCGGGGACAGCTATAAGGAACACCTGCTTTCCTGCGCCCTGGACAGCTCGAAGCAGGTGCGGGAGCTGCTCTTAGCGGTATATGAAAGCCGCCGGGAGTGGGAGCCGGAAATAAAGGCCATGCTCTCGTCGAAAAAGTCCCAGGAACGGGAGCTCTCTGTCCTTGTGCTGAAAAAATGGGGGGCGGACGCTTATACCGATGATTTGAAACGCGCTCTGGAGGCGGAAAAGAGCCGGAAGGTCAAAGCGCTTTTAGAAGAAGCGCTGGGAATCCGGAGCGAGCCCCAGGGCGATGCGCCGGCAGGCGGTGCGGACGAAAGCCTGGAAGCCCTGACGGCCCGCATCTTAAAAGGCGGAAAAAAGCGCAAGGTAGCCTGGGCTTTTGAGACGCCGTATCCGCCTGTGCGGCGGGCGGACGGGACAGCGGCTCCTGAGGATATGTATACAGCCGTCCTGGCCGCCTACGCAGATCTGGCGGTTCCCGCGCTCAGCCCGGATGCCCGCGCTCTGGCATCCGGCTTAAACAAAGAGGATCTCGCCGCCAATATGGCGCTTCTGTTTAACCGCTGGCTGGAAACCGGAGCGCCTGCGAAACAGAAATGGGTTCTTTACGCGGCTTCCATCCACGGCGGCGACGCGATCGTTCCTGTTTTATATTCACAGATACAGGAATGGCCGAAACACGCAAGGGGGGCAATGGCGGCGGAGGCCGTGAAGGCGCTGGCTTTAAACGGAAGCACAGCGGCTCTTCTGCAGGTGGATCAGATTTCCCGCAAATTTAAGTTCCGTCAGGTAAAGGCCGCTGCGGGAGAAGCCTTGGGTTTCGCGGCGCAGCAGCTCGGGTTAAGCCGCGATGAGCTGGAGGATCGCATTGTGCCGGATCTCGGCTTTAACGAGCGCATGGAACAGGTGATAGACTATGGTACGCGCACCTTCCGGGCCGTCCTCTCGCCTTACCTGGAGATCGATATCTTTGACAGCGACGGAAAGCAGTTAAAAAATCTGCCCGCGCCTGGAAAACGGGATGACGGGGAAACGGCGAAGGCAGCCAACGCTGCCTTTAAGCAGATGAAAAAGCAGCTTAAGGCCGTAGTCTCCAACCAGAAGCTGCGCTTAGAGCAGGCGCTGATGACGAGACGCCAGTGGAGCGCGCAGCGCTGGACGGGACTGTTTGTCAGAAATCCGGTCATGCATCAGTTCGCCATTTCCCTGATCTGGGGCGTTTATGAGGACGGCCGCCTGACCGATACCTTCCGGTATATGGAGGACGGGAGCTTCAATAGCGCGGACGAGGAGGAGTACGAGCTTCCCGACGGGGGCCGGATTGGCCTGGTTCATCCGGTAGAGCTTGGGGAATCGCTCTGCAGCGCCTGGAAGGAGCAGCTCGACGACTATGAGGTAACGCAGCCCATCGAACAGCTCACGCGCCCGGTCAGCCGTCCCACGCAGGAGGAGGAAGCGCAGACAGAGCTGACGCGCTTTGGCGGTATACTCTTAAACGGCCTGTCACTTTCCGGAAAGCTGCAGGGAATGGGCTGGTACCGGGGGCCGGTCGAGGATGCGGGTGTGTACAGCACCTTTTACAGGGAAGATGGCGGCCGGTGCGCTGTGCTCGAATTTTCCGGCTGCTTTGTGGGAGATGAGAACGAGGAGGTCACGGTTTACGGCGCGTACTTTACAGAAGGCAGCCAGAACAGCGGTGAAAGCTGTGTCTGGCGCGCCTTGAAAAAGGAAAACAGGATGGCTCTGCGGGACGTGGAGGCCGGATATTTCAGCGAG
This sequence comes from Clostridiaceae bacterium, assembly GCA_009911305.1. GTDB lineage: Bacteria > Bacillota > Clostridia > Lachnospirales > Lachnospiraceae > Otoolea. The sequence continues at coordinate 64,539 of QXXC01000012.1, read as the reverse complement.
GTCTGCCTCCAGCTCAAGAGGGCCACGGCCTCGGGCAGGGAGCAGCTCGCGTACCCGGCCTGCAGGCAGTAAACAGCAGCCTGTTCCGTTATGATGGAAAAGGACAGGCGCAGGCCGGATGTTTAAAGCCTTCCTTCGGGCAGAGGCCTGCGGCAAAGAAACGCCGTTAAGAAACGGCCGCACAGGTGATCTGGCGGCTGTTTCTTAACCGGCTGTCTGCGCCTGGGCCGTCAGGCGCTGGAGTTCCACGGAATGCCTGGCCACTGTCTTATTTAAGAGGTCAATATCCGCCCTCATAGCGTCCATCTCAGTATGATCATGCTCATAACGGTTCGCTGCAGGCACATAATTCTCAGAAAGCAGACAGAGCGCAGGTTCGACCCGGTTTTCCGTGTAGGTCTGGAGCTTGCGGACATCGATCTGCAGATGCTGAACGTCCTTTTTCAAATGGGCGACTTCATTCTCCAGATGATCCATGCGTTCTTCCAATTGATCCATGCGCACTTCCAGTCGATCCAGCCGTTTGTCAATCTGAGCAAAGTGTTCCATCACTTCTGCTTTAAAGTCCAGCATCTCTGTATGCAGAGGCAGAATAAGCCCCTGGATCAGGCTGACGACCACTGAATTATTCGCATTCAGTTTCTCATCTATCATAGTGGACAAGACATTCATATCTTCCTGATTCATCATAAAAAAAACCTCCTTTTTGCTGATGTAATTATCATAAACTGCGGATAACCGTGCGAAAACAGATGAACTGAATGATGGAAGTACAGATTAAATAAGAGTGAGAGAACCTGATTTTTATGTAAATGATTAGTTTAAGTATACACAAAAATGCCCGCGAAGTCAACAGGAAACGGGGCATTTACCAAAATCAGTCATTTTGTGTTATTTAGCCAATTGACACGAATTGATACAAAATTTCACCCCAATACCGTTGACGGCAGTCCTCCCTGCGAATCGCAATTAGAGAACCGTTAAAACGTCCGCAAAAGACCACATCTCCGGAATAGGGACACTTCGTAGAATAACGTAATCTAAGAAATTTTCATTCATTATACTACGGTTTCCGGGTTATTTCAATAACAGTTTTTCTCAAAAATGTTTTAATATTCTATAAATATTCGTTATAAAATTCTTAAATCAAATCTCCTGAAAAATAAATCTGATTATAATAAAAATAAACACACAATTCTCTTTCGTAGATTACGTTATTCTACGAAATCCGTGGCTGTGCGGAGATACATGGTACTGCACACAGGCATACGGTTCATCCGTGAAGGGGGCATACAAGATGGAGGAATGGTATGTGTTAAGCACTGCCAGCAAGCGGGAGGCTGCCGCGGCTGAGCTTCTGGAGAGAAGGATAGGCGGAAGGCTGTTTTGCCGTCTGGCGCTTCCCAGAAGGGCGAAGGCATTCCGCTCCGGCGGAGTCTGGCATAGAATGGAGGAGGTACTGTTTCCAGGTTATATCTTTGTAAAAACAGCCTGCAGGGAGGAGCTTGCAGAAGCGCTTTTGCGGAGCCGGGATTTTCCGCAGCCGCTCAGGGCTGGTGGATTCAGCGAAAGGGCCGGGGGACAGGAGAGCGGAGGGCGCGCCAAAGCGGCCATGATTCCTGTGGATCTGGCGGATCTGGCGTTTCTGAAGGATATCTGCGGTGAAGAGCTGACAGAAGTGATGGGCATGAGCCGGATTACGCTGGGGGCGGATCGGGAGATCGTGGAGACACAGGGGGCGCTCTTACCATATGTGGATCGTCTCGTTAAGCTGAACCTGCATAAGCGCTTTGCGGTTGTGGAGGTGCCGCTGTTTAACCGGATGCAGAGAATCTTGTTTGGGGTGGAGCTTTTAAAGGACAGCGGGCGGGCGCGCATGTAAACAGTCAGGAGGAGGAATCAATATGATGCATATACCATTTTCACCGCCGGATATCACGGAAGAGGAGATACAGGAGGTTGCAAAGGCACTCCGTTCCGGCTGGATTACCACAGGGCCGAAGACAAAGGAGTTTGAACAGCGGATCGCTGCATTTACTCACACGGAAAAAGCGGTCTGCCTGAATTCCGCGACGGCCTGTATGGAGCTGGCCCTGCATCTTCTGGGGATTGGGCCCGGGGATGAGGTAATCACAAGCGCTTATACATATTCCGCCAGCGCGAGCGTTATCCTGCACACCGGCGCGCGCCCGGTTCTGGTTGACACGGCGCCGGGATCGTATCACATGGATTATGACCGGCTGGAGGCGGCGGTGACAAAGCGGACAAAGGCGGTTATCCCGGTTGATATCGCAGGGGTCATGTGTGATTATGATCGGATCCTTGCGATTGCAGAGCAGAAACGGGCGCTGTTTCATCCCGGGAGCCCGCTTCAGAAGGCGTTTGGCCGGATGGCTGTCTTGGCGGACGCAGCGCATGCGTTCGGCGCGTCGCGCAGTGGAAAGCAGTGCGGGCAGGCGGCTGATTTTACCAGCTTTTCTTTTCATGCCGTCAAAAATCTGACGACTGCCGAGGGCGGCGCGCTGGTGTGGAAACCGCTTCCCGAGGAAGCCCGGGCAGCGGGAATGGATGATGAATGGATCTACCATCAGCTCATGCTGTTATCCCTGCACGGCCAGAGCAAGGATGCGCTGTCCAAGACAAAGCCCGGGGCCTGGGAGTATGACATAGTAATGCCGGCCTACAAGTGCAATATGACAGATATCATGGCGGCGATCGGCCTGGCGCAGCTTGAGCGCTATCCGGGGATGCTTGCGAGGAGAAGGGAGCTTCTGCACCGATATGAAGAAATGCTTTCCCCGCTTCCGGTAGAGCTCCTGCAGCACGACGGCCCGGATTTCTCCTCAAGCCGCCATCTCTGCCTGGCCAGGCTGACCGGGAAAACGGTGGAGTTCCGGAACCGTCTGATTGTGGAAATGGCAGAGCGCGGGGTGGCGGCGAACGTGCATTATAAACCGCTTCCGATGCACACAGCGTATAAAAAGCTTGGGTTTGACATTCAGGACTATCCAAATGCCTTTCACCAGTATGAAAATGAGATCACACTGCCGCTGCACACACGGCTGACGGAAGAAGAGATGCGGTATATCGGGACTGTGTTCAGGGAGTGTTATGGACAGATTTCCAGCCGGTGAAGAGACGGGTAAACCAGCAGATAATTCACAGTAATAGTAAAAGGAAACTCTGTTTGACAAAAAGGGTTGATGAGGGAATGTGAGAGGAGAGGTTTCAGGATGCACAGGGTTTTAGAAACAACATCACGCATGGATAGTGAGCGACTGTGCGCGGGCGGGACTGCGCACAGAAAGCATGATGTAAACAGGAACGGCGCACTGAAGCCTGTAAAGAATTATATCCATTCACGCTATAGAAGAAAACGATATTTGAAGGTGAAACGATGCCTGGACGCTGCAGCAGCGCTTGTAGGACTTATCATGCTGTCTCCGGTATTTTTATTTGCCGCCCTGGGGATCCGCCTGAGCAGCAAAGGCCCGATTCTGTTCCGGGCAGAAAGAATGGGGAAGGGAGGAGTCCCGTTTACCATGTATAAATTCAGGACAATGGAAGAAGCGGAGCAGAGGAAGAGAAGGCAGCCCCAAAAGAGGGCAGGCGGGCGGATCACCTCTGCAGATGATCCGCGTGTATTCCCGTTCGGGCGTTTTCTGCGTAAAACAAAGATCGATGAGCTTCCACAGCTTGTCAATATTTTAAAGGGGGACATGGCGGTGATCGGTCCCAGGCCGGAGGACGTATCGATTGTGAGGAAGCATTATACGAAGCGGCAGATGTATACGCTTGCTCTTCTTCCCGGACTGTCAAGCCCAGGGAGTCTCTTTTATTATGCGTATGGGGAGACTCTTTTAAAAGGGGATGATGCGGAGCGTTTATATATCAGGCGGCTGCTGCCTGTGAAGCTGGAAATGGATTTAAATTATGTGAGGCGCGTTTCCCTGCTCTATGATGCTGAAATGATCCTGCGGACGGTGGCAGTCATTACAGCACAGATGTGCGGAGTAAAACGGTTCCGGTACCCGGCGGAATATCGGAATATGAGAGGATAGCGTGTAAGAGAGAAACAGGCATCTGAAAACGGAGACACAAGATGAATATTTTATTGCTGAATCATTATGCTGGAAGCGTAGAAATGGGAATGGAATTCCGTCCTTATTATTTTGCCAGGGAGTGGGTAAAGATGGGATATTCCGTTCGGATTGCGGCTGGAGATTTTTCTCATCTGCGGATGAAAAATCCCCAGGTAATCAGGGATTTTCAGGAAGAGGTGATCGACGGAATCCATTACCACTGGATCCGGACCGGAGACTATAAGAGAAATGGGGCGCGGCGGGCTGCTACCATGTTCCGTTTTGTAGGGAAGCTGTGGCTGAAAGCGCGATGGATTGCCAGGAATTGGAAGCCGGATGTGATAATCGCTTCTTCGACGTATCCGCTTGACACGTATGCCGCACAGCGGATCGGGCGGTTCAGTGGAGCGAGGGTGATCCATGAGGTACATGATATGTGGCCGTCAACCCTTTATGAAATAGGAGGTATGTCAAGACAACACCCGTTCGTAGCGCTGATGCAGGCAGCGGAAAATTCGGCATATCGCCATTCGGCTTATGTTGTTTCTCTCTTGCCGTTTGCTAAAAAGTATATGTTACGCCATGGGATGAAGGCGGGGCAATTTGTCCACATTCCTAATGGGGTGGAGTTGGATGAATGGAAGAATCAAGACCCATTGCCAGAGAATCTGAAAACATTTTTTCGGAAAACGAAAGAAACATACCCCTTTATTGTGGGATATTTTGGAGGCCATGCAATATCTAATGCATTAGATGCGCTTTTGGACGCGGCAAAGGAGATGCAGGGTTCAGGCATTGCTTTTGTATTAGCAGGAAATGGATGTGAAAAGGAACGGTTAATTTCCAGAAAACAGAATGAAATCATAGATAACCTTTATTTTTTGGAACCGGTTTCAAGGCGCGAAATACCTGCATTGGTGTCGAACTTTGACTGTATCTATATGGGAGCGCACGATTCTCCTTTATATCGTTTCGGGATTTGCATGAATAAATTATATGATTCTCTGATGGCCGGAAAGCCAATTGTGTGTGCTGTTACAGTCAGACACACCATAATAGAGCAGTATAAAGCTGGTATCAGAGTCAATTCCGGAGATATAGCCGGTATTGTATCTGCAATAACGGAGCTGGCAGGCATGGATAGCCAGGAGCGCAAACAGATGGGACTTCGGGGAAAAAAAGCAGTACAGGAGCATTTTGAATATCACAGGCTGGCAAAACAGTTTGCGGTGTTATTTGAGGAGTGAAGATAATACCTATGAGAGAAAAATTATTAAAAAAGATTCAGGAAAAAACGATTCGGGTTGGGGTAGTCGGTCTTGGATATGTCGGTCTTCCGCTTGCCGTAGAAAAAGCGAAGGCCGGATTCCGGACCATTGGGTTTGATGTCCAGAGGGAAAAAGTGGATATGGTAAATGCAGGACATAACTATATCGGCGATGTGGTAGATAGCGATTTAAAAAATCTGGTGGATAAAGGGATGATTTCTGCTACCACGGATTTCTCATTTATAAAAGAGATGGACTTTATTGCGATCTGTGTCCCAACTCCTCTGGATAAGCATCAGCAACCGGATATCAGTTATGTACAGCGTTCCGTTGAGCAAATTGCATGCCATTTACAGAAGGAGACAATGGTTGTGCTGGAATCAACGACCTATCCGGGAACGACGGAGGAGCTGGTCAAGCCGATTCTGGAGGCTGGTTCGGGTTTGCGGTGTGGAATGGATTTTTATCTGGGCTTTTCGCCGGAGCGCGTAGATCCGGGAAATTTGATTTATAAGACAAAAAATACGCCAAAAGTGGTCGGGGGCATTGGTGGGAATGCGACGAAGGTAATAGCCGCTATGTACCGCGCTGTTCTCGACGGAGATGTTTTTGAGGTGTCTTCTCCGGCGGTGGCTGAGATGGAAAAAATTTTAGAGAACACATATCGGAATATCAATATCGGTCTGGTCAATGAACTGGCCATGCTCTGCGAACGGATGGGAATCAGTCTCTGGGAAGTGATCGAAGCGGCAAAGACAAAACCTTATGGCTTTCAGGCATTTTATCCCGGTCCGGGCCTTGGAGGACATTGTATACCGCTTGATCCTTATTATCTTTCCTGGAAAGCGAGAGAATATGGATTCCACACTTCCATGATTGAGAGTTCCATGATGATCAATGACAGGATGCCGGAATATTGTGTGGAACGGGCAGGCAGGATTCTCAACCATCATGAAAAATCCCTGAAGAATGCCAGGATTCTTATTTTAGGGGTGGCGTATAAGCAGGATATAGACGATTACCGGGAGAGTCCGGCGTTGCGTGTGATCGAGGCATTGAGAAACGAACAGGCACAGGTCGAATACTATGATCCATATATTTGTGCATACCGATATAAGGGAGAAACGGTGAAAGGACTGGAAACAATTTCACCGGCTGTCATTGCATCCTGCGATCTGGTCATGATAACAACGGCTCACAGCAATGTGGATTATGCAATGATCCAGAGACATGCGAAGGCTGTTTTCGATACGAAAAATGTGATGAAGGATTTGAAACCGCGTGGGAATGTTGAAGTTCTTTAGCAAGGAGAGAAAATGGAGGAACAGGGCAAAATGAAATACGCATTGATTGGCTGTGGAAGAATTTCAACAAACCATATAAAAGCGGCTGTAAACAACCATTTGGAAATAACCGCAGTCTGTGACCTGCTGCCAGAGCGAATGGAGTCGCTTCTTGAACTGCATGGCCTTCAGGCAGAGGATCCGATCAGGCGGTATACGGATTATAAAAAGCTGATACATGATATAAAGCCAACGCTTGTCAGTATTGCAACCGAAAGTGGCAGCCATGCAGAGATCGCATTATACTGTATCCGTCATGGAATCCATGTGATCATTGAAAAACCGATGGCCATGAGCATGGCCGATGCCGATGCGATCATCCGCTGCTCAGAGGAACAGGGCGTAAAGGTAAGCGCATGCCATCAAAACCGTTTTAATATTGCTGTCCAGTCTATGCGCAGAGCGCTGGAAGACGGACGATTTGGCCGTCTGTCACATGGCTCAGTTCATGTGCGCTGGAACCGGAATAGGGAGTATTATCAACAGGCTCCCTGGAGAGGAACATGGGCTATGGACGGGGGCGCGCTGATGAATCAGTGTATTCATGGCATTGACCTGCTGCGTTGGACCTTCGGCGGAGAGATTGAAGAGGTGTACGGCCAGACGCGACGTCAATTCCACTCCTACCTGGAGGCTGAGGATGTAGGAATGGCTGTAATCCGTTTCAAAAGCGGCGCGATTGCGACCCTAGAAGGCACAACAAATGTTTATCCGAAAAATCTGGAAGAGACGCTCTGCATTTTTGGAGAAAACGGAACTGTGAAAATAGGTGGAACATCCACGAATTCCATTGATGTGTGGGAGTTTTCAGATAAAACAAAAGCAGATCAGGCAAAAAAGGGATTCATGGAGGCGGCTGCGAATGTATATGGAAACGGGCATATCAGTCTGTTTAAGGATATGACGGACGCTATACGAAATGACCGGCCCCCCTATGTGGATGCCTATGCGGGACGCGATGCACTGGAGCTGGTGCTGGCTGTTTATAAAAGCCAGAAAGAGGGCAGGGCGGTGACACTTCCTCTGACAAATTTTGCATGTGTGGATATGAAAGGCGAATTTGGGGAGAACAGCAGATGAAATTTACATATGAAGCGTATGGACAACTTATCCAGACAATACGTGAAGCCGGATATAAAATAACGGATTATCATTCATTTCATAATGAAAACAGGTGTTGTATTTTAAGACATGATGTAGATATGGATTTAGGCGCAGCGGCTGATTTTGCACAGTTTGAGGCAAATATGAAAGAGGGTCCGATAAGCGCAACTTACTTCGTTCTAATTTCATCAGGACTGTATAATCTATATTCCAAAGAGTGCATGGAGAATCTGAAACGGATCATCCGGGCCGGACATGAGATTGGATTGCATTTTGATGAAAAAAGGTATCTGACTGAGGAACATTTTGATAGAGGATACCTTCAGGAATGTGTGCTCCGTGAGGCGGCCCTTTTATCAGATATGCTCGAAAAAAGGGTCAGATGTGTTTCCATGCACAGGCCATCAAAACAATTTCTGGAAGAAGATATCTGCTTTGATGGGATTGTGAACAGCTATTCTGAGAAATTTTTCAGGGAATTTAAATATATGTCAGATTCCCGTATGAGCTGGAGGGAGAATGCAGAGTAGGTGATTACAGAAAGAAAGGAACAAAAATTGCATATTTTGACACATCCGATTTGGTATTCCCAAAGAGAGCGAAATCTGCGTGATGTATTAAAAACATTTATCCAAGCTGCTCTACCTGTGCGTTATGATCAAGTAAAGGATAATTTCACTAATTTGCAGGATGTTATTACTTTGGAGGACTTCATATGATACTGGCAGAGGAGATACTCCGTTTTCTGGATTCAGAACGATATCCGTATGAATGGGAAGGGGATCGGACATTTCAGATAAACGGTTTTTGTTCGCTGAATCATGTAAAAAGCGGTTGTATAACCTGGGCAAAAGATGAAAAACGATTGAATGAAATACCAGAGAATTCGTTAGGAAACCTTTTGATCGTAGGGCCGCGGGACATGGGAAGCATAGGGAGGGAACAGAGAGATATACAAAATCTCCTTTCCTGTGAAGATCCTAAAAAAACCTTTTTTTCCATTTTGAAGCACTTTTTTGCAAAACAACGGGAACCTGAAATCTGCACAGATTCCGTTGTACTGACGAAACGAATCGGAGAGGGGGTTTCTATTGGGCATGGGTGTTATATCGGAAAAGAGGTAGATATTGCATCAAAAGTCAGAATTGGAAACCATGTGCAGATTGAAGGTCCGGTTGTTATTGGCTACAAGAGCATCATCCATTCCGGAACAATTATAGGGACGGATGGGTTCGGCTATTTCATGGAACAGGATCAATATCGAAAGATCCCACATTTTGGAGGCGTATGGATTGGAAAATATGTGGAAATCGGAGCCAATACCTGTATTGACAGAGGGACACTGGATGACACAATGATTGAAGACGGGGTAAAAATCGACAATCTCTGCCATATCGCTCATAACGTACAAATTGGAAAAAACAGCCTGATTATTGCATGCTCTCTATTGGGCGGGAGCTGCAGGATTGGGAAAGGCGGCTATGTAGCTCCCGGGGCGATTGTAAAAAATCAGGTTACAGTGGGAGAAAACTCTGTAATCGGTATGGGAGCAGTGGTTACAAAGGATATCAGGGCAGGAGTGATCGCAGCCGGCATACCGGCAAGAGTTCTCAGGGAAAATGACGGGAGGCTGTAAAATGGAAAGGACATATTTTGTACATGAGAGCAGTTATGTTGATGAAGATGTAACAATTGGAGAAGGGACAAAGATATGGCACTTCTGCCATATTCAAAAAGGCGCAAGTATTGGAACGAATTGTACGCTTGGGCAGAATGTAAATATCTCTGATAATGTAAAAATCGGAAATTATGTAAAAATCCAGAATAATGTATCGGTATATGAGGGAGTGGAGCTGGAGGACGGCGTATTTTGCGGCCCCTCCTGTGTGTTTACAAACGATTTAATGCCGAGAGCAGAATTTCCGAAAGGACGGGAAAGGTATAAAAAAACGCTGGTAAAACGTGGAGCTACGATTGGGGCAAATGCTACGATTGTCTGCGGAGTTACAGTCGGAGAATATGCGATGATCGCAGCCGGCGCAGTTGTGACAAAGGATGTAGAGGCATATACATTAGTGGGAGGAGTACCGGCAGTCGTAATGCGGCGGGAACTAGAGCGTGTTTGAAACACGCTCTAGATCGGCTATGAGCTGATGTTTCATTTAGACTTGTTTTTGAGAAGTACGGGAGTGAAGGAACAGTTATGAAAAGAGTATTATTAATCGATCCGGCGGCTAATGGCAGATGGGTGTCCGGTTCATCTTATAATAATGGATTGGTAAACAGCCTGTCCTCAAAATGTGAATTGACATTAGCTGCAGCCGTTGATTATGAATTGATGGAAAGAAACATCAAATTAATGAATTGTTTCTTCAAGCATTCTAATACGATGAAAAGAGGCACATTGAGAAGCGTCATACGTTTGTGGGAATATGTCAGGGGTTATATTGAAATATTTTGTAATCTGAAACGAAACAACTATGATGTTATACATATTCAATGGCTGTTATGTTATCCATTGGACGCACTTTTTGTCAAGTATATGAAACGGCATACGGGATTGCTTGTTTATACTGCTCATAATGTCCTGCCGCATATAGATGGAGAAAAACAGTATAAAATATTAATGAAAATATACGCCTGTATGGACAAAATATTAGTACATGGGGAAAATATAAAAAAGGAATTTCAAGCCTACTATCCACAATTATCGGATCGGGTATTTATTCAGCATCACGGAGAATATTTTAATCTTTCAACTCAATATGACAGTTCTGCGATTGACAGAGTGCTAAGTGAGAAAATTCGCCAGTATAAATATATTTTTTTGTTCAGCGGAAATATATTTTACAATAAAGGACTCGATATGCTGGTAAATATCTGGCTGACATATTTTACGAACCAGAATGCTCTGTTAATTATCACAGGAGAACAAACGTCAACCTATAAAGAATATGACAGAAAAAAGAATGAGATTGATCAGTGTGATAATATAATAAGATTTGAAGGATTTGTTGACACAAATCTATTTAATTTTCTGGCAAATACCTGTGACGTGATGATTATGCCATACAGGCATGCCAGCATGAGCGCTGTAATCTTTACGGCGGCCTGCTTTAAAAAAACCGTCATAACGACAAATGTCGGAGCTCTGAGCGAATATTTGGAAGATGGTACTGACAGTATTATCTGTTCTCCGGATGAAGAGTCTCTTTACAATGCGTTATATACAGTCATGCAATCACGAAAAAGGGAAGAGATGAAAGAAATGGGAGAACGGTTGTCTGAACATATTCATGATAAATATTCATGGGAGCAGATTGCAGAGCAATTATTTAAGATGATTTATTAAGTACAGGATGGGGGTAGGAGAATGAATATTTTAATCGTAGCGCCCACCTTTTTTCCAGATCAGGATGTGGGCATCTTCAGAATGACGACTCTGGCAGATTATTTGTTAGGTGAAGGAGAACTTGTAACTGTCATGCGCAGCGCGGGGAACAGCATTTTCTCTGATAAAATCCCATATAAACATTTGGAAAAGGTTAAAGAGCTCCAGGTCGCAGATCCGCAACGATTTTATCAGTCATGTAACATATTTAAGAAAGCCATACTGACTCATTGCAGGAAAAATCCGGTTGATTTGATTATATATACATGCGCCCCCTATTATGCTATGAAGATATCATATGAAATAAAAAAGCAAAATCAAATTCCCTATATTGTTGATATCAGAGATTTCTGGCTGAAAAATAATGAGGAGTCCTTAATAACATGTGCCCTGCAAAATATAATGTATCCTTTGAAATATCATTTTCAAAAAAAGTGTTTTAAAGAAGCGTTTTGGATTATTGTAGTGTCAAAAAACATGAAGGAACGCTATCGTTTCCTTTATAGAATATATATGAACAAATTCCAAATCATCTATAATGGTTTCGATGATCAGAGAGTGAGACAAAGTATTTGGCCGGATCAGGAGCTCAGGGAGAATATAGAGAGATTTGACGGAATCAGGATAGGGATCAGCGGCACATTGTGCCAATATTCCATGACATATACGAAACTGCTTCTGGAAACTGTAGATTATATAAACAAGAGTTATAAAAAAGTGAAGCTGTTTCATATGGGAAAGGAGGACGCCAAACTTATAAGAATCATTGAAAACAATCATTATGACAGAGAGATATATCAGTATCTGGGATATCTGCCCGGCGAATTATGTTTGATGATATTGCAAAAAATGGATATGAATATCATTATCAACATCCGTAATCAGGGGTTGGGAACAAAAGTATTTGATTATATGGAAGCGGGCAGACCCGTTATTTATGTAGGGAAAGAGCATACGGAATTAGCTAATTTTATAAATGATAATATTTGTACGACGCGTGAACGCCTGGAAGAGGCAATAAGGAATCCGCGAACAAATAATTTTCAGGGAAGGCAGTATATCAGGAGCCTGCAAAATAAAGGTTATTATTCTCTGATAAGGGGCATAAGGGAGAACGAAAATGTCACATAAAAAGAGCGTTTTATTTTTCAGCTTTGTTTTATATAAGCTTGCTTTGGATTTTGCTTACTGGAAAATCACATCTGTCGATACGGCTATCTATAATTTTGATTTTAACAGTTTCAAATATATGAACGGATGGGTATGCTGCATATTTGTTTTTTTATGTATACCGCACAAAAAGGATTATGCATCGACTTATTTTTTGTATTTTAAATTTCTTCTGGAAATTATACCTATAACGGTGATATACGGGATGGCTAATGAAAATCACTTTTTTTATAATATTCTTATCGTGTCATTTTCAGCCGCCGCTATCATCGTAAATCACAAAAAATTTGTCATACAGGTAACGAAACGAAATGCGGATAAGCTCATTATCCTCATATGTTCCATTGTTGTTGTAAGCCTTTGTATCAATATATACATGATGAACGGATTGCCGACTACTATGGCATTAAACTTTGATCATGTCTATGAATTGAGAGGCAGTGGTATATTTAAAATATCGAAATATGCGCTCTATATTCTGCGATATGCGATTTTTGTGATGATCCCGTTCCTGCTCACGAATGCGCTCTGTAAGAAAAAATATATATCTATTGCTTTTTACTCTTTTCTGACGATTTATGTTTATTTATATACTGGGATGAAGAGCTATATCTTTATGCTTCCCCTGATTATTGCCGCAACAATTTGGAGCGCAAGGAAAGCATTTTACTATGAAAGCTTTTTATCGTTTTCGCTGGGAGCAGCATTGATTGTATTACTATATAACTGTAATGGGCTGATAAACAAAATTTATTCATTTTTTATCAGACGGGTTATGTTCGTTTCTGCAAACAATAAATTTAAATATTTTGATTTCTTCAGTAAGAATCCCAAAATGGGTATGGCTGGAGAACTGCCAAGATGGATGATACAAATAAAAAACCCTTATCCTGAAGGAATTGGATATATTATTTCTGAAGTATATTACAATCGTCCGGAGATGAACAGCAATACAGGATTTATGGTTGAAGGTTATATGCGTTTTGGAATTTTGGGAATGATAGTCGTCTTTTTTACTTTTGCGATCCTTCTTTTATTGATTGATAATCTACAGTTGAAATCATCGTATCAGGCCGCCATTGGGATCAGTATATTCAATATCTTTATACTTTCAGATGGATATCTGCTTACCGTCGTTCCCTGGCTGTTATTTATTCCGGTATTGCTGCTTTATTCTGAAAGGACGGTTTCTGACAGAGGCTATAGCAGAAGGCTGGCTTTTCGAGCCTTTAATTTGAAAGTGAAATTAAGATGAAAATGAAATTGAAAGACCGTATTTTACGATTGTACAAAGCGGGAATCATCCATATTTTTTTGGGAACCTTCTTTTTAAAGGTGGTTTCGTTTTTTGGAACCACGTTTCTGGTTCATATGTTGAGTAAAGAAGAATTTGGTATTTTAGGGTATATGGAAAATATTTATGGATATGCATTTGTTTTGGCAGGAATGGGGCTTTCCAATGCAATACTCCGCTATGTTGTCCTCGGAAAGAATCTGGAAGAAAAATACAGTTATTTTATATTATCATGCAAATATGGCATGATATGGAACCTTTTTCTTTCACTGATTACAGGTTTTATAAGTAGTCTATTTCCCCATCCGGCAGCCTATGCGCCGCATATAGGATTAATAGCTGTATTATTAACAGGTCTGCCGTTCCAATACATCTGCGATTGTGTATTATGTAATGAAAGAGCTATGTTTGCCAATCAAAGATATGTCGCCTTATCTCTGTGTGTATCTATAACCGCAATTGCAGGAAAAATGTTTGGAGCAGGGATATGGGGAATGTATGGCTCTGTTTTGGGACAGGCAGCCGCCTATGTAATATTATCTGTCATATGTTTTTATGCCTCTAAACAAAGTTATTATCAAGAAGTAAGAGTCGTGTCTTTACCATTGAAAAAGAAGAAAGAAGCAGCGCTCTATGCGTTCCAGTATATGATTACGAATGGGCTGTGGGCTGTTTTTATGTTAAATGATACGTTTCTGCTGGGACGGTTTTGTGCGCCGGGCGTGATAGCAAATTATAAGGTCGCTTATACAATACCAGGAAGCCTTACATTTATCAGTTCATCCCTTGGACTATTTATTTCTCCATATTTCATCAGGCATGAAACAAACCGTGCATGGATTAAAAGATACTTTTTATATACTTATGGAATTACGGCTTGCTTTGTAGGGACAGGATGTCTGATAATTGGTATATTGAGTCCGATTCTGATTCGTGTTCTATACGGAGAGCAGTATCTGGATATTGTAAATATTATGAGAATATTATTGATCGCCGCTTTTTTTAACTGTGGGCTGCGGTATACAACTGCGAATATTTTAGCATCTATGGGAAAGATCCGATATAATATGTTATTTTCAGCAATGGGAATGATTATACAAATTGGAATGAATGTTTTATTGATTCCCCGTTATGGCGCAGAAGGGGTCGCTTTCACAAGCTGTGCAGTATATTTTTTTATGGCAGTGGGCCTTTTAGTTGTATTTTATAAAGAATATTGGAAATAAGTGTTCATCACACAGGAGAGGAGCTTTTATGCAATTTCGCGATTTAAAAACCCAGTATGAAACCTTAAAACCTTCCATCGATGCAGCGATTGCCGGCGTCATCGCCAATACTTCCTTCATCAGCGGGCCGCCGGTCAAGGAGTTGGAAAAACGAATGGCCGACTACGTGGGGCGTAAATACTGTATCACCTGCGGCAATGGGACGGATGCGCTTTCTCTGGCGCTTATGGCCTGGAAGATCGGGCCTGGTGATGCTGTCTTCGTCCCGGATTTCACATTTTTTGCGACGGCGGAGGTGGTGTCCTTCGAGGGGGCGACGCCGGTTCTGGTCGATGTGGATGAGGAAACCTTCAACATGAATCCTCAAAAGCTCAGAGAAGCAGTTGAAGCAGTCCTGGATGAAGGCAGGCTTTGTCCCAGAGCCGTTATCCCAGTCGATCTGTTTGGCCTTCCGGCAGATTATCCCAGCATCGAGCCGATCGCAGCGCACTATGGTTTAAAAATACTGGAAGATGCCGCACAGGGATTTGGCGGCAGCATTGGTGAAAGAATGGCATGCTCCTTTGGGGACGTGTCCGCTACCTCTTTTTTCCCGGCAAAGCCGCTTGGCTGTTATGGAGACGGCGGCGCTGTTTTCACGGATGATGATGAGACGGCCCGATATCTGGAATCCGTCTGCGTTCATGGCAAAGGCTCTCATAAGTATGAAAACGTCCGCATCGGCTGGAATTCCAGGCTGGACACACTGCAGGCGGCCATCCTGGGACCCAAGTTCAGGGCCTTTAAGGAATATGAGCTTAATCAGGTGAATGAGGCCGCGGCGTGGTATACAGAGGAGTTAGCTGACATTGTAAAAACGCCGGTTATTCCCCAAAATTTCCGTTCCAGTTGGGCGCAATATACGATTCAGCTTGAAAATAAAGAAAAAAGGGACGAACTTCAGGCTTTTTTGGAGGAACAGGGTATTCCAACGATGGTTTATTATCCCATTCCTCTGCATCAACAGGATGTTTATAAGGCAAATAGGATTTATCAGGTATGCCAGACGTCAGAACGGCTCTGCGAGCGGGTGCTGTCGCTGCCTATGCATCCTTATCTGAGCAGAGAGGATGTTCATTTAGTGAGCCAGCAAATCAGCGTATTTTTGAAAGCATAGTCTTTCAGGACTTTGTTATAATTCACGTGTCAGGCTTTATGATATTCAGGAATGGTTCACGCCATACATCTTATCTGATGTATGGCGTGAACCATTCTTATTTCCGTTTTCCATAAATGACTCTCTTTACGATCTCTGCCGTTCCGCCTGCATATTATACCGCCGGATCAGCTTCTGGATCTTCGCGGTCGGCGTCAGGGCGTTTTCGAGGGAGACGTTATGGTTCAGGGAATTGATGATGGCAGCGATAAATTTGCTCATGTCCGCCTCCACATACCACTCCCGGTTTAAAAGCTCCATGGGCCGGTAGTTTAAGTTGGTGGTAACGACACAGTCCAGGTAGCCTTTTTCGTAGAACGCATCGAATTTCTCAAGGCCGTTGGTGAAGAGGCCGAAGGTGGCGCAGACCACGACGCGCTTTGCCCTGCGCTCCTTGAGGGCTCTGGCGGTGTCGAGCATGCTCTCGCCGGAGGAGATCATATCGTCAATGATGAGGACCGTCTTTCCTTCCACCGAGGAACCTAAGAATTCGTGGGCCACAATGGGATTGCGCCCGTTGACGATGCGCGAGTAATCGCGGCGCTTGTAGAACATGCCCATGTCAGTCCCCAGGTTGTTTGCGAGGTACACGGCGCGGTGCATGGCTCCCTCGTCGGGACTGATGACCATCAGGTGATCCTTGTCGATTTTTAAGGTTTTGTCATGTGCAAACAGCGCCTTGACGAACTGGTAGGTGGGCATGAAATTGTCAAAGCCGTTTAAGGGGATGGCATTCTGCACACGCGGGTCGTGCGCGTCAAAGGTAATGATATTGCTGACACCCATCTGGATCAGCTCCTCCAGCATCATGGCGCAGTCTAAGGACTCGCGGCTGCTGCGCTTATGCTGCCTGCCCTCATAAAGGAACGGCATGATCACATTCACCCGGTGCGCAGTGGCCACCGTAGCGCCGATGATCCGCTTCAGATCCTGAAAATGGTCATCCGGCGACATGTGGTTCGTAAAGCCGCTCATCCGGTAGGTCAGGCTGTAATTGGTCACATCCACCATGGCGTAGATGTCTGTGCCGCGGACGGACTCATGGATCGTCCCCTTGGCCTCGCCGCTGCCGAAACGCGGGCAGGAGCACTTTAAGAGATAGGAGTCCTCGTCATAACCGCGGTACTGCAGGTTCTTCTGCCTTTTTTTCAGCTCCTCGATGTCATTGCGGCGGAAATGGATAATGTGATCATTTACCTTGTCTGCGAGCTGGCGGCAGCTCTCCAGGGCGGCGATTTTGAGCGGCGCAACTGGCAGTGTGTCATTAAAAACGTAGTCGTTTGACATGCTTTTTCTCCTCCGGAAGGCAGGGCGGGGCCCGGCCCGAATTTTGTATAATTCTTTTATATCATTCCGTCGCGGGGGCGTCAATAGGAAAAACAGATTTTGAGGGACAGACCGGGCAAAACGTGTTACGGTTCACGGGCAATATCCGTTCGTTAAGTATTACGGTCTGCATCCCCTGCCGTATCAGGGAAAACAGCTTGCAACATTAGGAAATACACTATATAATACTCTAAAGAAAGGAGATACCATGGTTTATTATTTTGGGCACGGCAAAAGACAGGGCTACACATGTGAGGACAAGGTAAAGGCCGGTATATCCGCGGGGTTTGAAATTGGTATTCCCGGGGTAAGCTGTATAGGATAGCAGGGCAGGATGTTAGCAGATGAATATTATTGATATAAAATGTGAGAATGTAAAACGGATACTGGGTTATCTGGGGAGGCATCCGGGGATTACGAAGCGGGCGCTGACCGAAGCGACGAATTTGAGCTTTTCTACGGTGTCGAACCTCTGCAATGATATGAAGGACGCCGGGGTGCTGAAGGAAGAGAAGATAAACGATTATTCGGTTGGACGCAACCCGAGCCAGCTTTTTTTTATGGCGGATCGGTTTTATGCTATCTGTATGGATGTCCAGGGAACACAGTTTTTTAGAGTAGCGGTGTGGGATTTTTCGCCTCAGCGCCTTTATGAATCCCGGGTCGATATAGGCGGGATACGTGATGCGCAGGAGCTGCTTTCACTGATGGAGGAGCTCTGCGCTTCACTGGCCGCCTCCCCTGAATTTCAGAAGGGCGCGTTTGTCGGTATCGGGATTTCGATTGACGGGATCTATGATCAGGGGATGAAAAAAATCGTGGGTTCATCGCTTCCCCTGTTAAACGGGATTCCCCTGGCAGAGCTCTTAAGCGCCAGATTAAAGCTCCCGTGCTTCGTGGATAAGGCGTCCAATTTCTGCGCTGTTTCAGCCAGGCAGCTTCACCCGGATTATAATAATATCCTGTATCTTTATGGGGCTTCGACGCTGGATCTGGGTGTAATCTGCGGGGGGGAACTGTTCCGGGGGCACAGAGGATTTACAGCAGAGATTGCGCACCTCCCCTTTGGGAACCCGGAGATCAGATGCCCTGTCTGCGGAAATTATGGATGTATTGAAAATGAGCTTTCCCTGTCCGGTATGAGCAGGCTTTCCTCCCCAGAGCTCACAGAAGAGGGACGGAGCATGCTTTTGCAGGATCGGGGGCGCTGCCTGGGCCGGCTTCTTTCTGTGCTGACCAGCCTTTTTGTGCCGGAAGCGATTTTCATAGGGGGAAGCGCGTTCTCCTGCTACGACGCGGTTTTGCCGTACGCCATGGAGGTGGTGCGGCAGCGGTGTGATTCACATCTGAGCGGGGGGCTTCCGATCTTTCACGATCCGGACAGCAGGAGGGTGATTGAGACAGGAATTACGCAGGCGGTTTATGCAAGCTGGAACCCGTTAAAGTAAATGACCATACGATTACATGGCGCGGCCTCTCAGGGACGTCCTCCCGCTGCCGCTTCGTAATCGTATGGTCAGCGCAGCAGACGCGCAGGCCCTGGCCCGTTGCGGATTGCTGCCTTTTTTTGTGCAGAAACCGAATGGCCATTGACAACAGGGATGAAAGAAGGTATTATTTATTTATATTATTATAATATATATAATAATATAAATAATAAACGGACAGGAGGAACAGGCTATGTGGACAGAAACGCTGTTCGGAGTCAGGAAACCGATCATTGCGCTGCTTCATTTGCGCGCGCTGCCAGGGGATCCTTTGTTTCAGGCGGGAGCGACGATCCAGACAGTGCTGGCGGAAGCGCGACGGGAGCTTCATGATTTGCAGGAGGGAGGCGTTGATGGGATTCTGATCGCGAATGAATTCAGCCTGCCTTATGAGAAACGGGTTTCTGCCGTCACGGTGGCGGCAATGGGGTATATCATCGGGGCATTGAGGGAGGAAATCCGGGTTCCCTTTGGCGTCAATATCGTTTCCAATCCGATGGCGTCGGTGGATCTGGCAGCCGCAACGGGCGCTGATTTTATCCGCAGCGCCTTTACCGGGGCTTATGTGGGGGAGGGCGGGATTATCGATACGGATATTGCCGCCGTGATGCGCCGGAAAAAGGCGCTGGGGCTTGGCCATGTAAAGCTTTTATTTAAGGTAAACCCGGAATCGGATGTGTATCTGGCGGAAAGAAGTATTGAACGGATTACGAAATCAATCATTTTTCACTGCTTCCCTGACGGGCTGTGCGTTTCAGGGGACAGTGCGGGGACAGAGGCAGATTCCGCTCTGATTCAGAGGGTGCGCGCGGCTGCGGAAGGGATTCCTGTGCTGTGCAATACCGGCTGCTGTGTTGAGAATATCAGGGAAAAGCTGGAATACTGCGACGGCGCCTGTGTGGGGACAGCCTTTAAAAAGGATGGGGAATTCCACAACTGTGTAGACGCGAAAAGAGTGGCCGCTTTTATGGAGCGCGTGCGGGAATTCCGGGAGGGGCTGTAGATTCGGAGGAGGCAAAGGATTGGGATGAAACAAACAGGGTATTTAATGGGGATTGATATTGGAACGTATGAGAGCAAGGGGGTGCTGATTGATTTTGAGGGCCGGATGGTCGCCTTTGCAGCCGAAAAGCACGGAATGGAGAATCCGAAGCCGAACTATTATGAGCACGAAGCCGAACAGGTGTGGTGGCGTGATCTCTGTGCGCTCAGCCGGCGGCTGCCCGGGGAGGCGGGAATTGACCGGACGCTGATAGCGGGGCTGGGTGTCAGTACGCTGGGAGCCTGCTGTCTGCCGGTCGATCGGGACGTAAAGCCTCTGAGGAATGCGATTTTATATGGGATTGATTCCAGGAGCCAGGAGGAGATTGCATTTTTAACGGAGTATTATGGGGAGAAGAAGGTGAGAGAGCTTTTCGGAAGGCCCATCTGTTCCGGGGATGTCTGCGCAAAGATTTTGTGGATAAAAAATCATGAGCCTGAGGTGCATAAGCGTACATACAAATTTCTGACGGGAACCTCGTATCTGGCGGCTAAATTAACGGGAAATTTTGTTTTGGACCGGTTTCTTGGAACCGCGTCCCTGCGTCCTCTTTACCACGCGGACGGCCGGATACGCGAAGAGATGTGCCCGCTGTTTTGCCGGCCGGATCAGCTTCCGGAGGGGCGGGCCGCCACGGATCTGGCGGGGACGGTGACAGAGGAGGCGGCGAAGGCGACGGGCCTTCCCATGGGAATGCCCGTTATCGTTGGCTCCGGGGACAGCGCCTCTGAAGCAATCAGCACAGGAGTGCTCCATCCGGGGGATGTGATGCTTCAGTTAGGTTCCTCTGTGTTTCTGTACTGCTGTACCAAAAATCCAGTCAGCGATGACCGTATCCGGGGCAATGACTATCTGGTACCTGATATGTACAGTATTGCAGCCGGGACGAATAACTGCGGGACAGTGACAAAATGGTTCCGCGATCACCTGTACCAGGACGCCCTGGCACTGGAGGAACGTACGGGGATCAATGCCTATGAGACGATGATGGAACGGATCGGGGCGATCCCGCCGGGAAGCGGCGGCCTCGTCACTCTGCCATACTTTGCCGGGGAGCGCACCCCCATCAACGATCCCGGCGCCCGGGGATTGATGATCGGCCTTACGCTGCGCCATACCCGCGACCATATGTACCGCTCCGCTCTTGAGGGGATCGCGTTTTCCGTTGCCCAGCATATCGATATTTTTAAGGAAAACGGGATATTCCCGCTGCGGATTATGGCGACGGGAGGAGGAACGAAGAACCCGGTCTGGATGCAGATGATCGCTGATATTTTGGGAGAACCTGTCCACACGGCAAAAGTCACTGCAGGCGCTTCTTATGGGGATGCCCTGATGGCGGGGATTGGGGTGGGCATCTTCAAAGATTTTGCGGCGCTGCAGCCGATGATACGCCCTTCTGTTACCTATGCCCCCAGTGAAAAGCGGCACAAAAGCTATCAGCCTTACCGCGCCGTCTTTGATAAGGCCTATTTGGCGAACAGGGAATTGATGCACCTGTTATGAGGGAGGGGCCGTTCTGCCCAGCGTCATCCTCAATTTTTACGTTTTAAAGAACCTCCTTGCCAAGGCGATGCGGGAGGTTCTTTTTTATCCCAATTCTTCAGCCTTTCAGCTTGCTGTAATCCACCTGGCCGAGATGACGGTTGATATCCTGCAGCGCATAATAGCAGTCTTCAAAGGCCGGGAGAAGCTCCTGATAGACCTTTACATTCTGCCGGATCGGAGAGGTAATCACCTGATCGTGATGGAAGCGGGCGATCTCGGAGTAATCCTGGTAAGCGCCGATGGCGATACCGGCAATGAGGGCCGCCCCGATGCATTTGACATTGCCTGATTCGGCGAAGCTGGTGATATCAGTTTCCATGACATCCGAAAGGATTTGCTGCCATTGCAGGAAAGACCCGTTCCCCGCCAGATAGATATTGGTAAATGGCTCCATCCCCTCGGTCCTTTTCTTGATAAGCCCTAGCTGGAAAGCGATTCCTTCCAGGATGCTGCGGAAGAGATCGCTGTGGCTGTGCTGTGCGCAAAGGCCGATGAATGCGCCGCGGGCGTCATTGTTCCACCAGGGTGAGCGCTCGCCATGGAGATATGGCATGAACAGGACCCCATTGCTGCCTGCCGGGGAGCAAAGAAGCTGCCGGGTAAGGAAATCGGCCATTGCCTCGCTGCCGCCGGGTTTTTCTCCTCCATAGGAAAAGGTATTTAAATACCAGTCTGCGCAGCGCCGCCCGGAAAGGCTGGCGCCTCCGTTTAAGTACATGCCGTTAAAATAGGGGGTTTTGGTGATGGTGCGATCCGGGTCAAGATCAGAGGTACGGCTTACCTGGGACAGCCAGGAGGAATTCCCCAGATAGATACAGCCTTCTCCCGGGCGGACGGCCCCGGAGCCGATGGCGGGCACGCGCCCGTCACCGACCCCCAGGACGACGGTTGCTTCGCAGCTTAAGCCGCATTCTTCAGAGGCTTTTGGCGTTACCTTTCCCAGGATGCTGCCAAAGGGCAGCACCTCTGGCAGTTTCTCCCTGCCCAGTCCAAAGGCAGTGAGGATTTCATCGGACCACTGGCGCCGGTAGAGATCGTACATCTGGGTGAAGGAGGCGTCCGTCTCATCCGTGACCAGCCGCCCGGTCAGCCGGTAATTGATGTAATCCTTACACTGGATAAAGTAAGCGGTTTTCCTGTAAATATCGGGATGGTTCTTTTTCAGCCACATGATTTTTGACAGAGAAAAGGTATGGCTTAAGCAGATGCCGGTGATATCGTAGATCCGATCTGCCCCGAGCAGCGAATGGATTTGTTTGACTTCGTTTACAGAACGCCGATCCGTAAAAAGGATCGCGTCGCTTAAAGGCCGGATATCCGGATCGACGGGCAGGCAGGACATCATCTGGCCGCAGACGGAAACGATCCGGACGGAATCTTTGGGAATATTGGACAGAAGCGTGCGGCAGTTCTGGCAGAAGGCGCGCCACCAGATTTCCGGGGACTGCCAGCGCCAGTCGCGGTCATTGCTGCTGTAAGAGTAATGGACCATATTACTCGCGGCCTCGGCGCCGCTTAAGGAGAACAGGGACGCCGCGCAGTCCAGGGCGCCGATATTTTGCGCTAAAATATATTCTTTTTCAGCCATGTAGTTACCTCCTTCTTGGGTATTTGACAATCATGATACCATATCCCGGAGATTGTTCAAATAGAAATCAATGCATAAAATGGAAGATTGTGCAGGTTGACAAAAGGATGCGGTATGACTGGCCTGTATTTTTATATATTTTTTTAAAAATATATTTACAAATATTATTTTTAATATTATAATAATTAATATAAAATATTCGGCGCTGGATAACTTTATATCATTTTGCACAATGTAAAATGGAGCTTTTGCTGCAGCAGGAGCGTCCGTTTCAGCCGCAGGCAGCAAACGCTCTGGCTACGCTGCCTGCAGGAACTAAAAAAGAGGAGGGGTTTTGTTTATGTCGGTTTATGATTTATTGATGGACATGACCATCGCATCTGTACTGATCCTGGTCGGCCAGCTTCTTCGCGCAAAGATAAAGTTCTTTCAGGAATTCTTTATGCCAGCCAGTATGATTGCCGGATTTTTAGGCCTGTTTCTGGGAAAACAGTTTCTGGATGTGCTGCCATTTTCCGGCAGCGTGGGGTCTTATTCGGGCGTGTTGATTATCCTCATTTTTACAGTCGTGGGGGTCAACGGCTTTTCAGCGGGAAAGGGTAATGGGGATAGTGCTGTGAAGCGTGTTTTAAGCTTTACCATGTTCCGCAATGTGGCGTTCTTTTTACAGTTTGCCGTGGGTATCTTCTTAACGCTTACGCTCATCCGGGCTTTGTTTCCGGATGTCAGCCCGGGCTTTGGCATCCTGATGGCTTCCGGCTTCACCGGAGGCCATGGGACTGCCGCTGCGGTAGGAAATACGTTTGGGACGCTGGGCTGGGCGGAGGCTGCCGATCTCGGAATGACCTTTGCCACGGCAGGTATCCTGACCGGTATTTTCGGAGGCTTAATCTTCATCAAAATTGCAACGAAAATGGGGTGGACCGCCTATATTAAGGATTTTAAATTTATCTCCGGCGATCTGCGCACCGGACTGATTCCAAGGGAGAACCGAAAGCCCCTGGGAGAGGAAACCATTAACAGCGTATCCTTAGACAGCCTGGCATTTCAGCTTTGTATCGTTTTGGCGCTGGCAGGCGGGGGCTATATGCTGAATATCAAGCTTCTGGGCCCGTTTGTCTTAAGTGGGATCCCGGATTTTACCGTTTCCTATATTCTTGCCCTGCTTTTTTTCCTGATGTTCCGTAAGAGCAGGGTATATGACTATATTGACAGGGATGTGACCAGCCGGATTTCCGGTACGGCAACGGATTATCTGGTATTTTTCGGGGTGTCTCAGATCAATGTGTCCGTGATTGTTGAATATGCGGGCCCGTTGCTGATCGGCATCCTTGGCGGCTGGCTCTGCGTGTTCCTCGTTATGCTTCCTTTCGGCTGCTTTATGAATGATAAGAGCTGGTTTGAGCGCGCCATTTTTGTATTCGGCTATTCCACAGGCGTGTTTGCGATTGGCTTTGTACTGCTGCGCATCGTTGACCCTGAAAACCGGTCGCACACCACGGAGGACACGGCGATGTCCCCATGGCTGAGCTTTGTCGAGGTGTTCTGCTGGTCGCTGGTTCCGGCTGCCCTAATCAATGGCCGGGGCTGGCTGGTTGCCGGTATTATGCTGGCAGGCGTACTGGCCAGCATCCTTTTCTGCGTGGCTGGCAAGATGTGGTACCGTTGCGTTCCTCTGGCAGGCCGTGGTGGCTATAACGCCCTGGAAGAGGGGGAGGGGATGTAACCATGGGTTTGGCCGCATGGTGGATTCCGGCTCCCCGGAAGGGAGATGCCGCACGCCGCGGCTTTTGGGAGGCATGTTATGGTACTGGGAAGTTTGTACATAATCGGCGCGTCGCTGCTGTTTGGGCTGGTTCCCACAGGCAATAAATACGTGATGCTGTCAGGCGTTCCTGCGGAATGTCTTACGTTTTACACAATGTCCGTCATATGCCTGATGAGCGTTACACTTTTATATATAACCCATACCCGTGTCAGGGTGAACGCGGGGGAACTTTGCCATCTGTTGTTTTTGGGCGCGGCGGGACAGGGAGCCACTACCTTTTTACTCAGCCTGGCCTGTATGAGGATCCCGGCAGGGCTGGCTACGGTGTTCCATTTCCTTTATCCCACCGTAGTATCTGTGGTTATGGTGGTTTTGTTCGGGCAGAAGATGACCCGGTTTAAGGCAGCCGCCATTGCCTGCTCCATTAGCGGCATGGCGCTGATTGGCGGGAGCAGCGGGGGAGGGGCCGTCCGGCCTGGCGGCATTTTACTTGCGGCCGCGTCCAGCCTTACATTTGCGTTTTACACCGTTTCCAACGAAAAAGGGAATATCAACCATCTGCCGCTGCTGGTGAAGCTGGCTTTCTCCAGTATGGGAAGCGCTCTTTTGTTTGCCTGTATCTCAGCGGTGAGTGGGAAGGCGGCCCTGCCCGGGACGAAAGGCGCATGGGCAATCCTGCTGCTGGTATGCGGCCTGGGGAGCTTCACGGCATTCGTCTGTCTGACCGCGGGAATCCGCAGGATTGGCGCCGCCGCCGCTTCGTTTATCAATATGCTGGAGCCTGTTACGAGTGTTGTGGTGAGCGTGATGGTATACAGGGATCCCCTGTCGGCACGGACCATGCTCGGCATGGCATTTGTCTTTGGCGCTGTGCTTCTTGTGGCTTTGGACGGCAATCTGTTGCAGCCCGCGCATTGACTTTGTTCAGACGGGCAGAAAAATGGGACGAACGGCAGACAGGCTGTAACATTCGACCGGTTTTGGAATACGGGTTTGACAACAATTATTATTTATATTATAATAACTATTGTAATAAATGGAAGGACGCATCCGGGAGCGCTTGGGCCTGGCCGTTTTCCTTCAAAAATATCAAAGAAAGAAGGTATAAAAGATGAGTGACACACGTATTGATTTCCTCTATTTAGACGAGAAGGACATGATCGCCGCAGGTGTCCAGGACATGGCAAAATGTGTTGACACCATGAGTGAGGTTTACCGCTTAATGGGAGAGGGCGATTATATTATGGGAGGCGGAAACCACAATTCCCATGGGCAGATGCTCAGCTTCCCGGATGAGCCGGCTTTCACGGGCATGCCCCACAATGGCCCGGACCGCCGTTTTATGACTATGGAGTGTTATCTGGGAGGGCGGTTCCATATCTGCGGTGAAAAGTGGTATGGCTCCAATATTGAAAATATTCCCAGGGGTCTTCCGCGTTCCATCCTGATGGTTATGCTCAATGATCCTGACACCGGCGCGCCGGTTGCCCTGATGAGCGCAAATCTGCTGAGCGCGTTCCGCACCGGCGCTATCCCCGGCGTAGGCGCCCGCTATCTCGCAGCAGAAGATTCCAGGGTGTGCGCGATGATCGCCGCAGGCGCAATCAGCCGTTCGTCCCTGCCGTCCCTGCTGATCGCAAGGCCCGGTATTGACACAGTGAAAATTTATGATGTATTCCCTGCCGCGGCTGAGGGCATGAAGGCGATCATCGAAGAGCGTTATCCGCAGGTAAAGCATATCATCCTCTGCCGCAGCATTGAGGAGGCGGTAACGGATGCAGATGTGATTAATGTCGCCACCTCGGGTAAGGTGGATCCAAGAATCGAAGAGAGCTGGCTCAAACCTGGGGCATATGTTTCCCTGCCTGCTACCGTTGATATGGATCAGGAATTCATCACAAAGCGCGCCAGGGTTGTGACCGATAACTTTAAGATGTATGAGGCATGGGGTGCGGAGATGGGGTATCCGCTGTCCAAAAAAATCAATGGCATGGGTGAACGCTTGTTTGATTATGTACATGACGGCATAATCCAGCGCGATGACATCATTGATTTGGGGGCAGTAATCGCGGGAAAAGAAAGAGCGCGCCGGGAGCCGGGGCAGATTGTGCTGTTTGCCCAGGGCGGCCAGGCTACCTATGATGTCGCATGGGGGTATGAGTGCTGGCAGAAGGCAAAAGAGATGGGGATAGGAATATCGTTGAATTTATGGGATGTCCCGGCATTGGGACGTAAGTAACAGGGATATGTGCTCCCGGTGGCTCGCCGCGTCTGACCGGGCGGGCTTCCGGGAGCATAGTATTGCGGGCCGTGGTTTGATGTGAGAAGGCCGCCACCGCCAGCTCCTATATCCATAAGCAACCCCGCTCCCGCTCGGAGAAAAGCGCAGCGGACGCTAAGCTCGAAAAGACCTCGCTAAGCGCCGGCGGCCTTCTCACGATAATCCACGGCCCGCAACACTTCATTTCGCTAAAATTAATGACACGAGGATTGCGGGAGCACAAAGTGCGGAGCAATCCGGTATCAAAGGGGGCAAAATACCTTTTGACCCCAACATCATGACATTGCCCCGTGAACAGCATTGTCCCCTTAACAACGATCCAATCTCTCCATTCCCATACCAAACCTTTACAAAAAAGCCAATTCTTGTTATGATACAGTCAATTCATCCATCCACAAAATAAAGCCCCTCCAAAAACAACCAGATACACAATGATACAAATACACGGACAAACGGAGCGCACACCATGAATAAAAAAGGCCATTTAATCAAATCAATCACGCCCGGTTCCATCGCCGAAGAGCTGGAGCTGGAGCCGGGGGATATGCTTCTCAGCATTGACGGGGAAGAGATCGAGGATATTTTCGATTATGAATACAAGATCAACAGCGAAGCGATCACCATGCTGGTGAGGAAGGCAGACGGCGAGGAATGGGAGCTGGAGATTGAGCACGGGTACGAGGATCCGGGCCTTCATTTTGAGAACGGCCTGATGAGCGAGTACCGCTCATGCCAGAACCGGTGCATCTTCTGCTTCATTGACCAGATGCCGCCCGGCATGCGGGAAACGCTTTATTTTAAGGATGATGACTCCAGGCTCTCGTTCCTGCAGGGAAATTATGTGACGCTGACGAATATGAAGGATCACGACATCGAGCGGATCATCCGCTTTAAGCTGGCGCCGATCAATATTTCCGTGCAGGCCATGAATCCGGAGCTTCGCTGCCGGATGCTGAATAACCGCTTTGCGGGCGAGGCGCTAAAACGGATCGACCGGCTTTATGAGGCGGGGATCCCCATGAACGGGCAGATTGTGCTGTGTAAGGGTGTGAACGACGGGGAGGAGCTGGAGCGCTCGATCCGGGAGCTGGGTAAGTATGCGCCCTGCATGGAGAGCGTCTCCGTGGTCCCGGCGGGCCTTACAAGGTTCCGGGAGGGCTTATATCCCCTGGAGCCGTTTACAAAAGAAGAGGCGGCAGAGACGATTGACTGCATCGAACGGTGGCAGAAGGTGTTCTTTGAACGCCACGGGCTTCATTTTATTCATGCCAGCGATGAATTCTATCTGCTGGCAGAAAGGGAGATGCCAGAGGAGGCGCGCTATGACGGTTATCTTCAGCTTGAGAACGGGGTGGGGATGCTGCGCGCCCTGACAGAGGAGGTGCGGGCCGAGCTTTCCGGGCGCGCGGACGACGGCGCGCGCGGGGAGGTTTCGATCGCCACGGGGATGCTCGCGTATCCTTATATAAAGCAGTTTGCAGAGGAGACGCAGGCTGTCTTTCCGGGACGGCGGACGCATGTCTATGCGATACGAAATGAATTTTTCGGGGATCCGATTACCGTGGCGGGGCTGATTACCGGCCGTGATCTGGCAAAGCAGCTTTCCGGAAAGCCGCTCGGGGAGCGCCTTCTGCTTCCGTGCGCCATGTTCCGCAGCGGCGAGGAGGTCTTTTTGGACGATATGACGCGCGAAGAGCTACAAAATGCTTTACAAGTCCGGGTGGATATTGTAAAATCAAGCGGACATGACTTTGTGGAGGCGATCCTGCGCCCGGTGGAGAATGCGCCGGAGCACGGGGCATATGAGCTGGAAGATATAGCGGAGGATGACAATGAGTAAAACGAAACCAGTGGTCGCTGTGGTGGGGCGTCCGAATGTGGGGAAATCGACCCTGTTTAACGTTCTGGCCGGCAGCATGATTTCGATTGTAAAGGATACGCCGGGCGTGACGAGGGATCGCATCTACGCGGACGGGACGTGGTTAAACCACGCCTTTACCCTGATCGATACGGGCGGGATTGAACCGGAATCAAAGGATATTATCCTGTCCCAGATGCGGGAACAGGCGGAGATTGCGATTGCCACCGCAGACGTGATCGTGTTTATTGTGGATGTGCGCCAGGGCATGACGGACGCGGATTCCAAGGTGGCGGACATGCTGCGCAAATCGAAAAAGCCGGTGGTCCTGGCCGTGAATAAGGTGGACAGCTTTGAGAAATTCGGCAACGACGTCTATGAGTTTTATAATCTTGGGATCGGGGATCCGATTCCGATCTCGGCGGCCTCGCGCCTGGGCCTGGGAGAGCTTCTGGACGCGGTGGCGGCCCATTTCCCGGAGGATGCGCCCGAAGAGGAGGAGGACGAACGCCCCAGGATCGCGATCGTGGGCAAGCCGAATGTGGGCAAGTCTTCGATTGTCAATAAGCTGCTGGGCGAAAACCGGGTGATCGTGTCGGATATTGCAGGCACGACGCGCGACGCGGTGGATACGGAGATCGTACACAACGGGACAGAGTATGTGTTTATCGACACCGCGGGGCTGCGCAGGAAGAATAAGATCAAGGAGGAGCTGGAGCGCTACAGCATCATCCGGGCCGTGACGGCCATTGAACGGGCCGATGTGGTCCTGGTGGTTATTGACGCCAAGGAGGGCGTGACCGAGCAGGACGCCAAGATTGCCGGGATTGCGCATGAGCGCGGCAAGGGAATCATTGTGGCGGTCAATAAATGGGATGCGGTGGAAAAGAATGACAAGACCATTTACGAGTACACGAACCGCTTAAAGACCATTCTTTCCTTTATGCCGTATGCACAGTACCTGTTCGTCTCCGCCCTGACGGGGCAGCGGCTGACCAAGCTTTATGACATGATTGATCTGGTGCGCCAGAATCAGACGCTGCGCGTGGCGACCGGCGTGCTCAATGAGATCATGTCTGAGGCTGTGGCCCTGCAGCAGCCGCCGTCCGATAAGGGGAAACGGTTAAAGCTTTACTATATCACGCAGGTTGCGGTAAAGCCGCCGACCTTTGTGATCTTTGTAAATGATAAAAAGCTGATGCATTTTTCTTATACAAGGTATCTGGAAAACCGGATCCGCGATGCATTTGGCTTTAAAGGGACGTCGCTTCGGTTTTACATCCGGGAGCGCAAGGGAAAGGAGCAGTGAGATGGAACGGATTGTGTGTGTGGGAATCGGCTATGTGTTTGGCCTGCTTCAGTCAGGCTATCTGTACGGGAGAACAAAAAATATGGATATCCGCCAGTACGGGAGCGGCAATGCCGGCTCGACGAATGTGCTGCGCGTGATGGGTAAAAAGGCGGGCCTGATCGTGTTCTGCGGCGATTTCTTCAAGGCCGTGCTGGCCATGTGCCTGGTGCGCGTTCTTTTTAAGGGGAATCCGAGCCTGGATCTGCTGGCCCTCTACGCCGGCTTCGGCGTGACCTTAGGCCACAATTTCCCCTTTTATCTGGGCTTTAAGGGCGGAAAGGGCATTGCCTCCATGGCGGGGATTATGACGGCCATGGATCCCCGCATTACCCTGACCTGCCTGGTGATTTTCGCCATTGCCGTGGGGCTGACGCGCTATGTGTCATTAGGCTCGATCCTGATCTCCATCGCGTTCTTTGCGGAGCTTGTGATGTTCGGGAAGATGGGCAGCTATACACTGGAGGCTGCTGCCATGACGGAGTTCTTTGTCCTGGCCGGCGTCCTGATGTGCATGGCTGTATGGCGTCACAGGGCAAATATCAAACGTCTTCTGTCCGGTACGGAAAATAAAGTCGGCGCGCCGAAAAAATAGGGCCAAAAGGGCGCTGTGTGCGGGCGGACAGAGGAAGGGCTGCAGCCGGGAAGGCCGGGAGAACGCTTCCATAAATTCAGGCCATACTGTATATAACGCCGGGTTATGGAGAAAGGGAAAATTTGACGATTTTATAAAAATTTCCTGTCATATTTGAGTTTTTTGACCATATTTCATATTGACATTTTTTCGACGAAAATTTATAATGTCGTAAATCAAATAAGTCGGACATGGCGCTTTGGACGGTGTGCCCGGCGAAAAAAGATGGAGGAGATTTTTATGAAAAAGAGAGTTTTAAGCCTTGGCTTAAGCCTGATGCTGGCCGCGTCCTTAACGGCCTGCTCCGGCGGAAACGGCGGCGCGCAGCCCGCTGAGACGAAGAGTGAGAATGCAGAGAATTCCGATTCTGCAGGCAGTGAAAGCGCAGAGAATTCCGGCGCGGCCTCTTCGGAAGGGACCTTGAAGATTGGCGGCATCGGCCCCTTAACCGGCCCGGCGGCGGCTTACGGCATTGCGGTTAAGAACGGTATGGATCTCGCGGTGAAGGAGATCAATGAGGCCGGCGGTATCAACGGCATTCAGATTGAGTATAATTTCCAGGATGACGAGCACGACCCCGAGAAGGCGGTAAACGCATACAATGCCCTGAAGGACTGGGATATGCAGGCACTGCTGGGCACGGTTACTTCCAAACCCTGTATCGCAGTGGTGGCGGAGTCCCAGAATGACAATGTGTTCCAGATTACCCCCTCCGGCTCCGCCGTGGAGTGTATCTCCGGGGACAATGCGTTCCGTGTCTGCTTCTCTGACCCGGATCAGGGAAAGGCTTCCGCACAGTACATCGGCGAGCACGGGCTTGCCACAAAGGTAGCCATTATCTATGACAGCTCGACCGAGTATTCGGACGGTATCCGTGAGTCCTTTGTGAGCGAGGCTGCCAACCAGAACATCGAGATCGTGGCCAGCGAGGCCTTTACGGCTGACACAAACACCGATTTTTCCGTACAGCTTGACAAGGCGAAGGAGTCCGGCGCAGAGCTTGTATTCCTGCCGATCTACTATCAGGAGGCTTCCGTTATCTTAAAGCAGGCCGCTGATAAGGCGTTTGCACCGATCTTCTTTGGCTGCGACGGTATGGACGGTATCTTAAGCGTTGAGAATTTTGACGCATCCCTGGCAGAGGGCCTGATGCTTTTAACCCCGTTCTCCGTGGACGAGGCCGGAAGCAAGGACTTCGTAGAGGCGTACCGCGCGGCGTACAATGCGGAGCCGCTTCAGTTTGCGGCCGGCGCGTATGACGCGATGTATGCGATTAAGGCTGCCGCTGAGAAGGCGGGCGTCACGGCTGACATGAGCGCATCCGATATCTGCGACGCGATGAAGGCTGCCATGACAGAGATTACGCTCGACGGCCTGACCGGCGAGGGTATGACCTGGAATGCATCCGGCGAGCCGGAGAAGGCCCCGAAG
The DNA here is from genome assembly GCA_009911305.1 of Clostridiaceae bacterium. Classification (GTDB taxonomy): domain Bacteria; phylum Bacillota; class Clostridia; order Lachnospirales; family Lachnospiraceae; genus Otoolea. The sequence goes on along the minus strand of QXXC01000012.1, from coordinate 32,155 downwards.
GCGGTTAAGATTGAGAACGGCGTGTATGTGATGCAGTAAGATAAGGCATAACATAAAAGCTTTTGCAGAGCAATGAATGTGACTGGCTAAAGCCCTGCGGGATGCAGCCGGTAACGGATAAATTAGCCCTGACAGGAGAGGGTTGTCCCGAAGACAACCCTCTTTTTTCCTTACAGGGAATTCTTTTACAGAAAATTCTTCTTCAGAATGATAAAGAGGTAGGTGTAAGCGGTATGAGTTTTCTTTCTTATTTGATCAATGGCATCAGCCTTGGAAGCGTGTACGCTATCATAGCCCTGGGCTATACCATGGTTTACGGCATTGCCAAGATGCTGAATTTTGCCCACGGGGATATTATTATGGTGGGCGGCTTTACTGTATTTACCATTGTGAGCACAATGGGCGGTTCCCCGGCGGCCGGTATTCTCGCATCCGTCGCTGTCTGCACACTTTTAGGCGTTACCATTGAAAAGGTCGCTTACAGGCCCCTGCGCGGCGCATCTCCGCTGGCGGTCCTGATCACGGCCATCGGCGTCAGCTACCTGCTTCAGAATATCGCGCTGATTATCTTTGGCTCCAATGCGCGCCAGTTTTCTTCTGTGGTCACAGTTCCGGCGCTCAAGCTGGCCGGCGGGGCGCTTTCCATTTCCGGCGTGACCCTGGTCACGATCGCCACCTGCGTGGTGATCATGATTGCCCTGACTGCATTTATCAATAAAACGAGGATCGGGCAGGCGATGCTGGCCGTGTCGGAGGACAAGGGCGCGGCGACGCTGATGGGAATCAATGTAAACGGTACGATTGCCATCACCTTTGCCATCGGATCGTCGCTGGCGGCGATCGCAGGCGTACTGCTGTGCTCCGCCTATCCGTCCCTCACGCCTTACACGGGTTCCATGCCGGGCATCAAGGCCTTTGTGGCAGCCGTATTCGGCGGGATCGGCTCGATTCCGGGCGCGATGATCGGCGGGATCCTCCTGGGTGTGATCGAAAACCTGGCCAAGGCCTATATTTCCTCTCAGCTTTCGGATGCGATCGTGTTCTCTGTGCTGATCATTGTGCTGATCGTGCGCCCCACCGGCATCCTGGGCAAAAAGATGAATGAGAAAGTGTAGGTGAATGGGATGAAAGCGTATAAAAATAAGATTCTGCTTCAGAATACGGTTACATATGCCATGGTGATAGTCTGCTACGTCGTGATTCAGGCGATGATAGCCGCGGGGCATGTGAACAGCCTTGTAAAGGGACTCCTGGTTCCCCTGTGCATGTATGTGATCCTCGCGGTCTCTTTAAACCTGACGGTGGGCATTCTCGGCGAGCTGAGCCTGGGCCACGCGGGCTTTATGTGCGTGGGCGCATTTTCCGGCGCGTTTTTTAACCATGTCATGGCAGACGCCGTGCCGGGCGGCCAGGTCCGTTTTATCATCGCCCTCTTTATCGGCGCCGGCGTGGCGGCCGTGTTCGGTATCTTGATCGGTATCCCGGTTCTGCGCTTAAAGGGAGACTATCTGGCGATCGTGACGCTTGCCTTTGGCGAGATCATTAAAAATATCATCAATGTCCTGTATGTGGGCATAGACGGAGACGGGATCCATGTCTCCACAAAGGATGTGGCTTCCTTAAACCTCGGCGAAGAGGGGCGTGTGATCATCAAGGGCGCGCAGGGCATTACCGGCACGCCCAAGGCGGCGACCTTTACCATCGGCGTGATTCTGGTGCTTGTTACGCTCTTTATTGTGCTGAATATCATGAATTCCCGCACCGGGCGCGCGATCATGGCCATCCGCGACAACCGCATTGCGGCGGAATCCATTGGCATCAATATCACGAAATATAAGCTCCTGGCCTTTTCTGTGTCCGCCGGCCTGGCCGGTGTGGCGGGCGTCCTCTACGCCCACAACCTGGCGACTCTGGCCGCCACGCCCAAGAGCTTTGGCTACAACATGTCCATCATGATTCTTGTGTTCGTCGTGCTGGGCGGCATTGGAAATATCCGCGGCTCCGTGATCTCCGCCGTGATCCTGACCCTGCTTCCGGAGCTTTTGAGGGGCTTGAACGATTACCGCATGCTGATCTACGCCGTTGTGCTGATCGTTATGATGCTCCTCACATCCAGCCCGAAGGCCATTGAGATCCGGGAGAGGCTTCTGGCCCCGTTTAAAAAGCAGGAAAAGGAGGAGGCGTAAGCGATGGCTGAGACAAAGGAAATAACAAATATGCTGGAGGTAAAGAACTTAAGCATCTCCTTCGGAGGCTTAAAGGCAGTGGATGACTTTAACATTACCATCCAAAAAGGGCAGCTCTACGGCCTGATCGGCCCCAACGGCGCGGGAAAAACGACGGTTTTCAACCTTCTGACCGGCGTGTATAAGCCGGATATGGGCCATATCCTCCTGGACGGGGCCAATATCACGGGGCATAAGACGGCGCAGATCAACCAGGCCGGCATTGCGAGGACCTTCCAGAACATCCGCCTGTTTAAGGAGCTGTCAGTGCTGGACAATGTAAAGGCCGGGCTGCACAACCATTTCACCTATTCCACCCTGACCGGCATTTTCCGGCTTCCGGGGTATTATAAGATGGAAAAGGCCATGGACGAGCGCGCGATGGAGCTTTTAAAGGTATTTGATCTGGATCAGGAGTTTGCCTGCAAGGCGGCGAACCTCCCCTACGGAAAGCAGCGCAAGCTGGAAATCGCGCGCGCCCTGGCCACGGAGCCCAAGCTCCTGCTCCTGGATGAGCCGGCGGCGGGCATGAACCCCAATGAGACGGCGGAACTGATGAATACCATCCACTTTGTGCGCGATCATTTTCACATGACCATCCTTCTGATCGAGCATGACATGAAGCTGGTTTCCGGTATCTGCGAGCGCCTGACCGTGCTGAACTTCGGCCATATGCTGGCGGAAGGGCCCACAGGCGACGTGCTGAATGATCCGCAGGTAATTGCGGCATATCTGGGAGAATAGGGGGGATAGCGTTTATGTCTATGCTGGAGGTAAAGGATTTAAATGTATATTACGGCGTCATCCAGGCGCTGAAGGGGATCTCCTTTGAGGTGGAAGAGGGCGATGTCATCGCGCTGATCGGCGCAAACGGGGCCGGGAAGACGACGACGCTGCACACCATTACCGGGCTGATCCCCGCGAAATCGGGCAGTATCGTGTTTGAAGGGAAAAATATCACAAAGCTCCCGGGGTATAAGCTGGTTCCCATGGGGATTGCGCACGTTCCGGAAGGAAGGCGCGTGTTCGCCCAGCTAAGCGTCCTGCAGAATCTGAAGATGGGGGCCTATACGAGGAGGGACAAGCAGGAGATCGAGGATACGATCCGCAAGATCTACCAGCGCTTCCCGCGCCTTGAGGAGCGGAAGAACCAGCTCGCAGGGACGCTCTCCGGCGGCGAACAGCAGATGCTCGCCATGGGCCGGGCGCTGATGTCGCACCCGCGCCTGATCGTCATGGACGAGCCGTCCATGGGCTTATCGCCGATCTATGTGAATGAGATATTTGATATCATTAAGGAGATCAACGCGGACGGGACCACGGTGCTGCTGGTGGAGCAGAACGCAAAGAAGGCGCTTTCGATTGCCAATAAGGCGTACGTGCTGGAGACGGGACAGATTGTGCTCAAGGGCGACGCGGCGGAGCTGATGAATAACGATCAGGTGAAGAAGGCGTATCTGAGCGAGTGATGGCAGGATTTCTCAGAGTGTATTTGAAAAATGCCTGATGGAATGCCGTATCGGATAAAAGCCATGGGAAAGGACAGACGGATGTTTTGTACGAAGTGTGGGACAGAGGTGAAAGACGGCGCTGTGTTTTGTACGAAATGCGGAGCCAGGATAAAAGAGGTCCCCGGCGCGGGACAGGCACAGGCCGGAGCGGCCGGGCCGGCGGTTAAAGCGGCAGATGAAAAAGCCGCGGCAAACAGCAGAACGGATGCGCAGAAGGTTCCGGACAGGCCGGAACACAGGGGCAGGGGAAAGCTGCCTTTGATTCTGGGCGCGGCGGCGGTTGTATTAATTGCCGGGGCGGCGGCGTTTTTCTTTGGCAAAAAACAGGCGGATCAACAGCCGGATCCGGGAACCTGGGAATGGGAAGCGGAATTTGATGAGGAGACAGGCGGCGGGGAGGCAGGGGAGAGCACGGAAGCTGCCCAAGAAGCGTCTTCCAAGGACGCTTCCGGGACGCAGGCTGTAAGCGGACAGGAGGCAGACAGCGTTTCATTCGCGCCGGACGGGACGGAAACGGCTGCTCTGGCGGACGGGACGCCGCAGAGCGGTTTGGAGTCTCCGGATATGGCAGCATTTCCGCCGGTTGGAATGGACTGTGTCCGGTCTGTGAGCGCGTCGTCTGTGCTTACCGAGCAGAGCGGCGCTGTGCATGCCGCCGCGCAGATCATGGATCAGAAGCTGGATCGCGCCTGGGTAGAGGGCGCGGCCGGACAGGGGATCGGCGAGTCTGTGAGCTTCTATTTGGACGGGGAATATACGATATCCGGATTTACAATCCATGCCGGGTATCAGAAAAGCCAGGATCTCTATTATAAAAATTCGCGGCCTGCCTCTGTGAGGATAGAATTTGACGGCGGGAACTTTCTGCGGTTTACGCTGGATGATGTCTGTGCGGCGCAGACGATTGCGTTTGATACGCCGCAGACTGCCTCGACGGTTACACTGTATATCGAATCGGTGTATGCGGGTGAGAAATATGAGGATACGGTCATTTCGGAATTGGCCTTTTATTGACGGATGGGCACGCTCTGGGAAGGGAATTTCATAAAGCGGAAAAACGCTGGAGATCAGGATGGCTCCGGCGTTTTTCGCACAAATTATAGATAAGAAAGCTACAAGAAAGGGGACATATGAGATCTTTATTATATGCCAGCGCAGCCTTCTGTGCTTCAGGCATTGTATTTTGTGCGGGCTGCGCGGCAGACGCGGCGGGTTCCGAAAGCAGAGAGAAGAAGGCAGTGATGGAATCGTCGGTTCATCAGGAGACGACGCAGGAGACAGCCGCTTGCGCGTCGTCGGTTTTGGAAGCAGAAGAAGCGTTCCCGTCCGGGGAAAGAGAGGATAAAACAGAAGTCAGGGCCCGGACAGAGGCTCACCGTGTTTTGTTATCCGGCTCGGCAGAGAAGGCGGGCAGAAAGAGCGCAGAAGGATCTGCCGGAACAGACGCCGCCCTTTTTTCTCCGGAGCCGGATCATACGGCCCGGCAGGCTCCGCCCGGCACAGATATCCGGCAAACGCCGGATGCGGCGGATATTGTGCGGATCAGGGATTATATTCCGGATATCAGGGTGGATCTGAAATATGCAACGGACGATAATTTTACCGGGCAGGTCATCTATGACTTTTCAGACGCATGGCTGCGCTACGGAACCGTCCTGAAGCTGGAAGCTGCCCAGAAGGCGGCAAAGGAACACGGGATGACGCTCCTGTGCTGGGATGCGTTCCGCCCGGTTTCCGCTCAGTTCCGCCTGTGGGAGGTGTATCCGGACTCCACCTATGTCGCAAATCCCAATACAGGCTATTCCTCGCACAGCCGCGGCAATACGGTGGATATCACTATCATATCATCGGATGGGACCGTGATCGAGATGCCCACCGGCTTCGATGATTTCTCAGCCCTGGCGGACAGGGATTACAGCGACTGCAGCCAGGCAGCCGCCGAACATGCCCGGCTCCTGGAACAGATCATGGAGGAGGCGGGATTTAAACCTTACTTTGGCGAGTGGTGGCATTTTTCCGATACAGAAACGTATCCGGTCGAGACAGCGCCGCCTGAAATGGAGTAAAGGAAATCTCATCGGAATGCAGGAAATGTGCCTGAAATGTGTAACCGTTCAGGTTGTCTGAACGGTTACGGAAATGCAGCGCTGTCCAAGACAGGAGAGCCGGGTGACTTTATGGAAAGCAATCAATTTTCTTTTATAAGCGGCGGTGACTGATATAATTTACGTTCAATCTGTCTGCGCTCAATCGCAATCTGTTTTAATGCTTTTTCATCATCCGTTACGGCCTCGATCCGCTCTAAAATGGATAGCTGATCAAAAAGATAGCAATTTATTTCCTTTTCATTCGTCGGCATTTCTTTTCACCTCCTTCTTAAATAAACGCGTTTTTGCTAGAATGATTATAGCACAGAATGGATGCTATTGCTATATCGTTTGTGCTGGTTATCTGTGTTACCGGGGCTTTTCCAATGTTCCGGCCGGCCTTCCCCGCCCACAGAAAATCCGAATATGCCATTTCCCCCCTGCATATACTTGTATCAGCATAGCAAGGGGGTATTTTTATGGACAATTTTAATGTATACAATGACATCAAAGCCCGCACAAACGGAGAAATCTACATCGGTATTGTAGGCCCGGTGAGAACGGGCAAATCCACGTTTATCAAACGCTTCATGGAGCTTCTGGTCCTCCCTGAGATGGAGGATCCCCATGCCCGGGAACGGACGAGGGACGAACTGCCGCAGTCCTCGGCGGGAAAGACGATCATGACGACCGAGCCGAAATTCATCCCCAAGGAAGCGGCGCAGATTGCGCTCAGCGAGGGTGTTGACGTAAAGGTGCGGCTCATCGACTGCGTGGGCTTTATGGTGGAGGGCGCAGCGGGCCATATCGAGAATGAGATGGAACGCCTGGTGAAAACGCCCTGGTTTGAAAGCGAGATACCCTTTACCGAGGCGGCGGAGCTGGGAACCCGCAAGGTGATCACGGATCACTCGACCATCGGCCTGGTGATCACCACGGACGGCTCCTTTGGGGATATCAAGCGGGGCAATTACATAGCGGCAGAAGAGAAGACGATCAAGGAATTAAAGAATTTAAAAAAGCCCTTCCTTGTACTGCTGAATTCCACACGCCCCTATTCGGACGAAACGCGGGAGCTGGCGGGACAGATGGAGGAGAAATACGGGGTCCAGGTGCTGCCTGTCAACTGCGAGCAGCTTAAAAAAGAGGATATCCGCTCGATCCTGGGGGAGGTCCTCTATGAATTCCCGGTGGCGGAGATGGATTTTGTGATCCCGAAGTGGATGGAGATCCTGCCCAGGGAGCACTGGCTGAAGGCAGCCGTCATCCAGGCCGTGAAGGATATTTTAAAGAAAACGAACCATATGCGCGATGTGGACGCTGCGCTTCCCCCGGACGGCGGCGAGGCGGTGAAGCGGATGAAGATTACGGAGCGCAGGATGGATGAGGGGCGCATCGGGGCGTCGGTCGAGGTGGATGACAGTCATTATTACCAGATCTTAAGCGAATATGTGGGCGTGCCGATCGAGGGGGAATACCAGCTTATGCAGACTATGCGCGAGCTGGCGTCCATGCAGAAGGAGTACGAGAAGGTGAATAATGCCATGAACCAGGTGCGCCAGAAGGGCTACGGCGTTGTCACACCGGAGCGGGGGGAGATCGTCCTGGATGAGCCGCAGCTCATACGCCACGGAAATAAATACGGTGTGAAAATGAAGGCTCAGGCCCCGTCCATTAACCTGATCAAGGCCCATATTGAGACGGAGATTGCCCCCATTGTCGGAAATGAACAGCAGGCAGAGGATCTGATCCGCTATATTAAGGAAAATGCCGGGCAGAGCGAGGAAGGCGTGTGGACCACCAATATTTTCGGGAAATCCATTGAGCAGATCGTGGACGACGGTATCCAGGCCAAGATCTCGCAGCTTACGGAGGACTGCCAGATCAAGCTGCAGGATACCCTGCAGAAGATAATTAATGACAGTAACGGCGGAATGATTTGCATTATTATCTGAAATCAGTTATAATAAAGAAAGAGATGTTGTTGCAAAACGAGGATCGTGCTTACATCGACGCAACATGTGAACGTGCAGGAAAACTACAGGAGATGATGGAATGAAACTTACATTTATCGGAGCGGATCATGAAGTAACCGGGAGCTGCCACCTTCTGGAGGCATGCGGGCTCAATGTCCTGGTGGACTGCGGCATGGAGCAGGGCGTGAATAAGTTTGAAAACGCCGAGCTTCCCATCAGCTATGCGGATGTGGACTATGTGCTGGCCACCCATTCCCATATTGACCATGTGGGCATGCTGCCCTTTATCTATGCAAAGGGCTTCCGCGGCCAGGTGCTGGCCACCCGGGCCACGACGGACCTTTGCGAAATCATGTTAAAGGACTGCGCCCACATCCAGGAATCCGAGGCGGAGTGGAAGAACCGTAAGGCCAAACGGGCAGGAAGGCAGGAGGAACCGCCGCTCTACACCATGAACGACGCGGAAGGCGTGCTGGAACAGTTTGTGCCATGCGATTACGGGCACACAATCCGCCTGGCAGAGGGCTTTGAGGTGCGTTTTACAGATGTCGGGCATCTGCTTGGCTCCGCCTCGATTGAGATCTGGATGACCGAGGGCGGCTGCTCGAAAAAGATCGTTTTTTCCGGAGACATCGGAAATGAAAAGAAGCCTCTGATACGGAGCCCGCAGTATATCTTTCAGGCGGATTATGTCGTGATGGAATCCACCTACGGCGGCCGGTTCCACAAGTCATCCGGCGATCATGTCGAAGAATTTGCCCGGATCATCGATGAAACCCTGGCAATCGGCGGAAACGTGGTCATCCCGGCCTTTGCGGTCGGCCGTACGCAGGAGGTATTAAACTATATCCGCGTGATCAAGGAGCGCGGCCTGGTCAAAAGCCGGCCTGATTTTGAGGTGTACTTAGACAGCCCCATGGCGGTGGAGGCGACCGCGGTCTTTAAGGAAAACCGGATGGACTGCTACAATGAGGAGACCAGGGCGCTGGTGAAAAAGGGAATCAGCCCCCTTTCCTTTCCGGGACTGCGCCTGTCCGTCACCAGCAATGACTCCATTGCCATCAATTTCGACACAAAGCCAAAGGTGATTATCTCCGCGGCCGGTATGTGCGACGCAGGCCGGATCCGGCATCATTTAAAACACAACCTGTGGCGGCCGGAATCCACCATCCTTTTTGCCGGCTATCAGGCTGTCGGGACCCTGGGGCGCAGCATTATCGACGGCAGGGAAGAAGTAAAGCTGTTCGGCGAACCCATAGAGGTGCGGGCGCGCATCGAAAAGATTGAAGGCATCAGCGGACATGCCGACGAGGCGGGCCTCCTGAAATGGGTCGGAAGCTTTATGAGCGATCTGCAGCAGGTGTTTGTGGTTCACGGGGACGACGAGGTCTGTGATCAGTTTGCGGCAACGATCAAAGATACCTTTGGGATTGAGGCCATGGCCCCCTACAGCGGAACATCGTATGATCTGGAGAAAGGATGCTTTATCACTGTCTCCAGGGGAATCCCGATCCGCCGCGACACGTCGGAAAAGACCAAAAAGGCAGCCGGTGTTTTTGCACGCCTCCTGGCGGCCGGAGACAGGCTTCGTAAGGTTATTATGCATAACGAGGGCGGGGCCAACAAGGATCTGGCCAAATTTGCGGATCAGATCCATTCGCTCTGCGATAAGTGGGACAGATAGCAGCCATGCAGTTTCGCCTGTGATACGGGATGTTTAGGATGTGTCACAGAGCGGCGTGAGAGGAGAATACGTTTTATTTTGAAGGTAACGATTTATACAGACGGAGCCGCCAGGGGCAACCCCGATGGGCCGGGCGGCTTTGGGACCGTGATCCACTATATCGATCCGGCAGGAAAGCTTCATGTAAAGGAGCTTTCCGCCGGTTATAAGAGGACAACCAACAACCGGATGGAGCTGATGGCCGCGATTGCCGGCCTGGAGGCGTTAAACAGGCCGTGTGAGGTGGAGCTGTATTCAGATTCCAAATATCTGGTGGATGCGTTTAATAAGCGCTGGATTGACGGATGGATCAAAAAGGGGTGGAAGCGGGGCAAAAATGAGGATGTGAAAAATATCGACCTCTGGAAGCGGCTTCTGGAGGCAAAGAAGCCGCACACGGTCACTTTTTGCTGGGTAAAAGGACATGCCGGGCATCCTGAAAATGAACGGTGCGATGAGCTGGCCACCTCCGCGGCGGACGGCGGCGGGCTGCTCGTGGATCCGGGTGTGACATGACAAAGCATGTTTTGAGACGCGTTTTTGAGAAAACGTTTTAGAAAACGCAAGCCGGAGTCATGAACTTACAGGGAGAGGAAGGCAAACCATGCAAAGGCCGCCGGCAAAAGCCTCTGCATCCGGCGTTCCCGATCACAGAAAAGCCGCGGAAAAGGCGGGGCAGATATAAAAGCTCCCCTTCTGCGGCCTTTTCATGATGCATGTAAGTTCATGACATTCCTTATCCCCCGCCCGCCGGCCTTCGCTCACAAAACACCCCCGCATTGTCCGGCCATGTGAACCAATGTCAGTTAGTTAGAAATGAACGATCGTGGGGCGTTGTCTGTCGTGAGAGGGCCGCCAGAGCCCGATTCCAAACCCAACGGAACCCCGCTCCCGCTCGGAGAAAAGCGCAGCGGTACTTAGCGAGGTCTTTTCGAGCTTAGTACCGCTGCGCTTTTCTCCGAGCGGGAGCGGGGTTTGGTTGGATACAGGAGCTGGCGACGGCGGCCTCCCCACGATAAACAACACCCCGCAATCGTCCGCTTAACTAACTGACATTGCATGTGAACAATAACGCGAAATCTTACAATAATATTACTAATTCGCAACATCTATTTTCTTTCCTTCTTAAATATGCTATGTTAAAGTCAGATAATCCAAAGCGGGCAACAGGGAATAAAATGGGATATCCGGATCCAGGCGGCAGCCGTCAGGCGCATGCAGGGATCGCTTATTTTATCCGGCTGCTTTGCGGGAATATATGTTATAAATGCTGATAAGGATGGCGGATATTGAAGAATAAAGGTGTTTTCACGGCGATTATTTTAATAATTGTGATTGGCGTTTTTACTACAATCGGGACACAGCGTTTTATTGCAAAGAGACAGACGCAGATGAACACGTGGCCGGAGAGCGCCATTCAGGGCAGCCCAGGCGGCGGAGCGGCCATAGAAATGTCCGGCGCGGCGCAGAAAGACGAGGCGCCGGAGATGTCGTCCGGGGATGGCGGCAGCGCGCTGTCCGAAGACAGTACGGGCAGATCTGCCCGGCAGGAGCAGAAAGACGAAGAGGAGTGGAAGACAGCAGGAGTCGCTGATCAGGCAAAGGAAGGCGGGACAGCCAAAGACAGCGCGGCGCGGGCAGCAGAAGGCATAGCGCCGCACCGTGCGGACGGTACGGCAGGCAATGAAATAGAAAACGGCATGGAAACGGCACAACCATACGCAGATGATATGTCCCGGGAAGAAGTCCTGGCTGACAGTTACAGCGGTTCTTCAGACAGCGGCATACAGCAGCATGCGGCAGCCCTGACATCGGAATCAACTGTAATGGATGCTGAAACAGAACAGAAAGAAGGGCCGGTTTCTCCATTAACCGGAGTATCAGGGAACGGGCCGGGAGCCCCGGAGGAAACGCTGAGCAGGGACGACTACCAAAAACGTCTGGAAGAGATTGACACGCTCATAGCGGATATGAAGCAGTCTGAGCTTATGTCAAATACGGACAGCATGTCAAACATCGCAGATTATGAGTATAAACTGTGGGACTCAGAACGAAACCGTATTTATCAGGCATTAATCCAGACAATGTCCGGGGAGGACGCCGAAGCTCTGAAATCAGAAGAACGGTCATGGCTCAAAACCCGCGATCAGGCGGCGAACCAGGCAGCCTCCAAATATAAAGGAGGAACCATAGAACGCCTCGAATACGCAGCCTCCTTAGCCATTTCCACCAGAGCCCGCGCATACGAGCTGTTAGAGGAATACGGATCCTGCTTACCCCCTCATCCATCCACAAAATAATTCAAAAAACCCCGCCCTAAAAAAAAACAACCGAATTGTGTTCACCAAACCCATTAAACCTTAAACCTAGTTTATCGAATAGTTGGCGCCGCTTTTTCGCCAACTATTCGATAAACTAGACTTTCACGAATAGTTGGATTGGTACAGGAACCGCTGTGAATGTACTCTCTTCCCCCGTTCACCGCGTGATAAAAGGTCTGATAATTGGTTCTGGTGACAGAATCCCGTCCTGGATCGTGTCTGAATCCAGAGTTTGATGATTGGAGTCTGAATATGAAAATGAAACGTTTACTGAGCCTCACCCGTCAGGCCGTTGATGACTATACACTGATTGAGTCCGGCGATAAAATTGCCGTCGGCATTTCAGGCGGGAAAGACAGCCTGACCTTACTGTATGCGCTGCACGGGCTGAGACGTTTTTATCCAAAGCCGTTTGAGCTGTGTGCAGTGACGGTTGACCTGGGCTTTGGAACGTTCGATCTGACCCCGGTTCGCTCGCTTTGCAGCGAATGGTCCATAGAATATGTCACGGTTCCGACAAACATTGGAACCATTCTTTTTGAATCGCGCCGTGAATCCAATCCCTGCGCTCTCTGTGCAAAGCTGCGCAAAGGCGCGCTGAACCGCGCGGCGCTGGAAATGGGCTGCAATAAAATCGCTTACGCCCACCACCGGGATGATCTGATCGAAACCATGCTGCTGTCCCTGATCTATGAAGGACGCTTTTATTCCTTTTCGCCCAAAACCTTTCTGGATCGGACCGGGCTGACAGTCATCCGCCCGCTGCTGTATGTGCAGGAAGCGGATGTGATAGGCTTTCAGAATAAATACCATCTTCCCGTGTGCAAAAATCCCTGCCCCGTGGATGGCAAGACGAAACGGGAATTTGTTAAAAAATTAGCAAAGAGGCTGCATACCGAAGCGCCCGGCGTAAAGGATCGCCTGTTTCACGCGATCACAAACGGCGATATTGCGGGATGGCCCTCAAAGAAAGGAGAAACCGATTATGGGAAATCTATCCTATCATGAACAGGAAACCATTGAAAATACAAAGCGTTTACGGCAGATGATGAAGGAGCTCCCCTCCTTCTGCGCCGATTTTTTCCGCGGGATCGAGCCGAGGACCTCTTCGCGCACGCGAATCGCCTATGCATATGACTTAAAGATATTTTTTGAGTTTTTAAAGAAAACAAACCCTGTATTTGCAAACTATGAAAATAAGGACTTCTCTCTCACTGTCCTGGACGAGCTCCAGTTAATGGATCTGGAAGAATATATGGAATTCCTGAAGTGCTATTCTACGGAAAACAGGGAGGATCTCACCAATACAGAGCGCGGCATCATGCGCAAAGTCTCCTCTTTGAAAAGCTTTTATAACTATTTTTACACGAGGGAACGGATCCAGAATAATCCGGCCGCCCTTCTGGGGCTTCCCAAAATGCATGAAAAGGAAATCATCCGCCTGGAAGTGGACGAGGTGGCAAAGCTTTTGGATCAGGTGGAGGACGGAGAAAACCTGACGGAAAAGCAAAAAACCTATCACGCCAAAACAAGGATCCGCGATCTGGCTCTCATGACGCTTCTCCTGGGTACGGGAATCCGCGTATCGGAGTGTGTCGGGCTGGATCTGAATGATATTGACTTTCATACCGGCGGAATGCGGATCCACCGCAAAGGAGGCAAGGAGGTCATCGTTTATTTCGGCGCGGAAGTGGAGGACGCGCTGCTCGACTATCTGGAAGAACGCAGCCATATCACGCCCGAACCCGGCCATGAGGGCGCACTGTTTCTCTCTCTCCAGCGGAAACGCCTGAATGTGCGCAGCGTAGAAAATCTGGTAAAAAAATATGCCAGGCTGGTAACGCCTCTGAAAAAGATCACGCCTCACAAGCTCCGCAGCACATACGGGACGAACCTCTACCGGGAAACCGGCGATATCTATCTGGTCGCGAATGTGCTGGGGCACTCAGATGTCAATACGACGACGAAGCATTACGCTGCTCTGGAGGATGAGCGAAGGCGAAGCGCCAGAAACAAGGTGCGGCTGCGCTCATCCGATTCCTGAATGCTGTTTCTGCGGATGAATGCCGGATGCTCAGGATCCCCCTGAAAAAAACAAAGATACGCCAGACAGCGCCTTTCATTTTTTTCAGGGGGTGAAAGGAATCTTTCAAATGTCTCTTCTGCGCTCTCTCCGGCCGTTTTATCTGGCCTTCAGCACAAACAGCCTGGAATCAAAATCACAGGAATGGCGCTGGCCCGGGGCGATCTCTCCGGACGACGCATCGCTTGTAATGAGGCCCAGATTCATAAGCTCATCCCCATAACAGCTTCTGCACGCTTCTCCTTCCCTCTCTGATCCGTCCATAATCATAATCTCATAACAGAAATCCGGATCGAGGCCGGCCAGGCGCACACGGCTGTACGGCAGATTGACACCGTTTAAAACGCGGTACCATCCCACAATGGCTTCCCTCCGATCGCCGCTGACGCTCATCCACACAGTTACATTGCCCTCAAACGGGCTTTTCAGACGGTAAAAGGTTCCAAACTGCAGGAGCTCCCGGTACTGCTTCATAAAGCGGATCTGTTCCCTTATTTCATCCTGCTCTTCTTCTGTAAGGCGGTTCAGATCCAGCTCGTATCCGAATGTCCCGAAGCAGGCCACATTCGCCCTCGTATAAAGAGGCGTCGAGCGGAAAAGCTGATGGTTCGGGGAAGCCGAAACATGGCTTCCGATGGAGCTGATCGGATAACACAGCGAGGTTCCGTACTGGATTTTCAGGCGCTCCACGGCGTCGGAATCATCGCTGGCCCACCCCTGGGGCGCATAATACAGGATACCCGGATCAAATCGCGCGCCGCCGCTGGCGCATGACTCAAACAGGACGTGCGGAAACTGCGTTGTCAGGCGCTCGTACAGATCATAGACACCCAGGATATAGCGGTGAAACACCTCTCCCTGGCGATCCGGCGGCAGGGCGGCGCTGTAGCACTCGCTGATGCTCCGGTTCATATCCCACTTGATATAGGAAATCTTCGCCTCTCTCAGAAGCTTTGCCATCATCTGATAAATACAGTCCACTACCTCTGCGCGCGAGAAATCCAGCACATACTGGTAGCGGCCGTGGGAAACGGCGCGGCCGGGGGTGCGGATCATCCAGTCCGGATGCCTGCGGTATAATTCAGAATCCAGGTTCACCATCTCCGGCTCAAACCAGAGGCCGAATTTCATGCCCAGCGCTTCGATCTGCTCCGCCAGCCCGGCGATCCCCTCCGGCAGGCGAAGAGGGTTGGGAATCCAGTCGCCCAGCCCGGCCCTGTCATTGCTCCTCTGGCCAAACCAGCCGTCGTCAAGCACAAACAGCTCCACGCCGCAGTCTCTGGCCTTTTTCGCAAGCTCCAGAAGCTTGCGGCTCGTAAAATCAAAGTAGGTGGCCTCCCAGTTATTGATCAGCACCGGCCTTGGACGATCCCTCCAGTATCCGCGGGCCAGGCGTCTCTGATACAGGCGGTGAAAGCTATGGCTCATGGCGTTTAAGCCGCGGTCCGAATATACCATCACAGCCTCCGGCGTCTGGAAGCTCTCTCCCGGCGCCAGCTTCCAGTCAAAGCCCTGGGGATGGATGCCAAGCAGGACGCGCAGCGTATCATGATTATCCACCTCCGCCTGCGCTAAAAAGTTCCCGCTGTAGATGAGGCTGAATCCAATGACCTCTCCCTGCGTCTCATCCGCACCGGGGCGCATGAGCGCAAGAAAGGGATTGTGCTCATGCGAGGAATGCCCTCTGAGGCTGCCGACGGACTGAACGCCATATTCCAGACGGCGGGTGCGGATGTGGCGCTCTCTGGACCAGGCTCCGGACAACTGGAGCAGCTCATAATCAAAATCCGGCAGATCCATACAGAGGCTCATGGCAGTCGTCAGATGAACCGCCGCGTCCCCGTCATTGTACAGACGCGCGCTGCGGGCAAGAACCCCATCCTGTGCAAACAGCGTATAAGAAAGGGACAGCAAAACGCCTGTCAGGGGATCCCGAAGGCGGATGGTAAGCGTCCGCGCCTCCTCCTCCGATTCCGCATAGGTCGCAGGAAGACCCTGAAGCTTTGGCTTTCCGGGCGTTATCACATATCCCTCATACCGGAAATCCGAGAGCCGGCTGCCGTTCTCCTGCAGGATCTCCACGGCCGGCTGGCGATAATCCGTTGTCCCGTACACTCCGTACTCCTGCTTGACATGCTCCAGGGAAAACGACTTGTCCCCCTCAAATACACAGGAACTCATAACCCTGGGCTGAAGCTCCAGCAGATGGCTGAAATCCTCCCGGTCACGGATCCTGCGTCCAAAATAGAGCTGCCCCATCTGCCGGTTCGGCAGAATGACCATCATATAGCTGATACAATCATTAAATAAATGAAATATTCCTGTCTTTTCATGAAATACAATATTCATGCGACTCTCCTCCTTCTGTGCGGCGCATCCCCTGCGGGCAGTATGCAACAAGGCGTCTCCTGTCCGGCTTTTTGACGGAAGCGCTTACGGCTTTTTACAGTATACCATATCCCCATCCTCATTTCCACCCCGGAAACCGGTATCAGGAGGCGAAGGCGAATAATAGGAAATGGTCAGGTAATGCCCCGCATGGATCGTGTCATCCGACAGTCCGTTCATCCGCCGCAGCTCCCGGACATACTCCTGCGTTGATTTATCAGAATACACGTTATAGCGGAGGGCAATGCTCCACAGCGTATCGCCCTCTTCCAGGCAAATGCTGGTATAATACTTTTTATACAAAGAGCGCTGCCCCTGAACAGGCTTCTGAGGTATAAAACTGAGGCAGAAACAAAGCAATAGAACCGCAGCGGATATCCAGGCCGGATATCGCTCCGGCTGCGTCCTCTGCCTGCAAAAAGCTTCCTGTACCGGCTGGTGTGCAAAAAGTAAATCGTCTTCCTGCCTCTTCATCCCGTCTTCCCCCATCGTCTCATTTGTATCTATCGCTGTCAGTTGCCATGCGGCCGCCCGGATACCGGATATCTTTCGCTCCGGAGCTTCGTTTGCCGCGCTGTTTAAGAACACTTGTTCCTGTTTGTATGTATTATAGTATGTGAACGTATGTTTGTCAAGGAAAAATCAAAAAAACACGAACAAAGGTTTGCATTTTCCCAGAACATATGTTACTATAATAACAGCACCATCCGTTTACAGAGATGTACTTTCAGAATCTTCCAGAGGCAGATGCGGGGAGACCCCGGGAGTACATAGAGAGAGAAAGGAGGAACTGCTGTATGGCGCAGGGGAAAATCAGCGATAAGCAGAGAGAAATTCTTGAATATATTAAAGAAACGATTTTAAAGAAGGGGTATCCGCCGACTGTCCGGGAGATCTGCGAGACAGTGAAGCTGAAATCAACTTCTTCTGTCCACTCCCATCTGGAGCAGCTGGAACGCAACGGATACATACGCCGGGATCCGACAAAGCCCCGGACGATTGAGATCGTGGATGACACCTTTAACCTGGCGCGCCGGGAAGTGGTGAATGTCCCTCTGCTCGGAACCGTCGCCGCAGGCGCGCCCCTTCTGGCGGAGGAAAACATTGAAAGTTACTTTCCGATCCCTGTGGAGATGCTTCCCAACCGCGAAACCTTTATGCTGACCGTAAAGGGAGACAGCATGATCGAGGCAGGGATTCTGAGCGGCGACCGCGTGATTGTAGCGCAGACAGACACCGCCGAAAACGGAGAGATCGTTGTAGCCCTGCTGGATGATTCCGCTACGGTAAAGCGTTTTTTCAGGGAAGACGGATACATCCGCCTTCAGCCGGAGAATTCATCGATGGAGCCGATTCTGGTGAAGCAGGTGAAGATTCTCGGGCGCGTGATCGGCCTGCTCCGGCTGATGTCTTAGCCTCTCCCGCCGCCGCGGCCCGCTGTCCATCCGCTTATTTCAGAATCTTCAGCGGGATAAATGCGCATCCCACGGCAAAGAGCAGCGAGGGAAGCAGGTTTGCCACCCGGATCTTTTTGTCAAACATCAGATTCACGCCGACACAGAAGATCAGCATCGAGCCAACCAGGGACAGATTGGAAACCGCTTCTGCTGTCAGAAGCGGCCCGATGACCCCGGCCAGGAGTGTGACGCTTCCCTGAAAAAGCCCCAGAGGAATCACGGCAAAGATACACCCCTTTCCAAGCGACGATGTGAGGACCAGCACGATGATCAGATCCAGGACGGCCTTAGCCGCCAGCGTGGAGAAATCACCGTTTAAGCCGTCCTCGATCGAGCCGACCACCGCCATGGCCCCGATACAGATGGTCAGGGAGGTACTGACAAAGCCGTCCACAAAGCAGGCGTCATTTCCGCTTCCGGACCGCAGCTTCACCCAGTGTCCGAATTCTTCGATATGCTTTTCGATATTCAGCGCTTCACCGGTTATCGCGCCGGGGACAAGAGAAAACAGAATCATCATGGTTTTATGGGAAGCGAGAACCCCTCCCTTGATGGCGAGCATCTCTTCCAGCGTCCCGGCGATCCCCAGGAGCAGGGTGGACAGCCCGCAGACCGTGATCAGGCTGCTCCGGTAGCGCCCGTCCAGCCCTTTTCTCAGACACAGCCCCAGAGCGCCTCCGACCAGAACCCCAAAACAGTTGATGAATGTACCTAATCCACGCATAGATATGCCTCTCTTCTTCAGAATGTTCAGGCGTTCAGGCCTTCCGACAGCCTGAACGCCTGCTGAGCCGTTCTTTTCCCGGTCAGGGACCGACAGCAAACCGAACTTTCAGACACGCTCTGGCGGGTTACAGCTCTTCCGGCCGCTCAACCACTTTTCCGTCGCGCCAGATCCGTTCCAGATCATAGAACAGGCGATCTTCTCTTGAGAATACATGGACGATGATATCGCCGTAGTCCATCAAAATCCAGTTTGCGGTGCGGTAGCCCTCTATCTGGCGGCATGGGCAGCCGGCCTTTGCGAGAGCCTCCTCCACATTGTCCGCCATGGCCTGAACCTGGCTGGCGTTCGTTCCGTCTGCGATTATGAAATAATCAGCCAGGACCGAAACTTCCCGGATATCTATGATTTTAATGTTTTCTCCTTTTTTTTCTTCGATGGCCTTTACGGCCGTTTTTGTTAATTCCTTTGGATCCATCATCAGCAGATGTGTCCTCCTTTCCATTTCTCTCCTCGTTTTCCGGGAGCGCCTCCTCTTTGTTTCGGCGCAGCTCCTCACAGGCTTCAAAAGCCTTCTGCGTCATCTCGTCCGCAAAATGGCCGCTTCGCTCCAGATAAGCCAGCGTACCCTTTAAGATCTGATACAGCGCTTCGTCCAGATCTTCAAAGGCCAGCCGGCGCATCTCCGTAAGACCGGGCGCTTTATCCCGCCTTGGCTCAATATAATCAGCGACGTAAAGGATCTTGTCCAAAAGCCCCATCTGAGGTTTGCCTGTCGTGTGACAGGCGATCGCCGACAAAATCTCCGGATCCGACACGCCGAATTTGTGCTCCGCCAGAAACGCTCCCAGCCTGGCGTGAATCACTGCCGGGGAGCGCAGCTCGCTGTCCGTGAGGGCAATGCCATGCTTTTCGCATTTTTTTATGATCTTCTGATCATCATAGCGCTTGGCGCAGTCATGCAGCAGCCCTGCCAGCTCCGCTTTTTCCAGGTCATATCCGTATCTCATGGCCAGAGCCATGCAGGTAAACGATACGCTGATCGTATGCTCATAGCGCGCCGGCGCAAGCTTTTCCTCCAGTTTCTTTCGTATGCTATCTATTTCACTCATTCTCCCTGTCTCCTTCTGTCTGTGCGCAGCCGCCCAGGCAGCCTGAAGCGGCTCCAGCCTTGTTTTAGCAAAAGTGTGTACGGCGGCCCGGCAGAACCCTTTGGTACAGTCCCGTCTCGTTGATATAGGACAGCACCTCCGGCGGCAGAAATTCATCCACAGATTCTCCTTCTGACAGCCGTTCCCGGATCTGTGCTGAGGACACGTCCATCTCCATACAGTGAAGCCGCAGGATGCGGGCGCTGTATTTATCGGACAGATATGCGATCTGCCTGTCCAGGGAGCTCTTCTGCTCCTCACACTCCCTCTCTGCGGCTAAAAACGTGACGGCCTTCAGCACATATTCCGGATAATACCATTTTTCGATATCACGGATCGAATCAGCGCCCACGATAAAATAGAATTCCGTGTCCGGATACGCGGTCTTTAGAAGGCGCAGCGTATCCGCCGTGTAGGTGCTGCCGCCGGCGCGCTTCAGCTCAAAATCCGACAGCACAAAGTACGGATACGGCCGGATCGCCGCTTCCACCATGGCGCAGCGCGCGTCGGCCTGCGTGATGGTGTGATCCCGCTTGTGAGGCGGGATCTTGGACGGCATAAACCAGATCGAATCCAGCTTATATTCCTCGTACGCCTGCCTGCCCAGCATCAGATGCCCCAGATGAATGGGATCAAAGGTCCCTCCTAATATCCCGATTCGGCCCATAGCCAGCCTGTCTCCTTTCACCGCGGCAATACAATCTTTTGGTTTTTCTCTTCCCTGGCCGATTTGTAGAGGACGATTTTTTTTCCAATCACCTGAACCACCTGGGAATGTGTCCGCTCTGCGAGGACAGCGGCCAGTTCATTGGCGCCGTCGATGCAGTTTTTCAGGACGCCGAGTTTGATGAGCTCCCTGGCCTCCAGGGCCTCAGCCACCGCTGATGTCAGTTCCGGCGTCACGCTCGATTTTCCAATCTGCAGCACCGGCTCCATCGTCATCGCAAGACCCTTTAAATACGCTCTCTGTTTGCTTGTCATGAATATTTGCTCCTGTTTCCTGTATAAATGGCTGACAGTCAGAAAACCTGCCGTCAGTGATCACTTGTAATAATCGAATTCCAGCCCGTACATGCGCACGGTATCGCCCTCTTCGATCCCGGCCTTTTCCAGATCCTCCAGAATCCCGGATGTTTTAAGGAAATTCTGGAAAAAGCGAAAGCCCTTTTCCGAGTCAAGGTTTGTGTAGCCCAGCATCTTCTCAATCTTCGGCCCTTCGACTACAAACACGCCGCCGTCCGTCCGCTCTACGGTATAGGGAAGCGAAGCAGCCTCCTGCGGATATTCAAATTCTCTCTCAAAACGGATCGGCGTCTGCGGGGCGCTCTGCAGCAGCTCATGCACATGGTACAGAAGTTCCTTTACGCCCTGGCCCGACACAGCGGAAATCGGAAAAATACGGATTCCCTCGGGCTCAAATTCCTCTTTCAGGCGCGCAAGAGGGCTCTCTGCCTCCGGATCGTAAACCGCGTCCATCTTATTGGCGGCAATGACCTGCGGGCGCTTCAAGAGCTCCGGATTATAGGCTTCAAGCTCCCGGTTTACGGCCCGTATATCCTCAACCGGATCACGCCCCTCTGTGGAGGCGGCATCCACCACATGGATCAGAACCCTGGTCCGCTCAATATGCCTTAAAAAGGCATGCCCCAGGCCCACGCCCCGGGAGGCTCCTTCAATCAGCCCCGGGATATCTGCCATCACAAAGCCCCTGCCCTCCCCGATATCCACGACGCCCAGATGCGGGTTCAGAGTGGTGAAATGGTAGTTGGCAATCTTCGGCCTTGCGTTGGACACACGGGAAATGAGCGTCGATTTGCCGACATTCGGAAAGCCCACAAGCCCCACATCCGCGATGACCTTCAATTCCAGCTGCAGCCAGAGCTCCTTTGAGGCCTGCCCCGGCTGCGCATATTTGGGAACCTGCATGGTCGAAGTGGCAAAGTGCATATTTCCAAGGCCGCCCTTTCCGCCCTTTAAAATCACCTCGCGGCGGTTGCTGCCGGACATGTCGGCAATGACCTTTCCGCTCTCAAAATCCTTGATAACCGTTCCTTCCGGAACCCGGATGACCAGATCTTTTCCGTCCGCGCCATGGCAGCGGCGCTTGCCGCCCGCTTCCCCGTCCCCGGCCGCGTATTTATGGACATGCCGGAAATCGGTCAGTGTGTTGAGCCCGTCGTCCACCTCAAAGATGACATCTCCGCCTCTCCCGCCGTCGCCGCCGTCCGGTCCCCCGGCCGCCACATAGAGCTCCCGGCGGAAGCTCACATGCCCGTCGCCGCCCCTGCCGGAACGGATCCAAATTTTTGCACTGTCGGCAAACATAATCTCCTCCTCGTCTCGCAGGGAAGATGCCCCGCTGAGCGGTTAATGCAAAAGGCTTCATACGGGTAAGTATGAAGCCTTCTGGGTTATTCGTTGATTGCTCTCGGGTATACAGAAACCTGCTTTCTGTCTCTGCCCTTTCTCTCAAATCTCACAATGCCGTCTACCTTGGCAAATAACGTATCGTCTCCGCCGCGGCCAACATTTACGCCCGGATGAATCTTGGTTCCGCGCTGTCTGTAAAGAATGTTGCCGGCTAATACGAACTGTCCGTCCGCCCTCTTGGCACCCAGTCTCTTGGACTCGGAATCACGGCCGTTCTTCGTGGAGCCTACGCCCTTTTTATGAGCAAATAACTGAAGGTTCATGTTAAACATAGCTTACACCTCCTCAAATCGAATTCTGATATATTTCTGTCCATATGCCTGCGCTGTATTCGTGAGGCCCAGCACAAGCGAATCCATCAAAAGCTTTGATTCCCGGCTGACAGGCCCGGTAAACCGGAACGTAAAACGTCCGCTTTCCTCATCCACATCCGCCTCAAACGGATCATCTGTGAACGCCTCCACCGAATTCGCCATATTCAGCGCCAGGGACGATACGGCGGCGCAGATAATGTCTTTCCCGTACTCATCATATCCGGCGTGTCCCTCTATCTCTATCCCTGCGGCGCTTTTCGCGGCATCCAGACATATCCTGACCTGAATCATCGCTTGTTAAGCCTGGATCTTGTCGATCTTTACTTCTGTATAGAGCTGTCTGTGACCGTTCTTCTTGTGATATCCGGTCTTTCTCTTATACTTGTAAACGATCACTTTCTTGCCCTTGCCCTCTTTTACCACAGTGGCGGAAACGCTGGCTCCCTCCACGGTCGGGCATCCGATCTTCATCTCCCCGTCGTTTACGGCCAGAACCTGATCAAAGGTCACGGTCTCCCCGGCGGCTGCGCCGAGCTTCTCAACCTTTAATACGTCGCCCTCGGCTACTTTGTACTGTTTACCACCTGTTGCAATAATCGCGTACATCTTGATGGCACACCTCCTGATTATCATTACTCGCCAGCTTTGGCGGCGCTTTTACGCACTTTTAGCCTCGCTGTGCGGCACACTAACATAATATACCATCTGGCAGGCGGGTTGTCAACTGTATTTTTCGGGAACCGGATACTTTTATGCGCAAAACCGAGGGCTGAACGGTTACGGGTGAACAGCGCCCGCTATGGCGGGCAGAGCCGCCCGAGCTTCTCTGCAAATAAAAAATAATTGCTCTCAATGGATTCCACGACCACCAGCCCTACATCCGGAGGAATGCGGCTCAGGACATCCTCCGCATTGTCCCAATGGCAGAAATATACCCTGGGAAACAGCCCCGTAAGGCCGGACGAGGTTTCATTAAACGAAAACAGGGCCGGGGGCGTGTAAGAATCGCCGATAAACAGAGCGCTTCTGGAAAACGGGGTCTTATCCTGATTTTCCCAGTACAGAAAACCGCCTGCATCGGATATGGTTATAGCCCGCTCAGCCATGCCGGGATCATGAACCGTGTACTCTGTGGGAATATCATATTTAAACACACTTAAATTTGAGAGCTGCGCATAGTCCGGCGCGGGGACAAACGCACGAAACTCCAGACGGTCCACATCGTAGACGCCGCTCATTCCCAGGCTGGCTGCATAACTGTTTACCACACCGCCGAATGCACATGCGGCTCCCCAGTCATTCCAGTGAAAATCCGTGTGGTAAAATACAGGATGCACCTGATTTTTTTCCTTCAGGATATCCATCACATTCACATAGTTTTCCCGCAAGGGGCTTTTCATATATGCTTCCTGCATCACATAATACATGTTTTTTTCCGGCCGGCTGACCGGAAGCTGTCCGGCCTCTTCTGTGAGTACCCCGTTCTTTTGCGGAGGTATGATAAAACGGAAGCAGATATCCTGCTGTTCCAGGAGTTCCTTTACCTCTGTCAGGCGTGTCAGGATCGCCTGCTGATCCTCCTTTGTCATGGCCTCATTCTGTATCTGTTCGTTTGCAACGACGCTGCGGTAAAACAGATACTCCCCCTCGTTCGATTCTGCAAAAAACAGGGTTTTATTGTATCCGAACAGAGAGTAGTCCATCTGATGCTGAAGCCGGATCAGCACATCGCGCAGCCCGAACCGATCGTCATACCATTCCCGGATCGCAGAAAAGCCGCTGCACTTGATTTCCGCTGATGACGGAAAGGCCTTTTGCGTCCGATTTTCATTGATCGGCCACATACGGCCAAAACCCGCTGCCGCCGCAATACTCGGGGACAGGATGAACAAAAGCATGATCGCCAGAATCCGTAATTTATGATTCATTTTTCCTCCTTTCAAAACTGAAAATATATAAATGGAGTAAATGAAGCGTCAGACATATATGCCATACAAATCATGAGTACCAATACCATCGCGAATCCCCTGACACGGCTGTTCTGGAATCGTTCCCTGAGGCGCAAAAAGGGCCAGAATGCCATGACAAAGGCCGCTGCCGCCGCCGCGAGAACTCTGGGATAGATATAGTAGGAGTAAGAAAAATACTGGTATCCCTCTAAAACGCCGGCTCCCAGCATCGCCTTATAAAATGACAGAGCCCCTTCCAGTGATCCGGCCCGGAACAGAACCCAGCCCGCCATGACAATGAACCAGGTAACGGCCCGGCCCGCAAAACCCTTCATCCGAAAATGAAAGCGGTTGTCAAGGAAGCGTTCCAGCACCAGAAAGAATCCGTGGTATAGTCCCCAGAACACAAAATTCCATGCCGCCCCGTGCCACAGGCCGCAGGCCAGAAATACGACGAGCAGGTTTCTGTAGGTTCGGAATACACCATTCCGGTTTCCTCCAAGAGGTATGTAGAGATAGTCCTTTAAAAAAGAGGACAGGGAAATATGCCAGCGTTTCCAGAACTCGGTCACATTCGCGGAAATATATGGCAGAATAAAGTTTTCCGGAAAATGAAATCCGAGCATCCCTCCAAGGCCGATTGCCATGTCTGAATATCCCGAAAAGTCGTAATAAATCTGAAGGCTGTACAGGAAGGCGGCGCTCCACGAAAGCGCCGCAGACAGGCTCGCCGGCTGTAAAGCCCATATGGAATCCACCGCATTTCCGAGAATATCGGCGATTAAGACTTTTTTTCCCAGCCCGGCAACGAACCGGCATGCCCCCTCGTAGATACAGTCAATGTCAACGCTCCGGCGATCGATTTCGCTGCATACCGAATGATACCGCACGATCGGCCCGGCCACAAGCTGTGGGAACAGTGAAATATACAGGGCAAATTTACAGAGGCTTTTCTGTGCCGCCATCCCCTTGTACACATCAAACAGATAGGACATGGCCTGGAAAATGTAAAACGAGATTCCCACCGGCAGCGCGATGTCCAGGAACCGTTTTGCTGTATCCGCGTCAAAAACACCGGCGATCCGCGCCAGATTTTCATACAGAAACCCGCTGTATTTAAAGTACAGCAGGACACCGATATTTGCTGCAATACCGCCTGCCAGCATCATTCGCCTGTGAGCAGGGAACGCTTCCATCACCTGCGCGCACGCAAAGTTGCACACAATGACGCAGAGCAGCAGAAAAATGCTCTTCCCCCCGGTACACAGATAAAAAAGCAGGCTGAATATCAAAATGATCCCGTTTCCAATCGCCACAGGATGCTTCGTACCAAAAAACGCGGCATAATACAGGAGCAGAAAGGCCGGCAAAAAAACATACAGGAAAAAATTAGAATTAAATAGCATCATACACCTCTGTCCGTATTTTAAAAGGCGCTGCCGCTTCATACAGCGGTTTCCTTACCTTCTTGCGCGTGATCTCCACCAGTCCGAGCTTTGTCATCTCCACCAGAACGGTTTTGACCGGGTCCTTTTTCAGCTCCTCCTCAAGGATCGCAAGCAGACGCTCCCGGTTTTCTTCTGACGCCATGTCAATGAAATCGACGATGATGATGCCCGAAAGATTTCGCAGGCGGAGCTGGCGGGCCGTTTCGAGGGCGGCCTCTGTGTTGATCTTGAGGATCGTGTCTTCCACGTTTTTCTTTCCCGTGTATTTTCCGGTATTGACATCCACGACGGTCAGGGCCTCGGTCGGCTCAATGACGAGATAACCGCCGGACTTGAGCCAGACGCGTTTTCCCAGCGCCTCCTTGAGGACGGATTCCAGGCTGTACAGCTTGGAAAGAGGGAAGCTGTCATCATAAAAGGAAAGGCGGTGGAGTTCTCCGGGCTGTTCTTCCTCCAGCCAGCGCTTCATCTGGGCAAAGCAATCCGGGCTGTCGGTGAGGATGCATTCCAGCCGGCTTATATCGGTATTAAGAAGCTCCTGGATATGGGGCGGTTTTGCCTGTTCCAGGAGGGAATAGCATGTCCGCATCGGGGCCAGTGAAAGCAGGGCTTCCATCCTGGCGCGGAGCGCGCGGATCTCAGCGATGATAAGCTCTGCGCCGGCGCGCTCCGCGTTGGTGCGGACGATCAGGCCGAAATCCGGCTGCTTTTCTTCTGCAAGGCGGACGCGCATGGCCTCCTTCCAGGCCGTATCGCGGATTTTTGAGGAAAAACCGAGCTGTGTCTTCCCCAGTGTCAAAACCACGTAGGTTCCGGTGAAATTTAAATTGCACGTCAGGACCGGAGCTTTGGTTTTAACGGCGTCTCTGCTGACCTGGACGATCAGCTCGTCTCCCTGCCGGATCTCCCTTTTCCTTCCATTCCCGGCCGGGGACGGCGCCAAAAGAGCCTTCGGATCCGCGGCGGTCCCGCCGGCTGCTCCGCCTTCGCAGGAGGTCCTTTTCCGCGGCTGTCCGGCAAACAGATGGGCCTGATTTTCAAAGAGGCTGTAGTAGCCCATGACGCCATTTCCAAGATCAATAAAAGCGGCGTTGATATTTTTAAGCACGTGCTTTACTTTGCCGATATAAATATTCCCCACCAGGCTCTGCCCCTCTTTGGGGTTCAGGCTGATCGAGCGGCACCGTCCCTCTTCTAAGAGCGCGGTCAGAATCCGTCCCTCCCGTTCGGTAACAATCAGCTTGTTCAAGTTCTGTCCCACCCTTCTGTTCCGTATTCCTCCAGCGGGATAAAACGGCGTGCCCCGCCGCTGCCTTCGTCGGCGTACAGCTCCTCGCGCTGGATCTGAAACGCAAAGGGCGGATAGTCCATGCCTTTTGACGCGTAAAAAGCCGCTAATGCCTGTTCAGGCTTGACATTGGCGGCGCTCCCGGCAGAGAGCTTCATGAAAACGCCGCGTTCTGTGGGGAACGCCTCATAAATCAGCGGCCGGATATCAACGGTTTTTGCGCCTTTTTTGCCCTGCTTTGTGATTTCTACGGACGGACGGGCGAGGAAGCGGCAGAATTCCTCATAGAAGGCTTTGACGGCCTCTTCTGTCTCCGGCCCGCATCCTTCCCTGAACCAGAACGTATAGTCCGCGGCAGCCACCTGGGACATGGCGTTTTTGGCCGCATCCCCAAGGAGCCGGCAGCTCAGCACGCGGATCCCCTCTGCGCCGGCGGCATTGAGCGCGTCCGCCATCTCTTCGGGCGGCATGGCGGCATGTGTCTCAATATCCATATATTCGCCGTTGCTGATAAGCCCCACGCTTAACGGCGCGGCAAAGGACATGATCTGGTGCGGGCTGAAGCCCTCGCTGTAGCGGATGTCGATGCCTGCGCGCCGGACCGCCTTCTGAAAATAGCGCATCACATCCAGGTGTCCGATAAAACGAACCGGACCCTGCTTGCTGAACTTAATCCTGATTTTCATAACAGACGCCTCCTCCAAAGGCCCGGGCCCCGCAGCCGGAGCAGCCTGCCCGGCAGTTCGGCGTTACGATCTCTTCAAGCGCCCGTTTCCATTCTCTCTGTAAAAATTCCTTGGTCACTCCGATATCAATAAAATCCCAGGGCAGGCGTTCATCCAGGCTGCGCTCCCGCGCCGTGTAAAAGTCGGGCTCCACGCCGCAGGACGAAAACGCGTCCATCCAAAGCTCATTGTGGAAATGTTCGGACCATGAATCAAAGCGCGCCCCTGCCCGGTAAGCTGCCTCTATCACCGGCGCCACGCGGCGGTCCCCTCTGGCGAGAACCCCCTCCAGCACCGTCAGATCCGCCTCATGCCAGTTATAGCGCAGGCTTTTCCGGTTCAGCATCTCTTTCATTTTCCGGTTGACCATGCCGGCCCGGCTGATAAATTCGTCTTTGGAGCACATCCTGGCCCACTGGAAGGGCGTGAAGGGCTTCGGAACGAAAAAGGACGTGCTGGCTGTCACCTGCACACGGCCGTGGCGCTGTTCCTTGGGAACGGTGTCATAGTAGACCTCCGCCACCTTCTCCGACAGCTCGGCGATGCCCTCAATGTCCTCTTTCGTCTCGGTGGGAAGTCCCAGCATGAAATAGAGCTTCACGCGGTTCCAGCCCCCTTCAAAGGCCTGGGCCGAGCCGCGCAGGATGTCCTCCTCCGTAAGGCCTTTGTTGATCACATTGCGCAGCCTCTGAGAGCCCGCCTCGGGCGCAAAGGTCAGGCTGCTCTTTTTCACATCCTGCACTTTGCTCATGACATCCAGGGAGAACGCGTCGATGCGCAGGGACGGGAGCGATACATTCACGCCCGTTTTCCCGAACTCATGGATGAGGAAATTTACGATATCTGCAAGCTCCCTGTAATCGCTGGAGCTTAAGGAGCTCAGGGAAATCTCCTCATGGCCGGTATTGGCAAGCATGGCGCGGGCCAGACGCTTCAGTTCTTCGGGGCTTCTCTCCCGCACCGGCCGGTAAAGCATGCCGGCCTGGCAGAAACGGCAGCCCCGGATACATCCGCGCATGATTTCCAGAACCATACGGTCCTGGGTGGCGCGCAGAAAGGGAACCACCGGCTTTTCCGGATAGAAGGCCGCATCCATATCCATGACGAGCTGCCTGGCCACCCGGGAGGGCGCGTGGGAATGGATCGGCGTCATGGCTTCTATCGTCCCGTCCGCCTGGTATGATATTTCATAAAAGGAAGGCACATAGATGCCGGGTATCCCGGCCGCCGCCTCTAAAAACTCCTGACGGCTGCCGCCGCGCTTTTTGATCTCCTTATAGCGATCCAGGAGCTCGAAATAGACCACCTCGCCCTCCCCGATATAAAACAGATCAAAAAACGGAGCGATTGGCTCCGGATTATAGGCGCAGGGCCCTCCCCCGATGACAATCGGATCCCCGGCCGTCCGCTCGTCAGCATGGAGCGGAATCCCGGACAGCTCCAGAATCTGCAGGATGTTGGTGTAGCACATCTCATATTGGAGCGTGATCCCCAGAAAGTCAAATGCCCGGATGGGATCCTGGCTCTCAAGCGCAAACAGCGGGATTCCCTTCTCCCGCATGAGCACATCCAGATCCGGCCAGGGCGAATAGACGCGCTCGCACCAGACGTCCTCCCGGCGGTTGAACATGTCATACAGGATCTGGATACCCAGATGGGACATACCGATCTCATACGCGTCCGGGAAGCACATACAGAAGCGTATGTCCACCTGGGACGGATCCTTGACCACGGAGTTCACCTCCCCGCCGATGTAGCGGGCGGGCTGCTGGACAGACAAAAGTATTTCATCACTTAATGCTAATCTTCTCATAAATACCTCGTTTTTCTTGATTTTACGGGTTTTTTCAAGGTTTCATGTTGATTCTGCCGCTACAATTTTAACAAAGGAAGATATGCCCGGCATACGGATCAGACGGTTTCTTTTTTACCTTTGAGATTCGTCTTCAAATGCGGAAATGTCCGTGTAACAAGGACACATATTTGACGTTCTCACTTTTTGGATTTTTTTGTGTGGCGGATTATTTTATGCAAAAACGTATCAATGCGTACAAAACATTACACAACTTGACGTCAAACCGCCTGTTTTTCATAAAAACCGTTCTGCATAAGTATACGTTATTTTCGCTAAGCTGGCAAGCCTTTCTAAACAAATTACTCCAAAGCATCCCCGATAAAAGAATCAGGAAATGCCGTGTAGCCCTCAACATCATTAACCGTTTTTTCCAGGCAGAGGTTCCCGTTTTCGTCTGTCTGGATACCGGCCAATCCGGCCAGAAGGTCAAAGTATTGACGGACTCCTTCGTGGATCTCCGGTTTCTGTTCCATAGTAATTCCCCCTTATCCGTCAGCTCTTCAGCACCGCATTCTCTATCTGCACCTCTGCCTCCTGGATATCCGGGTTGTTCCTGTCTGCCGTTTCCCCATCATGTCAGTTATAAGAAAGAAATACCATTTTGCCATCCCTGTTTTCTTCCATTCCCGTTTCAGTCTGATAGCCATTATAATTATTAACGATGTTGTTTCCGCCTATATAGTCTCTCCCAACGGAAACGCCATTCAGTATGTTTTTAATCTTCTGTCCCATAAATTTTACCTCCGTAGCATTAATGATACAACACAGACAAATGTACTGTACGGTTGATAAATATGTTAATACATAGTATCATAAAAATAAAAAGGTATGCTACTATGGCAAGACCCAAAAAATATATCATTTCTTTATCTGAATCAGATGTTAATAAACTACAGGCCATTATCCGTAAAAAGCGTATTTCCAAATCCATTATCCTGCGGCGCCGGATCCTCCTAACGTTAAATTAGAACATCCCCAGATATCTGACCCAGATTGCAGAGCGGCGTTATGTAACTGTCTGGAAACGGCGTAAAACAGCCGGCCGAACCGAGGAAATCCGTTATCTGTTGGACGAATGCTATCCGAGGCATGAGTTTATGCAGTCGATATGCATCACAGGCGACAGGAGCACCAATGCAAAGATCCTTTTCCTTTCCTGCTCTATTTTCCCGACAAAATTTTTTATCTATAAATTAAAGAAGGCCTCATGGAGAAGCCTTCCAAATTGTGTATAGTATAAAAATTTGGATGCTTCCTCACTACAGTCGGATCGCATCAACCAGGATTCCAAGATCTCAGTTATCCCGCCGAAAGAAACACCTTGTTTCAGCATGTTGTATGCAGCCTTTTCTACAGAGCATCCGCATATTCCCTGTTGTCTTCCACCTCCGCCCTGTGCTCGATCAGGAACTGACAGGGCAGAATTTCCTAAATGACCGAGAAACCGCTCCTGGGTCATACCAGCATATTATGCTGCTTTTTCAGCTTACATATCACCAGTCTTTGCAAAATTTGCCAATAATTCCATGATACATCATATTCACATTTCACCTCATTTTTGAATATTATACTGAATTAATACATAATAGTAAAGCATCATTTTACTTTTTTACCATTCCTTCCAAGGCACAAACAACTTGTGAAAGTTTTGTCAAATTCTTTCACTCTTGTCTCTTTCTTCCCCTCCCCCGGCTTTACATTACGCTTTACAGGGCGTATAAAGCCCTTGGCTTCAGCCACAGGGAGCATCAGACAGGACTGCCCCGGAACCGGCACAATCCCTTGTCATGGAGGTCAGCTCTTATTCTGCACAATATGATTTTGATAATATATCTTAGAAAATATTTTTGTTTTCGGTATATAAGTATTCTTGAGGTGCTTCCCGGCAGCACCCGGCAATTGCTTATTGATGCGGATACTGGCTGATTTGTTATGAGATATACGTTTTCAGAATTTGTTATTTTGTGGGGGTCCGGGGAACCCCATGCAGGTTGCCGAAAAACCCGGAAGCTTCTTCCTGTTACACAGGCATCCCGGGCTCTTTTGCCCAGGCCCGGATCGTGTCGATGGGAAGTTCCAGAATCTCCGCGATCTCGTCGAACGGTGTCCCGCGTTTCAGCATATGCTTCGGCTACTACCAGATCGTCACATCGGAACTGACCATGGATGCCCGGGAAGTCATTGATAAATACCATGGCCTGACACAGATCCGGTATCATGGCGCATATGGATGCCGCTATACTGATAAGCCTGCTTCCTTTGCCCAGGAACGGATCGTTTCCAGCGGGAGTTCCAAGACCTCAGCAATCTCGCTTAAGGATGAACCCCGTTTCAGCATATTGGATGCTGTTTTCATCGCACGCTTCAGGTCGCCTTCCTCGCGGCCCTGGGTGATGCCCTGGGTGATGCCCTGCTCGATCAATTCTTCTGATCTTAATTTCAAAATCTGTCCGCCCATAATCTCACCAAGCCTTTCTTTTGCCGGATTGCTATCCGGGAT
>QXXC01000134.1 GCA_009911305.1 Clostridiaceae bacterium | reverse complement strand
GCCAGTTCTCCCCTGTCAAATACGAAACGGGTAACCTTATCATTCTCCTCCGTCTCATACCGCAGCGATTCCCCGTCATACCGGTTCTTCCACACACCGGCTCCGGAACGGATGCCGCCCAGGCGGTTCAGCGCGTCATACTCATAAACCTTGTTCTCATCCCCGCGCTCTTCCAGCAGGTTCCCCTGCGCGTCATAGCGGTAATCCGTCGCTTTCCCGCCTTTTTCCAGCCGGGGTAGCTGGTTCCTTACATTATACGCATAGGATTCCCGCCCTTTTTCCGTCTCCTTCCCCAGTCGGCGTCACTGTTACAAGGCTGGAAGGCATCCCGTCATCGCCGTAGCGGTATTCGCTGCGTACGCCGTTTCCGTGCTCCAGTGCCCGGAGTCTTCCGGAATCCATATACTCATACCCCGCCAGCGCCGTCCCCTGCGCCCCATCCTCCACACGCTTCAGGCGGTCCATGGCATCATATACGTACCGGACCGTTTTCCCTGTCTGTTATTTTTTATTTGAGGTCATAATTTGCAGAATCCGTCAAATTAAATGTCACCTATTATAGCCTTGTCATGAGGGGTAATTGTCTTTTAATTATACCTCATGACAAGGGTTCCAGGGGGGTGGGGGTGGAAGACCCCCCAAGGTTTTTTTGATAATTTAATTTGCTTGAAACTGGAGCAAATAACGTGGCAATCAACAGGAGGTATACAGGTTAAAAAGCAGGAGGTAACTTCATCTTAGCTGAAAGACATCGTACTGAAAATTCTGACAATGTATCAATATACCACTCTGTAATAATTTCAAGTTAAGTATATTATGAAAACTTCTTAAATTAATGTTTCAAAATATAGCTTTAAAATAACCTATCTAATTAGATACCGCATACTTTTCCGAAGTCTTTAATTTCAGGCTAACAATGACTTGAATAACTAACAAAAAGTGTTACGGATTCATTATAAAAACTATAGTTTTTGTCTAACCTCCATCAATATTTTTCCCAACATATTTTTTCCTGTTCCATTTTTTCCGCACCCCCAATAATAATCATCCATTGTTTTTTCAACAATTATTTCTCTACCAGTAGATAATAAAATATCTCTAATCAATTTATTTTGTGTAAACTTTTCAAATACCGCCTTCCGCATTATATCATCCTTAACTTTTTCCCAATCCTCTCTCAATGGTAAATTCCGATTTCTTCCCATTCTAGCCGCTTCCATCGGATTTTTGAGCAAACGAATTCTCTCCTCATATTCTGTCCCACAAAATTTTTGTGCCTGAAAATAATGCTCACTGGTCGCCCAAATTTTACCATCTAATTCAAAATCGTAATGAGAAAAATTTGAGAAGCAACCATACTTATCACTAACTCTATAAAAATATATCGCCATATTTATTATCTTCCTCTTCAAGACCTAAACAGTTATGAAAATTTTATCAAATTCTTTCACTTTTTTCCTATACTCTTTATCCAAGACTTAAAAAAATCTGCTTGTTGTTGAACCGTAGCATATTGATCAACTGAACATGGAGTAAATATATCAACTAATGAATTCATTCTGGCTTGCTCACCATAAGATAAAGTATAAGCTTTCCTTCCCGTTCCCATATTCAGTATCATTCCAGATGGATAAACATTTTTACAACATCCTTTACATAATAATTTAATATTTATTTTTTCTAAATCCTTTCTTAGTTTAACCAATGCTTCAAAGTATGTCTCACTCTCTTTTTCAATAATAATTTTCCCCAGTATAAATTTAATTTTTACACAATCCTCATTTTCTGTTAATTCTATTATTGTGTCCATTTCCAATCCATCTTTAACACAAAGTACATTCACTTTCTCCATTAATTTCCTCCATAAATTGGGTTTGAAATAAATTCTCCCCTAATTTTTCCACCTTGTATTTTATATGCTCCCATGATTTCTGACGGTTTTATACCACCTGGAATTGAAAATTCCATTTGCTCTGGATAGTGTGCTTTATTTCCATAAGTGCTATTTATATCCACATAATTGCCAGTTCTGACCTCATACACATAACCATTTTTTCCTGCAAATTCTATAGCAATTTCTTTATTACTGGAGGTTGATACAAAGTTTCCTGCTGTAGTATTACTTTCAGTATGCAATAATGCATCATCATGTGTTCCCTTCGGTTTAAATCCATTTTGGAATACATCATCTGGAGTAACACTTGCCCTATCACCTCTATATAATGTTCTGACTTCATTTTCCCTATCACCATTCCCCGGAAACGTCTTCCCCCCAGGACACAGCGACATATACCCACTCGGATCATAATACTTCACCGGATTATTCGCACAGTACGCATACAGGTTCAG
>QXXC01000133.1 GCA_009911305.1 Clostridiaceae bacterium | reverse complement strand
CCTATGCGCAGATTGCCCTGTATTACAGGCAGAACGGAAATGGCAGGTACATAAAGTAAGGAGGCGGGGCCCGGTGGATAAAGCGATACTGGTTCAATATTGTGAGATGAAGGAAGAGATTAAAGACATAAGAGCCCGGATAAAGAAACTGGACAAATTTCTGGAGAATCCTCCGGTTGTGTCGGATACGGTGAAGGGGACCAGGAAGGACGGCACGATCGGCCCGATCCGGATTACGGGCATCCCACAGCCGATGTATGTCCGGAAACTGCAGATCCGGGAAAGCTACCGGCAGCTTCTGGAGAAAAAGGAAGTAGAGCTTCTGGAACTGGCCTGCCAGGCGGAGGAATATATACAGAGTATCCCAAAGCCGGAGCTGCGGATTATGTTTCGTCTGTATTATATCGACGGGTATGGCTATGCAGGGGTGGCAAGGCAAATGAACAGCATGTTCCCAAAGCGGAATGTAAGTTATACAGAGGAGAATGTAAAGAAACGATTTTTAAGATTTTTTGAAAAAGTTGAGAAATGTCCCCCAATGTCCCGATAAAATATGCTATGCTTTAGACTGGAATCACTAAAGGCGGATATCAGCCGGCTTTCATAAATTCCTCCTCAGGCACATAAGGCCGCCCGGCATTACATCCAGGCGGCCTTATGTACTCAACAAAACCATACGCAGTCGAAAACACAGAGGCGGCCCGGTCCGCCTCTTTTGTTATGCCCGCGGCCGATATTTATTTTACAGAAGGGAAGGTGCTGCCGGATGGCAAAGTTAAATGAGAAACAGCGGCGTTTCGTCGATGAATACCTGATTGACCTGAACGCGACACAGGCGGCCATCAGGGCGGGGTATTCGGTTAAAACAGCCAATGAGCAGGGATCCCAGCTCTTAGCGAAACTTAGTATCCAGAGTGAGATCAGCCGGAAGATGGCGGAGCGGTCAAAGCGTACCGGCGTCAACCAGGACCGGGTGGTGCTGGAGCTGGCAAAGCTGGCTTTTGTGAAAATGACGGATGTGGTAGACCGCCATGGAGAGATCAGGGCGGACGCTTCGGAGGAAGATCTCGCGTGTATAGAATCTGTGAAATATAAAAGCTCCGAAAGTGAAAATGGCTCCAGCATAGAGCGGGAAGTGAAGATTTCGCCGAAGCTGAAAGCCCTGGAGCTTTTGGGGAAACATTTAGGCATGTGGGATGACAGGCTGGATGTCAGTGTGAACATTCCGGTTGTCATTTCCGGAGAAGATGCCCTTGAGGATTAGCAGCCAGTACGTTTTTGATTACCAGAAGCGTTTCTGCATGCCTGACCAGTATGCCCGCGCCTCTTCCGGCAGGCGCAGGATTTCTCTTCCTGAGTGCGTCGGGAAGGGCTATGGCACGTTCTGGAGGTGGAGAGGCCGGTATCGGGCTTGCAAGGGCAGCCGCGCAAGTAAAAAATCAAAGACAACCGCTCTGTGGCATATCGTGAACCTGATGAAATACCCGGATGCCAACCTGCTTGTCGTCAGGAAGGTATTCCGTACACTGAAAGATAGCTGTTTCACTGAATTAAAGTGGGCTGTCAATCGGCTGGGGGTTCAAAGCCACTGGGAGATAAAGGAAAGCCCGCTGGAAATGACCTATAAGCCCACAGGGCAGAAAATCTATTTCCGTGGCCTGGATGATCCGCTTAAGGTGACGTCAATCACGGTTGAACACGGTTATCTGTGCTGGATGTGGATCGAGGAAGCGTATGAGATCGGCAACGAGAATGATTTCAATATGCTGGATGAATCCATCCGCGGGGCGATACCGCCGGAAACAGGGCTGTTCAAACAGATTACCCTGACATTCAACCCCTGGAACGAGCATCACTGGATTAAGAAACGGTTCTTCGACGATCCGGATGAGGAAACCCTTGCCATGACTACAAACTATCTCTGTAACGAATGGCTGGATGAAGCGGATCGCAGGGTATTTGAAACCATGCGGCTGAACAACCCGCGGCGTTACCGTGTTGCTGGGCTGGGCGACTGGGGCATCGTGGACGGGCTGATTTTTGAAAACTGGGAAGAAAAAGTCTTTGACATCGATGAAGTCCGCAGGCTGGCGGGTGTGAAATCTGCGTTCGGACTGGACTTTGGGTATACCAATGACCCATCCGCTCTTTTTTGCGGCCTGGTGGACATTTCATCAAAAACTATATGGGTATTTGATGAAATGTATAAGCACGGTATGAGTAACGAACGAATTGCGGACGAAGTCACAGCGATGGGCTACAGAAAAGAACGCATCCGGGCCGAAGCAGCAGAGCCGAAAAGCATTGACCGCCTGTATGACCTGGGCCTTTGCCATATCCAGCAGGCCAG
>QXXC01000132.1 GCA_009911305.1 Clostridiaceae bacterium | reverse complement strand
GTTTCTGAAAAGAAGCCTTTCACTCCTGCTGATTATGAGGAATTGATGGACCCTCAAAATCATGTGGAGCGTGTTGTTTTAAATGAAAACAATGTTTTTGCTTACCTTGAAACCCTTGGTTATGATAGTTCTAAGTTAGTAAAACGCAACGATAACTAACATTATTCTGTTTTCTATACTTGCAAAAAATGGGGTTTTATGAACCCTTGTATAAGTGCGTCCAAAAATACACTTTATTTTTCACTCTTCACCAGCTTATAAAATATCTTGTCTTTTACCTGTTCCCAATCCCCCAACCCATCCAAAGGGTAACTTGGATTTTCAAACGTATTAAACATATCATAGATATCATCCGCCAACTGTTTCAATGTCATTCCCTCCCGATACGCCATATAATAAGAATCCAAACCGATTGTTACCCACTCCTGGCTGTCTGGACGTTTTCCTTGTAAAGAAGTCATAAACACTCCATTATTTATCTTTACTTTCTCCACCTTTACAGCAAGCCTTCCCTCAAACCGGCTCACCTGTTCTTTTTTCATATACGCTACAAACTGATGAAAACGAATCATACCCTCACCCTTTCTTTAATCTCTTTCATGCACTTCACAACAAACACGGAACACAAGCAGTAAACCGCTATTATGACAACTGCTCCCATATCTTTTATGACCTCATACATAAAATTCTTTCCCTCCTTTCTACTTTAATAAGGTGCTATTGTAATGCTATAAAGTCTGAAAGGATAGAGTGATATTAGACGGAAATCCTATCGTAAAATTAGGGCATATGCCATTTCTTAAAATCCAAAAAAATCCCTTTCTCCCTGCAGTCCCAAGTTCCCCATAAACTCATTAAAACCCCCTGGAACCCCTTTTCCTCATTATCCCAACAATTCCACCCCCAGCCCGATAAAACCCCTTTAACCCCCCCTAAAATCGTTCTGGACTAGCCCCCAGCCCACTCCTACCCACCCAATTCCAACACAAAAATAGCCCTATGGAAAATTTTTCCCATAAGGCCCCATAAACCATTTTAAAATTTTATTGTATCAAATAGGAGAGTAGCAGTCCCCCCAACCCCCTGAAAGCGCCAGCGATTTCAAAAGCGTATGCCAGCGATTCGCACCTACGCACAGGCTGATATTCCATGCACTCCCCTTATTTTTACCAAAATCCTTACACGCAATTCCTCAAATTTTCTAAGAACTTCACTACAAAACAAAAAAGAGTATCTATCTTTCGATAAATACTCCCTTTTGTAATGCTCTTTAACGTGCGCGAGAAGATTCGAACTCCCGACACCTTGGTCCGTAGCCAAGTGCTCTATCCAGCTGAGCTACGCGCACTCGTTAAGGATATTTCCTTAACAACGCTTTTTATTATACAACCACTTTTCCATCTTGTCAACCACAATTTTAAAAATTTTAAAATTTTAAAATTTAAAATAACATGGTTCAGAGGTGAATACAGATAACCCGGAACGGGGATATAAGTGATCGCACGGCGATTCTACGCTGCGTAGGTTGCACAGAAGAGAAACGGACTGTAAAATGGGTTTATATTCAGGAAGAGAGGTATTGAAACATGAGCTATGTGACAGGAAAGACCATTAAGGAGCTAAGGGAGAAACGGAAACTCACGCAGAAGGAACTTTCTGAGAAGATAAGCGTGAGTGATAAGACGGTGTCAAAATGGGAGACGGGAAAAGGGCTTCCGGATATTGCTGTCATTGAGGAACTGGCAAAAGCGCTTGGAGTTTCCATTGCGGAGCTATTGACAGGGGACCTCCGGGAGAATGGGAATCCGTCAGCGAATATGCGGAAAATGTGTTTTTATATATGTCCGGTGTGTGGAAATATTATTACATCTGTGGGCCGCGGGGCATTTTCCTGCTGTGGAATTACCTTGCCGGAAGCGGAGGCTGAAAAGAACGGGGAAGATCACTGCATTTGTATTGAAACGGTGGATGACGAGCATTCTGTAACTGTCTCGCATCCCATGGAGAAAGGGCATTACATTTCTTTTATCGCGTATGTGACATCAGATGCGCTGGATCTGGTGAAGCTGTATCCGGAACAGGGGATATCCGTGCGGTTCAGGAAGAAAGGGCATGGAATGATCTATGCGTATTGCAACAGGCATGGAATGTTTAAAACTATGGTCTGATTGTCAGAGAATTTCGCCGCTCCCGTGCGGCGGGTGAGGAGCAATCTGTTTTTCCGACGCAGAGGCGGCAGATAGGAGTAAGAAGGAAAAACGCCGGAAATGCGAAAGAGAGAGCTAAAAACAAGATTGAAATGGATCGGCGGATATGCTAGTACAACAAAAAATAAATAACTGACACAAATAAAGTTATGGTGTATAATGGTATTATCATCTGGAAAAGAGGTTATCATTATGCCAAGACATTCATCAACACTTATGCTCAACGATGGAGATTATGAAT
>QXXC01000131.1 GCA_009911305.1 Clostridiaceae bacterium | reverse complement strand
TACAGTAAACATACTGAAAAAAGGAACCTTTTACAATTTTAAATGTAAAAGATTCCTTAAGTTAATGACATGATACCAGGGTCAAAAGGTCGAAAATCCGATGCAAGCTTGCTTGCAAGAGGATTTTTGACCTTGGAACCCGCCAAAAACATGAAAAAGCAGCCCGATCAGGGCGGATTTTGAATGTTTTTGAGGATTGCGGGAGTACAAAGTGCGGAGCAATCCGGTATCAAAGGGGGCAAAATACCTTTTGCCCCCAACATCATGACATTGGGTATGATCAGGGTTTTTGCCTGGAGGCTGAGGTTTTCAAGTTTTATCAGCCTGGCTTCCTGGGGACGGAGGCCGCAGCAGAACAGAAGCCTGAAATACACGGGAATCTGTAGATGCCTGATCCGGGAGCGTGGGTCTACGGGATATGAGTCTGCCTCATGGAAAAAAGCTTTCAGTTCTTCTTCTGTAAAAATATGCGGCTGGTATGGCGGGTCTGTTTTCGGTGATAATTCCGGAGGAATTACATAAGCAGTTTTACCCATGCGGTTCATATATTTTGCAAGCTCACGCACCGGCCCAAGCCGGTTCTGGAAACTCGCGGATTTTTCTGTCGGTTTTATGACAGCCCATGCGTTCCCGATTTCTGCGGATAAAGTAGGTTCTGCAGGGAAGTTATCCGTACAGAATTTATCAAAGCAGCGGAGGACTCGTTCGCTTTCTATGTAAGGGAAACCAAGCGTGTGTTTTTCTTGGATGAAATCGGAAATATATTGGCCAAAAACACAGTGAAAGGTTAGATTCATCTCAGTTCCTCCCTTCCCAGCGGAATGGACTCCAACGTCAGGGGACATTCTTTCAAGCCGGACAATTCAACGCTGATATATGGCTTTGTGGAATCGGGGTTGCTGTGTCCGAGAACTTCTTTGATGGTATCAATGGGGACATCAGATGCCAGCATCCGGTTTGCCAGTGTCCTTCTCATGGTATGGAAGCCCTTCCGCTCATCCGCCTGCCATACGATGCCTGCTTTTGCTGCATTGTGCTTGATAATTGAATGGGCAGACCATGTTTTCAGGGGGTCATATGGAGGTCTGCTGCGGAGGAAAATGATATCCGTTGCGGTGTCTTCCGGTCTGGCTTCCAGAATGTATTCGGCAACGGCGTTGAGGACTGCGACAGGGACAGGAAGCATGACTGGTTTGGAAGTTTTGCTCTGGATCAGGCGTATCTCCCTTAACCGCCAGTCAATGTCAGAAAACCTCAGTGTTAGGACATCCACGCCCCGGAGACCGGTATGGGCCGCAAGCATTATAATTGCAAAATCTCTTTTTCCTAATGCTGTGTTTCTGGCCGGAGCGTTCAGGATGGCCGTTACTTCGTCTTTATCAAAGCCGGAATGTATTTTTTTACGGTTAGGCACTTTAATTGTAAAGATAGTTTCAAGGTTAAGGCTGCAGAGTGAATTTTCAGACAGATAAGCACTGAAAGACCTGAGCAGGGAAAGGGAATCCCCAATATTTCCATAACTGTCAGCAAGGACAGGCAGATAACTGTTTAAATCTGAAATTTCCAGACCTTTCAGATCATCAAATCCAAGACTTGCGACATAAAGAAGGAAATGTTTAATCTTGGGCTTGATTCCCCTCAGTGTAGTGGTTCTGCAGCCTTGCGCAAGCCTGTGATTCAGATAATCCACCAGAATCCGATTAAGGCCCTCTGGCAGAGAAGCTGTAAGTATGGAAGACTCATAGGACCATACATAGCTTCCTGTATTCATGATACTGGTCATAATTATGATCGTTTTCCTGGTGTACCGGTACTTTGTGCTGTTGATCACGCCATCCTGATAAAGGCGGAAGTAGTGCCAGATACAGTTATTCCCTTCATCCTCAGAATAAACGGATACTGAATGGGCCGAAAAATAAGATGTTACCGGAGAGATGCCATAACATTTATACATGTAAGTTGTTTTCTTAGCTCTCCCCAATGAAATGATACATTGCCATGCCTTATCAATCAGGTCGCTGACAA
Organism: Clostridiaceae bacterium; assembly: GCA_009911305.1. Lineage (GTDB taxonomy): Bacteria > Bacillota > Clostridia > Lachnospirales > Lachnospiraceae > Otoolea. Next base: position 444 of record QXXC01000131.1, on the reverse strand, counting down.
GTGGCTTGGTATTATGTGACATAATAAAAATCTCCTTCCTACTGATTTTTTCATTTACAAAAGGATACCTTATTATGCCGAAACTTTGGGGATAAACCTTCAAAAAATCATACTTGTATTAAAACTTCGGAATAACTATTTTTTCGGTATAAGATGCATTATGCCGAATTCGGCATAATGCGTCGGCATCAATGAGCAGGACTTTCTTACCCTGCTGTACCAGAGTTACGCCCAGATTGACCGCCGTAGTGGTCTTGCCGACACCGCCTTTCTGGTTTGTCAGAGCGATTACTTTGCAATTTGACATAGGGTGCGTCCTCCTTTCATTTTAGATTTAGCCACTTTGTCAAGGTGGCTATGTAAGAGTAGCAGAGTAAACGGTAGATAGTGAGTACCTATACAAGACTGGAGCAAACCTGTATGATAGAAACAGATTTGCTCCAG
>QXXC01000130.1 GCA_009911305.1 Clostridiaceae bacterium | reverse complement strand
GTTTTTGCAATAGTTGAGATTTTGCATCCTGCTATTCGTAAAGAGACAAGTGATCATTTATTGGCATAAAATCGAAATGGATATATAGAAAGTTTAATAATGATTACACTTTAAACAGAAAAGGAAATCGTAACAGTTCAGGTTGCCTGAACTGTTACGGCATCTGCCCATGAAAATCACTCCGCGATGGGACAGGCATCTGTTACCACCACGTAATCGTTGGCCAAAGCAACAGGCGCGCAGACCTGTCTGACCTTTTAAAGAAAATCGGCAATAGTAAAATATAGCGCTCTCAGCCATTATTCTTCACACAGATTGTAACATCTGGATTTCAAAAGATATACTGGAAATGTATTACACATATCCAAATTTTGTCAGGATAATTTATTCAGATAGACATAAATTTATATTTTTTTATAAAAGGCTATTACCCTACTGTAAATAGAATAATAACCTTTTTATTGTAAACGGTAGGAATCAGATATGCAGGAAGTTATTGTCGAATATCCGCTTTTTATTCTGTCGAACTTTCTTTGTGATAAAAGTATTTCCACTCTGTTTCTTTTTATGCGGGTGATTCCATTTTTTCTGCACACCAATCAGACAGCAGCAGGAAAATATTTCTGTGGCCTCTGCCCATACCCAGCCTCCGGAATAGAAATGGGAAGTTCTGGGAATACTGCTAATGCCGATGGAATAAGGCCGGAACGTTTTTGTTAAAATTTTATATTCCATTTTAGGGCGTATTTTATTTTCCTGAAAATGAATGCTTCTCTATTTTACACTGATGGCGCTTTTCTTTATCATAGCTTATTCCCACAAGGACAGCCCTTCCATAAGGTTCCGCACGCTGCAGGTAGTTCTTTGCTTTTATCTGCTCCAGAGCATCCTCCGGAGTTTTTCCCACCTTTAATTCCAGTATAACGGGCGGATGTCCCGGATTTTTCGGTAGAAACAGATAATCACAGTAACCCTTTCCGCTTTTTTCCTCGCGTAATATGCTATAAAATTTTCTGGCATATAAATAGCACAGAGTGATTACACAGGACAGGGAATTCTCGTCATTGTACATCAGGAAGGGGATTTCCGCGTCGTGTGCCTGCTCCAGGAGCTGTGCAACCCGTTCGCTGTTGCAGGCCAGTGTGGCTTCCAGCATCTCCTTTGAACGACCAACGATCTCTTTCACTTCTCCCATGCTGTCGCGGGATAATACTTTCTGATACTTTTCCATCAGCTCATGGTTTGGGATGGTAAGTTTACCGTCATAATACGACAGAAACCCATATACAACCATAGCGGAAAGAATTTCATCCCGTGTATCTAACTGCAGTTCAGCGGCGCTGTAGCCTTCCAGATCAACCTCCACCGGAATTCCCGCTACCATCTTTACAATATCTTCCCGTACTTTATCCACATTGTGTTCAATACAATCCGCAATTTCATTCATTGGACCTGTTTCCGTCCAGTAATTTAAACAGGCCCCACGCATCAGCGCTTTGCTTACAGAACGCGGATTAAACAGACTGCTCCCATCGCTTTTATAGTATCCATCATACCATCTCTTTACTTCTGAAAACGGAACTGCGGGATGCTGTATGCAAAGCTCTTCCACTTCTGCTTTGCTAAAGCCAAAAAACGAATCAAACATATTGTCATTCATAAAATTGAACTCATCGAACATGTTTAATTCAGAGCCGCTGGAATATTTGGCAATAGGGAGTACCCCCGTCATGTAAGCCAGCTCTACATATGGCTGATCTTTAAGAAGGTTTTTCAAAAACCGCAGATATTCATTTCTGTCTTCTGCTGTCACAAAATCCCTGTAAAAAATGGAATCCCACTCATCCAGGATAAAAACAAACGATGAGTCAGTAGCCAGCAGCAAGTCATTCAAACTATCATACCCGTCTTCATCTACTTGTGGAAAGGCAGTGTATAAATCTTTGTAAATCTTTTTTCGTATACTTTTAATATAATCCTGATAGGATTCACAAATATCCGGCATTTCACTAAGATCAATATGAATCACATTATAGCAGTTTATATGTTTCTGATACGAAGCGCAGGAAGATATTTTCAGAGTATCAAACAGATTCCTGCTGTCGAAACCCTTTGTATAATATGCGGCCAGCATAGTGGCATTCACTGTCTTACCAAATCTCCTTGGCCGTGTAATACAGATATATTTTCTTCCTGCATTACTGATGCATTTTGAAATCGTATCAATCATCAGGCTTTTATCTACATAAAGCGTATCATTTAAGATCTGCTGAAACAGAATTTGTGGGCGGTTTGTGTTCAGATATTTCAAAATATACCTCCCCTCTGAAACCAAGTCTCCAGATGCATCTTTATACTGAAAGTATAGCCCATTTCGCACCAATGTACAATGTTTTCCCAAATTTAAATGCGCAACTTCGTATCCCCCATATCCGAAGTAGGGTAAGGCCGTGCAAAATAAAGGAATTTCGGGAAAAAAGAGTATTTCAAAAG
>QXXC01000129.1 GCA_009911305.1 Clostridiaceae bacterium | reverse complement strand
GAGATTTACGAGCGCAAAGTCACCATGCAGGAACTCCATGCGGCCATTTCCAGTCTGCCCGACAAACAGGCCAAACGTATCTACGCCCATTTCGTCCTCGGCATGAGCAAGACCGACATTGCCAGAGCCGAAGGCGTGGACGAAAAGGTGGTGCGCCTGGCAATCGAGCGCGGGCTTCGGAACATGGAAAAATTTTTAAAAAATAATTTCTAAGATGTACCGAAAAAGCCTGAAAAATGAAATGGTATATGAAAGGCGGAGGCGCCCCGGGACAAACTGGCCCGAAGCGTGGACGGACCTTTCCGGCAGATTGAAAACTGAATAAAAAGATACCCGGATACGAAGGGTGGATGTGCCAGGCGACAGGCCCGCCGTGACTTCCGTTTCCATTGTGGCTTTCACTTTGGGGGCGGGAATAGCGATAAAGCCCATGCCGCAGGCGGGGCCGTGGCTGGCCCCGCCGGATAAGGCACACCCCCGGATACTTGCGTTCAGTCACAGTCCGAGCGCCACCGCGGCCTTGCAAGCCGTGAGCCGTCGCAGGCAATGAGGACGCCTTGCCATAAGAATGGGGAGAGTTGAGACACTATGGGGTGGACAAGCCTATACCCGTCCGGGGAATCTGTTTTACAAAACCAATCAGGGAGCCGTCCGCTCTCACTGTCTTGTGACAAGCCAACTAAAACGGTGCGGCTCCCTGAACTTTTATGAAAGGAAGTGCAGGTTATGGCAAAATCTTTGCAGGAAATCCAGGACATGCTGACAGACAAATGGAGCAACAACGCCTGCCGTGGATATATTATCAAGGCGATGGAAAGCTGCGGCTATAAGTCAAAGGACATCCGGAAGGTTCTTATGGAACTGTACGAAGTGTTTGACTTCTGCTCCGTGGAGGAAGCAGCAGCCTATTATGAACACTGGCAGTCCTGACCCCCGGGCCAAGCTGGCCCGAAGCATGGAGAAAGACGAAGGGGCAGCGCTCTTTACCGGGCGCTGCTTTTTCGTGTTTCCCCATAGGACAAGAGGGAAATGGCCGGATTCAACCCTGATTTGGAAAGGAGGCCCAGATGGTGCAGTCCGTAACCTACCAGAGAGAAACGAGAACCGTCCCCTTCCAGGGAAAGAACATTGTGCTGGAAAGCCTTACCCCGGTGCTTTCCCCAAAAGAGAAGGAGAAACGGAAAAAAGAGATTGAGCGCTGTCTGTATGACGTGTTCAGCAAGTACCGCCAGGACCGGCGCTGACCCCCGGCAACATTGCCCTCCGGGGCTATCAATGGTATAATATACTTGTAAGGTTGGTAGCTCCATTCCCATAGGAAAGGAACCCAATATGAACATTAGAGAAGATTATATTTACGCAAGACAGTCCGTTGACCGCAAGGACAGTATCAGTATTGAGAGCCAGATTGACTTCTGCAAGTATGAGCTGAAAGGCGGCAGCTGTAAGATTTTCAAGGACAAGGGCTATTCGGGGAAGAACACCGACCGGCCCGAGTTCCAGAAACTTCTTGACGAGATCCGCAAAGGGAAGGTACGGCGGGTAATCGTCTACAAGCTGGACCGGATCAGCCGCTCTATTCTGGATTTTGCAAACATGATGGAGCTGTTCCAGAAGTATGACGTGGAATTTGTTTCCTCCACGGAAAAGTTTGACACCTCAACCCCAATGGGGCGGGCCATGCTGAACATCTGCATTGTGTTCGCCCAGCTGGAACGGGAGACCATCCAGAAGCGCGTCACGGACGCCTACTATTCCCGGTTCCACATGAGCGGCCAGGCCCCCTACGGTTTCCATCTGGAGCCGACCACGGTTGAAGGCATCCGCACAAAAATGATGGTGCCGGACCCGGCAGCCGCAGACCATGTACGCCTGATGTTTGAAATGTACGCAGAGCCCGGGACCTCCTTCGGGGACATCAGCAGGTACTTTGAGGAAAACGACATCAAGGTTTACGGAAAATCGCTGTTCCGTCCCTTCCTCTCCCAGCTGCTCCGCAACCCGGTATATGCACAGGCAGACCTGGAATTATATGAGTTCTTCAAGAGCCAGGGGGCGGCAGTCGTCAATGACGCCGCCGACTTCGCCGGGACAAACGGCTGCTATCTCTACCAGGGGCGGGACGTGAAGGAGGACAAGGACAGGAGCCTGAAAGACCAGATACTTGTTATCGCTCCCCATGAAGGGATTGTCTCCTCTGACACCTGGCTGAAATGCCGGAAAAAGCTCATGGCGAACACCACCTTCCAGAACGGGAGGAAGGCCCGGAATACCTGGCTGGCCGGAAAGGTCAAATGCGGAAAATGCGGTTACGCTTTAAAAGTCACCCGCAACCCTTCCGGTTATGAATACCTCCGGTGTAATAGACGGTCCGACCACAAGGGCTGTCCGGGGTGCGGCACTCTCCGCAAGGCAGAATTTGAACAGTTCATCTTCACGGCTATGGGAGAGAAATTCCGGGATTTCAAACACCTCCGGGGCGGTGAGGAAAAGGCCAACCCGAAATTGACCGCCTATCAAGTGGAGCTGGCACAGGTAGAGGCGGAAATTGAAAAGCTCCTTGATACGCTGACCGGGGCAAA
>QXXC01000128.1 GCA_009911305.1 Clostridiaceae bacterium | reverse complement strand
ATAAAATGGATGAAATTCAGCTTTGATTTTCCAACACAAAACTATGAGTTATTTTATGAACGATGTACTAGTGGTGCTTATTGATGATCTTGACAGATGTTTGCCGCGAGTAGCGATAGAGACATTGGAAGCAGTAAGGATGTTCTTGTCATTAGACAATGCTGCTTTTATTATTGCAGCAGATGATTTAATGATTCGTTATTCTGTAATAGAATATTTCCCTCGAATTATTGAACAAGATACTGAAAACCAAGATATAGGAACAAAAATTGATTACAATCGATTTGCTGATAAATATTTAGAGAAACTTATTCAAATTCCACTTCATATACCACAGATTGGTATTGCAGAGGCACAGTTATATATAATGCTTTTGCTTATTGAGTCTGAGTTGAGTGAATCAGATGGATTAAAGTCTTTAGTCAATATCGTAATCAACAAATTACATAAACCTTGGGCGTTGGAACAACTATCTACAAAAGAAATAAAGGAAGCACTGGGTGATAGCTACAGCCGTGTGGTCGGAAATATTGCGATTGCAAAAAGTATTGATAAAATTTTAGCGGAGAATACAAATGGAAATCCGAGAAATATAAAAAGGTTTGTAAACATGCTTCTGCTGCGGACAGAGGTTTCATATAACCGTGGATTTGCAAAAGAGGATCTGGAGATGGCTGTACTGGCAAAAATGATGCTTGCAGAGCAATACAATGGTGAATTTTATAAAGCTTTGGCTGCAGAACTTAATGAGGATGGTGTCTGCTTAGCGTTTGAAGTTTGTGCCGAAAAGGATACTCCAGAAAAGATAGCTGAAGATGAAGAACATACCATAGAAACAGAAGGAGATCCCGCTAAGTTGCCTCAACCAAAGAAAAGGTCAGGGGGAGGAAAAGTTGAAAAGTCTCATAAGCCAGTGGTTAGACATGAAAGTTTCAGAAAATTCCTTGAGCAAGAAGATGTGAAGGCATGGATGGAAACAGAACCCTCTTTAGCTGGCAGGGATCTTAGGCCATATTTTTTTGCCTGTGCAGAGAAGAATGATTTCTTCTTTAGCAGCCCAGAGGAAAGACTGCGGGAATTGATATCTATTGTGAGAGGTGGAAAATTTAATGTTGCTAACAAAAAAGAGGAAATCCTTAAATTAGAAAATGGGGATGCCAAACGTCTTTTTAAAATTGTCTCTCAAGATATATTTATTAGAAATATTTCAGAAAACAAAACACCAAAGGTTGTGGAAGGCGTTAGGAAGTTGGTTGAATTCCGAGTAGAACTTCAGGAAGATCTTGCAGGGTTCCTCCTTACACTTCCGTTTGAGAAACTTGGTATCTGGGCTGTTGGAGGATGGGATGCTTGTATACCGAAAAGCTCAGTAGCGAGAAGTAAACTTAATCAATTCTTTAAAGAAATTGAAATTAATAGCACAGATGATATGATAAAAGCAGCAGCTAAGAAAGCGCAGGTATAATAGCCAATGGGTACATCAACGAGAAATAAAGGCCAATCTGGGCATACACCATTAGTGCCTTCGTGGCTTGAAGAGGATACTCCGTTTGTGTCGGCTCAGTCAGTTACGCAGAACCTAACAACGATTCCACCAAATGGTGATGAAAATCGATTCAGAGGGCCAAGGACATCTTTCACTCATTACATATCTGAAGGGGGTCGCGATAGTGGTTCCATGAAAAGAATCATATCGAGTTATGTTAATCGATCGTTAGGTGGAAGTTTAAAAGCTACCACTCGACTGGGAACGGCAAGAGGGAGCGCCGCAAGATTATATGGAATTCTGAATAATCTGTCAGGCGGCGGTGCAAAAGAAATTGCACAACGGCTTTCGCTTGGAAATATAGAAGGTCTTTCAGCATCTGATTTCTTTGTAAAGATTGCAGCGTTTATATGCCCAGATGGAGGACCTAATGATGAGGGGATAGCCCGGTCAGCATACTACTACATCGTTCATAAAGCAACTCATAATATTTGTATTGCTTTATCAACGGATTATCAATAAATGGCGTAAATGCAAAACTATGAGCTATTTATTGTCTGCTATACTACGATGCGATTGCGGATGATCCTGATTTATATGGCAAACCGACTGAGAGTTTGACACATGAAGAATGTGAGTCAGTTTTACAGAATTTTATGAGCAAAGTTGTTTTGGAACAACTTATGAATGACATTGCCAATAAAACGATTACACTTCCAAATGACATTAATGAAGTAGCACATATTGAGGAAAAAGTGGAACAAATGATAAAACAAAGTGTTTCGGATGCTTTTGTGGATGTTAGAAATCATAATATGCAAATTACGAATAACGAAGCGCAAAAAATTACGGATAGTATTTATCAGAAGACTTACGAAATTTTGGAAGGATTAGGTAACGGCCATGTATAGATATCATTTAATAGCGTCATTCGATAAAGACTTACACAGTCTTATTTGTGATACGCATCCCAATAACAGTAGTATTTCTGTAAAGCTTCCGTTCTTGGCATCGAATAGCTCACTTCGCTATGGCCTTCAGACAACAATGAATGAACTCAGTAAGCAAAGCATTTATCCTTCAGAAAGTAAACGGTAGATAGTGAGTACCTATACAAGACTGGAGCAAACCTGTATGATAGAAACAGATTTGCTCCAG
>QXXC01000127.1 GCA_009911305.1 Clostridiaceae bacterium | reverse complement strand
TGAATATTATCCTCCTTGGGAGCCACCAGTTTCCCGCTTGAGAGCCACCTGGAAGTTTCCACCTTGAGAGCCACCCCGGACACAAGATATAGTAGTACTGCCTCTGTTGCTTCAAAATACAACAGAGGCAATAACATGTATAGCTTATTCAGACGATCAGGATTCTATTTCGTCAACAAGCTTTTTCAGTTTCTTTGAATCATACAGCTTTCTCAGGTTTGTTTCATTTGTAGGGATTTCATAGGCATTATGGATAATCCTGTCCATGATGGAATCTGCCTGCGTTCCGCCGCCGAGCCTGCCATGCCATTCATCGACAGGATACTGTCCGACAAAGACGGTGGAATGATTCCCGCTGCGCTGTTCAAACAGCTCATAGAGGTTCTTGGCGTCTTTTTCGGAAATTTTGTAATTAAGCCACTCATCAAGGATAAGGATCTGATAGTTGCCGATCCTTTTCCTGTATTTCGTAAGCTCCCTGAGGTTGTCGTTCTGATTCTCAAAGTTACGCATCAGGTCAGGCATCCTGATATACAAAACCCTGTAAGTTTGTCTGCACGCTTCCACGCCAAGGGCGCATGCAAGGTAAGTCTTTCCAGCGCCGGTCGGTCCTGTGATGACAAGATTTGTTGCATTGGAAACAAATCCCATTGTGGCCAGATTCAGGATCGTGGACTTTTTTATCTGTCTGGAATCGTAATCCAATGATTCCAAGCTTGCGCTAGGATATTTAAAGTAAGCATTCCTGATCAGTCTGTTTATGAGCCTGTTCTCCCGTTCCTGTATCAGTGTTTCCAGAAGCAGTTCCAAACGCTTTTCGTAGCTTAGATCCACAAGTTTTATATCTTTTTCCTGCATTTCTATGATTCTTGCAAGGTCGCTTAATTCTAATACCGATAAACTCTTTTTTATTTCAATGTTCATTTGTCGTCTCTCCTTTTTTTGTAATAATCTGCGCCTCTGACAATTCCGAATTTCTGATTGTTTTCCTTGAACTCTGTGAGTTCTTTTGCACTGTTTATGCTCCTGGCATGGGAATATATAGTCTTATAATAAGGCATATGGTATTGCCTGAGCGCTTTATCACATGCTTTTTCAAGGACTTCCGGTGTATAGATATCCGCTATGGAAAGTATGGCTCTTGCTGTCTGCATGGGTTGTTCTTTCACTTTTGCCTCGTCAAACATCCTGCGGATTACCTCAAATGTTTTGGGGCCTGTTTCCCTTGCTTTGTCACAGAGATCTTCCACTGACAGATTTTTTTTGAGCGGCAAAGGAAGATGGGCTTGCTCTGTCCGCATACCGTTTGTCATATGTTTGGAAAGTATCGGATGCTTTGCTATCTCTGTTCTGTTATAATAGATAAATACAAGATGGCTGTTAAATTTGATATCCACCTTGTATCCGATATACCTGTATGGAACGGAATACTGACCTTTGTTCCACCATATATGAGAGTTGCTGCCGACTTTATGCCCATAAGACCATTCACAGACTTCATAGGGAATAAGCGGCAGGGCTCTCAAGTATGGTTTTTCTTCCGTTTCAAAGATGCTCCGGCGGCTTCCGGGGCGCTTCTGAAAAGGCTTGTCATTGAATTCTTTTACTGCTTTTCGGATTCCGGCATTTAATGCGGCTAATGATAGGAAGGTATCATTTCTGAGTTTTGCGATAACAGCCGTGGCAATCTTACCCACACTCCCTTCCACACTTGCTTTCTGCTTTGGCTTTTTGACGCCTGTTGGCATGATAGCGACGGAATAATACTCGCCAAGAGAAAGATACGCCTCATTTAGTATGATCTCACCTTTTTTAGGATGTGAAGTTACTCCGGTTTTTAAGTTGTCACAGACAACTTTTACCGGTGTCCCACCAAAAAACCGGAACATGTTTACATGACAGGAAAGCCATGCTTTTTCATCCATACTGGCTGCAGCCTCCACATAGCTCATCTGGCTGTAGGGCATGGTTGCAACAAACAGGTATGCTGTTATACGTTCCCCGGTATCTGGCTCCGTATAGCTCATTGCAGGGCCGGACCAGTCAACTTCAATCTCTAATCCGGGTTTGTGTTCTATATGGCTCGTATAGTTTTTATCTGCCGTAAATTTCTTATAATTTTTAGCAAATGTTATATAAGAACATGCACTTACCCCGTCTTTCTCACATCTGGCACAGTATTCTTCCCAAAGGAGCTTCTCTGTGACGCCTGTCTTCTTTAATTTCTTATGGACGTAAGAATAATCAACTGGTGCATATCTGGGCTTATATTTAAACTTATCCGGATAAAACAGTCCATAGAGTCTGTCGTCATCCCATTCGGAAATATCATCCCAGGACCTGCCTGACTGTAAAAACAATGCCTGAACTTCGGCAACAGTGTTTCTGGATACACTTAAAACTTTTGATACCTCCCTTGCGCTTAGATTTTTTCCCAGAAGTTCGAGAATGCTTCTGACTTTTGTCTTCTTAAACATAAAAAGACCTCCTTATAGATTATTTGGTGATACTGCATTTGCAGTTCTCCAGAAATAACTATAAGGAGATCCATAATAAAATCAAATATACATGGCAGCACAATATGTTGTGGTGGCTCTGAAGGTGGAAAATATCCATTCCGGATGGCTCTCAAGCGGGAAACTGGTGGCTCCCAAGGAGGATAATATTCA
>QXXC01000126.1 GCA_009911305.1 Clostridiaceae bacterium | reverse complement strand
GCTCTCAAGGTGGAAACTTCCAGGTGGCTCTCAAGCGGGAAACTGGTGGCTCCCAAGGAGGATAATATTCACCTTTTAAGTTTCAATCCATCCTGACAGCAATGCGCCGCATTTTTGGCAGGATCATGCATTCACAGACAGCACTGCGCAGTCAATTGGATAAAGGTTGGAAAAATAATTCGCGGTTTGCGTCTCCCTCAATTCGCTGTCCGACACTCTGTCTGCGTCAGGAGAATGTTCTGGTTGAATTGGGGATTGATGAAAGGCTTAATATCGTTGGAATTTCCCCAACGCGCCGAACCATACTCAACTCCGTGGCGGTATTTCTTGGCGTTTTTCGCTTTGAAATAAACCACGGCCCGGATAATGACCGCGCCGGCAGCGCCAAACAGCAGATCGCGTGGGTGGAAGCTGGGCAGCGGGTTTTTGGAAATCAGCGTCCCCAGGCCCGATACCGCGCCCATTGCCTTTGTCACCATATCCGCGCCCTCTGCCAGCCGGCAGCCCTCCGCCACACGGTTGAAAAACCAGAAGATGAACACATAAGGCAGGTTAGGGAGCAGGATTTTCTTTACATCCAGTTTCACAGTTCAACGCCCCCTTTCTCCCGGTTTTTGGCGGTATCCCGCGTCAGGTTCTTTGCAATCTCCTTGAAATGGGAAAGCTGGCCTAACAGTGACGGCTTCTTCTGCGCGGAGCGGTTCAGGCTTTTCCCGGCATACTCGGCAAAGGCGGCGTTCAGTGCATCCGCGTCCCGTGCCTTGAAAAAGACAAGGTATTTCCCCTGCGCCGGGTCTTTTTTCAGCGCAAAGTCCACCCCGTATTTCCGCGCCACACGCTCAAAGGACTTGATATTTTTGCCGGTAATCTCAATGTTTTGAACGCCTGCGCCCTGGCTTACAAGCTGCTTTACGGTCTGCTTGCCGTGGTGGATTTTGGGGGTTTGGGCCTGCGCCAGATACTTCCGAATGGCCCATTTCAACAGGCCGGCGGTCAGCCTGCCGCCTGCTTTGCCGACCTTGATGGTGAGAGCCACAGATTTTTCGCGTACTTCATCCTGTATGATGCGTTACCTCCTTTCCTGCAAGCGGCAGGCTGTTTCACCGGGCCTCGCCGCCTTTCGCCCGTTCTTCCGGGGCGGGATGCTGGCGGGCTTCTTTCATGGCGGCGCGTAGCTGCTCCCGCACGGACAATTTTGCCGGCGGTTCCGGCTTTGCCAGTTCAAAGATTTCCCGCGCCCTGGTTTCCCGCAGCAGGTCGCAGATCGGGAAACTGTATTCATGCTCATTCATTTCCCAGCAGTAGCGGGCTGCTTCCAGCGGGTCGGCAAATTGCAGCAGGGCATCCACTTCGGCAGGGTCAAACTGGTGGGCTGTTTTCAGGTAACAGTGAACCTCTGCCAGCCCTTGCAGTTGGTACACATCCACAATCTGCGGGCCGTTCCCCTCTGTCAGTTTTGCCGCATGATCCAGCAGGTTTTTATCCAGCTTTTCCATAAGCTGTTGCTTTGCTTCAACTTCGATAATGCTCACCTCTTTCATTTTGGGATTTTCTTCAAAGGCTGCTGGGGTAACTAAGGCGGAACCAGCAGGCGGCGGAGTAAATATTTCATGCGCCGTCCTCCATTTCCTCGCGGGCAAACCGGGCGTCTAACTTTTCGATGCTCCAACGCTCCTTAAACTGTCCAAGGGGGCCTGCGCCAAACTGCGCCCGCGCTCGGTTGTCCATATCCCACAGCCGCGCCCACAGTTCCGGGTGGTGCTGGCGTAGCTTTCGGAGTTCACCGATCCGCTGCAAGGGACAGCACCAGCAGGAAGCGCGGTGGTAGATTTTATAAAGTCCGCCAAAGTCAAAGCCCCGGTCATAGCAGATTTGTAAAGCCTGTGCTTCGGTGATGCCCCATTCCACCAGCGGATAACGGTGGTTCGGGTCGTCTTTGCAGCGTTGGGACTCATCGGCGGCAATGCCGATATAGTGCAGGGCGTTCTTTTCTTTTTTCAGCCGGTTGACCTCTTTGGCGATCAGGTGTGTTTTAAGCTGGCCGGTACACCAGCGAACCTTAATTCCCGGCCAGCCATAGCCGGTTGCTGGCTGTCCCTGGGCGGCACGGCGGGCAATTGCACGGGGCTGTTTCATGGGTGCGTCAAACATCATCCACTCAAATCCATGCGAATGTCGCAGGGTGGTGATGTGGATGCCCCGTTCACGGTACAAAAGCGCGTCCAGTTTGGCGATATGCGCCGCCATTTCGGGGAAGTCCATGCCGGTATCCGCAAATATCACGTTGTCAATCGGCATCCCTTTTTCCAGCATCAGCAGCAATAAAGCAGACGAATCCTTGCCGCCGCTCAGTCCAACCGAATGGTATTCTGCCGATGAAAAACCGCCGCAGTCCTGCAAACTGCGACGGTCAGTATTGGTATTTTGTTTTGCCATTTTATACCCCGCTTTCCGTGCCGCCCCACTTGGTCAGCACCACGGATTCGCCGCTTGCCATGCCGCCCCAAAGCCTGCCAGCGGTTTCGGCAAACTCGGCAGGCGAAGCGCAGATGTGGTCTGCCCCCAGCATCATAAACTCGCCGGTGCTGGCAAAAAGGCGCTGAAACTCGGCTTGCTGGGCAGGGGAAAGGGAGCAGAAGCCCTCCCCGTCGGAAAGCCCGCACATCAGGAATGTACCGCTGATGCACTCGTTCACAAAGGGATT
>QXXC01000125.1 GCA_009911305.1 Clostridiaceae bacterium | reverse complement strand
TTCTAAGCGTTACAGAAATCCCCGAAATTGGAAAATGAGGAGCGGCAATCCTGCCGCCCTCCTTCTTATCAGCCCTGCACATCCCAGATCCGCAGCGCCCCATAATCCGTACTGTGCCAGCACGCGCCCTCCAGCGGCCCGCCCGGCGTATTGTCCAGGAAATACCACTCCCCCGGAGCATCTGCCCCCACTACGCTACTGCCGTCCCAGCGCTGCCAGCCGGTCAACATACACCCGTCTTTGCCAAACAGGTACCAGTGATGGTTGATAAGCAGCCATTTATTTGACGCATATGCCCCGTTATCCTCTTTATACCTGTACCGCCCCTGTGCATCCTTTTCCCAGCCCGTTTCAGCGGGCTCTGGGGCTTCCGGGGCCGTTGCTTTGGATGCATAGTCAGGGATGCCGTAGCCCCTGATATACCGTCCGTTTACATCTATCTCCCTGTACTCAACAGCATCGTTTTTATTGCCCTCAATTACCCTGATTTTATCCTCCGATACCGATACCACAATACCGACATGCTCCGGCCAGCCCGCGCAGTCCCCCGCGCCGCTGTCGTCCCAGTCATAAAAGATATAATCCCCCGGCGATGGAATATAAGCATCATCCTCCACCCACCGGCCCATCTTCCGAAACAGTTCGATCATCTGCCCGCATCCGCACTCTGTAGGGATAATGTCTGTATATCCGGCAGCAATGGCCGCGGCTGATCCAAAGGTTGCACACCAGGCGTCTGTGTACTTTACCTTGTATCCCCTGGCGAGGGGAGCATGTCCATTGTAGATGTCTATAATCTCCCTGTGCGATCCGTCTGACTCTTTACGGCCATACCACTGTATCGCAACCGAGACTAACTTTTGCCTTGCCTGCGCTTCTGTTATTTCTCCGCCAGCCTCCCCCATTTTCCCAGAGCAACGTTTGTAAATCTCCTGGCCATAGCCTGCGCGTTTTTGTTTTACCGCTTCAGACTGATCGGCTGGCCTCTCATACTGAGTCAATACAATGTCCGACGCTGCCCTGATATCAACTGCTGTTTTCAGCGCATTAAAGACATCTTTATAGTTTCCCTTCAACTCATAAAGCGCAAATTTAAGCTGCATACCGGCATCGCCGACAGAGCATCCGGAATTCCGTGCAAACTCCAGGAGCTCCTGTTTTCTCGACCAGTACGTCCACTGTGCCAGCCCGTACCCAGCACAGTCCCGGACAAAGTCTGCGTAGCTTCCGGAATCCACCGCCACCGTATAGGTATCGTCTGTAAATCCCAGCTTTTTCTCGTAAATGTTCTGCAGGTTCCGGGGATTCAGCCCGCTTTCGGCCTGGAAATGCCCGAGGAGGGCGGCGGCCCCATGCTCAGACAACCCCTCTGTTACCAGCAAATCAAACATCTGTTTTTCTGTCATGTTATTTCCCCTTTCCGGATCAGAAAAAGCCCAGGCTTTTACACCCAGGCTTTATGGCTGATCATCCTACTGTCCTTTTTCTTCTTTTTCCGGCAGGTCTGTACCAGAACCGGCGTTAGCAGAATCCGTCAGTCCCTCACTGATAATATAAGCCAGCACCGATGCGCCGGCCATAATCAGCGCCGTAACCTGTGCAGCGGTATTTTCTGTTCCTCCTGTTGCTACAATCATCATTGATACAAAAGATGTCACTGCAGTCCAGAACTTCCGGCTTGTAAGTTTTCTTTTCCAGTCAATTTCTTTCATTGATATATAACTCCCCCTCTCACTTAATAAATTGCTTCAATTCCCTGTTTCGTCAGGAATTCCTTCTGCTCATGCTTCACCTTCCGCGCATACTCCAGGGCGCTTTCCGTCTCCCCGTTGGTATGGCCGTTCTTCAGCGCGATAGCGGAAGCTTCCCCCAGGGCTATCGCCGCCCCGATCCCTTTTACCATCAGGTACTCCTGTTTTTCCCGGATCTCTTCCTGTTTTTCCCGGATCTTCTCCCGCTGTTCAATCTTCCGCTGGATAAGCCAGAAACAGAAGCCGCTGATTCCTGACGGGATGCCCGCCGCTATAACCAATGCTGTCAAATCCATCCAGCTCACCCCCTTTCCACAGCCGGATCCTTAACCAGCTTCTTTTCCACAGCCTCTCTCCAGCGGGCGGGCACATCCTCCAGAACCATTTTCCCGGATTTTATCCGCATGACATAAAACGCTACCATTATTCCCCACCTCCCATCATGCCGGCCAGCTCTTCGATCGCCCCGTCCTGGACTTCCTGTCCCTCCTCCAGGGCCTCCAACCGCCTTTCCTCCGCCGTTTTCTCACGGACGTTAAAGATTGTATGTATTGCCCCATCCGCGGCCACAGTGGACGTTTCAGACACCAGCAAAAGGTTATTGTAATTCCCGACCACAAGCCCGGAGCCGTTGAGGATCTGCGCCTGTGCGAGGTTGGCATCGGTCAGTTTTCCCCAGACAGCCAGCATGTCCTCCCGGCTGGCCAATGTGACCTGCAGGGCCCCAAGGCTGGCCCCCGCATCTAGGACGATTTCCGTCCCATCCTTTAATAACAGTCTGTCTTTATTCATTTCAGACTCCTTTCCGCGCATCCTGCGCTTTTTAATTTTGTTGGTTACATTTTTACCGGAATAAACGTTTATAATTTAGAAGGCCCTCTTATATGACAAGGGAATGAAATAATTACAAAAGGGCGGCGCATGGAGATTCCGCTCCCACTAAGCCCCGCCCGTCTAACTCGGTTAAATTGCTATTTTTTTGTTATTGCGAAGCTGCTACGGAATTAATGGATGTTCCAACAAACTTT
>QXXC01000011.1 GCA_009911305.1 Clostridiaceae bacterium | reverse complement strand
TGTCAGTCATTAAATACAATATAGCAGATTTTCTCCCTGATGCAAAGATATCAAATCATGCGTTTACCGTGATGAAAATTTATATAGGGCTTGACAAACCAATTTATTTCTGTTAGCTTATACAATAGTTATCGGAGGACTTATAAGCGTAAGTATAAGACCGGATAAGATAGCGGATATACGGTTTGTCGGAGGGTTACTCTTGCGTATGAGAGCGCCGGATAAGAAAACCGTTCCTGTTCGTTTTTCTTATCCGGTTTTTATTTGCAAAATAAGGAGGAAAAGACAATGAATTTGCTAAACGGAAACATCAGACCCATCTATTTCAAGTATTTTTCTGCTGCCTTTGGAAGTGCAATGATTACTTCGGTATATTCACTTGTGGATATGGCAATGGTCGGACAATATCAGGGCCCGGACGGAACGGCGGCATTAGCTGTTGTTGCCCCTGTATGGAATATTATTTACAGTCTGGGGCTGCTCATGGGAATTGGCGGTTCTGTAATTTTCAGCACAGTCAGAGGACAGGAAACACAGAAAAGCAGAAACGAAAATGAATATTTTACTGTTGCGGTTATAGGCTCTGTCATTCTTGCTTTCGTGTCATGGGCGGCAATTCTATTTTTTGACAAGCCAATCCTATTGTTTTTTGGTGCGGACAGCAGCTTGCTTTCATTGGCTGAATCTTATTTAACGCCAGTAAAAGCAGTCATTCCGCTGTTCCTGTTCAATCAAATGCTGGCGGCGTTTCTGCGAAACGACAATCACCCCGAACTTGCAACTGCCGGCGTATTAGCAGGGGGATTGTTCAATGTTGTCGGCGATTACATTTTTGTATTTGTTTTTGATATGGGGATTTTGGGCGCGGGGCTTGCAACGGCAGTTGGCTCCGGGATTTCGTTTGCGGTTATGTTTTCCCATTTCTTGTCTAAGAAAAATACGCTGGTTCTCCGAAAACCGACTGGAATTGTGGGAAAATTGAGGGAAATATCGGTTACCGGCTTCCCAACATTTTTTATTGATATTGCAATGGGGATACTGACAGTGCTTTTCAACCGTCAGATTATGAAATATTTAGGCAGTAATGCACTTGCTGTTTATGGCCCGGTTATCAATGTAAGCACGATTGTTCAGTGCTGCGCTTATAGTGTGGGGCAGGCTGCACAGCCCATTATTTCTATCAATTTTGGCGCAAAGAAATGGCGGCGTATTAAAGAAACTCTGCGGTATGCCCTTTATACTGTTGGAGCGTTCAGTATATTTTGGACTGCTCTCAGTTTGATTTGCCCTAATTTGTACATTTACATTTTTATGAAGCCAACAAAAACAATATTGGATATTGCGCCCGCAATAATCCGTTGTTATAGCATTTCGTTTATATTGCTGCCGCTGAATATTTTCTCCACTTATTATTTTCAAGTGCTGATGAAACCAGGAGCCGCTTTTTGTGTATCTGTTTTCAGAGGCTGCATTGTCAGTGGAATTTTAATTATGCTGTTACCGATTGTGGCAGGGGCAAATTCCATATGGTTTGCAATGCCAGTTACAGAATTATTAGTTGCTGTATATGCCGTATTTATGATAAATACATATACAAAAGCGTTATCATAAGGAGGTTACTTCCATGAAGCCAAGCCCTTACCGCTATGTCATCTGTGCCTGCGGCACGGCCCTGATTTTTATTTCCGTCGGACTTTTGAGCAATGCATTCCCCATTTACTTTCCCTTTATTATGGAAATACGCGGCTTCTCCAACACGCAGGTGTCGCTTCTGACCACCATGCGCAGCATAACCGCTCTGTTATCCATGTTTGTCTCGGATCGGTACTACGATCGGCTGAACTTGAAAAAGGGGATCGCCCTGGCGCTGTGCGCCTCTGTCCTGAGCTATGTGATCTACGGCTGTTCCTCTGCGCCGTCCCTCTGCTACCTCGCGGCCCTGATCTCCGGGCTCGGCTACGGGCTGGGCGGCATGATCCCGGCTTCTGTCCTGATCCGGCGCTGGTTTCCGGCGCACACAGCGACAGCCATGGGCATCGCCGCCTCTGGCAGCGGCATTGCTTCCATCCTGTGCCCTGTCCTCATCACCTCCATGATCCGGCGCTTCGGCCTCTCCGCCGTCTTTCTCGCGGAGGCCGGGCTGATGGCGGCATGCGCCCTGCCCCTGGTTCTGCTGATTAAAAATGAACCCGCGCAGCAGGCGGCAGCGCAGACGAACGCCTCCCCAGAAGGCGCCTCCTCCCGCCGGGAGCTTACGCGTACTGAGCACCTGCGCGTTATCCTGGGCGTATTCCTGATCGGGACGCTCGGCCTCACCAGCTTTTCCGGGCTTTCCCTGCTCTACACCACATCCGGATGGCCCGTAGAGAGCGTATCCTTTATGCTCTCCTTCTTAGGCTTTGTCCTGATCGCAGGAAAATGCCTGATGGGCTGGCTTTCAGACCGCCTGGGAAGCTTTGCCGCCATCACGGTCTTCGGCGTCTTCCTGAGCCTCGGCCAGCTCATGTGCTGCTTTGCCGGAAATGCTCCCATGCCTCTGATTGTCAGCGGCCTTATCTTTCTCGGAACCGGCCTGGCGCTCTCCACCGTGGCCCTTCCCGTCATAGCCGCCGATTTCTGCTCCGCCGGGCGCTATACGACGCTGCTGAAAACATACCAGGTTACATACGCGCTTGGAGGCCTTATCTCCAGCGCATTCCCCGGCATGACGGCTGACATAACCGGAAGCTATCTCCCGGCCTACGCCCTGTTTTTCCTTCTCTGCGTCCTCTCGGTGCTCATGATTGCGCCGGTATATAAAAAAACGGCTGTCCAGCCAAAGCTGCGGCGCTCTTTGATGTAAAAAATCCCCTCTCATATTTCGTTTCAGACTCCTCATACTATAACCGAACCGAAAAAGCTTCCTGAAACCGCGTCTCCTGCGTTTTTCAGGAAGCCTTAATAGAGAACCATTTATAGGAGGTGATGGTATGAGTCCAAAGGAACTGAGCTATATTGACGACGCCCTGGGGCACGAGTCCTTTCTGAAGACCCAGTGCCAGGAGGCGGCCCGCAATTTACAGGACCCGGAGCTCTCTGCCTTTTCCCGGCAGATTGAGGAAAAACACAAACAGCTTTTCGACAGTTTCTATCATTTAACGTAAGGAGGCGAACCCAATGGATGACAGATGTATCATGGAAAACATGCTCCTGACCACAAAGGGTGTATGTGATCTGTACCTTCACGGCACGATTGAGTCCTCCACTTCCAATGTGCGGGACGCCTTTGACCAGGCCCTGAACAGCAGCCTTGAAATGCAGGACGAGCTCTATAAAAAGATGTCCGCCAAGGGCTGGTATAACATGGAGCAGGCAGATTCCATGCAGATTCAGAAGGTGAAGAACCAGTATTCCGGAATGGCTTAAGCGCGGATAAATGGAAAACGTCCGCTTCCCGAACGTTTGCAGGGGAGCGGGCGTTTTTTTCGTTACGTTTCGCCGGCCGGCATGTGCGTTTTCTCCCATGAAATAAATTGACCTCAAATTAAGAATGTGGTACAATAAAAGCATGAAAAAATCTTCCCCAAAGAACATTTTGGACATCATTGCGGAAAACCGTCGCAAAATTTCGTACAAACAAAATATTTACATATAAGGAGGATCTATACATATGGATTACAGAGCAGAGTATCAGAAAAAGCTGACCGCTGCAGCGGACGCAGTCAAGGTGGTTAAATCCGGCGACTGGGTGGATTATGGCTTTTGCGCCAATCATCCGGTAGCCCTGGATAAGGCCCTGGCAGACCGCATGAGCGCGGACGCCGGCTTAACGGACATCAATTTCCGGGGCGGCATCGCGCTCTGGCAGCCGGAGGTTACGAAGATCCCGGATGTTGAAAAGCGCATCACCTGGAATTCCTGGCACACCAGCGGAATTGAGCGCAAGCTCGTTGACAAGGGGATCGGCTTCTACAACCCGCTCCGCTACTCCGAGATGCCGCGCTATTACAGAGACAGCATCCGCCACGTGGATGTGGCCATGATCCAGGTTACGCCCATGGATTCGCACGGATATTTCAATTTTGGCTTAAACGCTTCCCAGCTTGCGGCCCTGTGCGAGGTTTCCGACACGGTGATCGTGGAGGTGAATCAGAACATGCCCGTCTGCTTCGGCGGCCATGAGGTCAGCATCCATATCGATGATGTTACCATGGTCGTGGAGGGCGACAACCCGCCGGTAGCGCAGATGCCTTCCGGAGCCGCTTCTGAGGTGGATCAGGCCGTTGCGCGTCTGATTCTCCCGGAGATCCCCAACGGCGCCTGCCTGCAGCTCGGAATCGGCGGCATGCCGAATGCGGTCGGCTCCCTCATCGCAGAGAGCGATCTGACGGATCTGGGCGTACATACCGAGATGTATGTGGACGCGTTTGTTGACATTGCCGCCAAGGGCAAGATCACAGGCCGGAACAAATCCATTGACAAGGGACGCCAGGTATTTACCTTTGCCGCAGGCACCCAGAAGCTCTACGATTTTGTCAATGCGAACCCGACCATTATGGCCGCCCCGGTTGACTATGTAAACGATATACGCGTGATCTCCAGCCTTGACAACTTTATCTCCATCAACAACGCGGTAGAGGTGGATCTCTTCGGCCAGGTTGCCTCCGAATCCTCCGGAACCCGCCACATCAGCGGAGCCGGCGGACAGCTCGACTTTGTGCTGGGCGCATACCTCTCCAAAGGCGGAAAGAGCTTTATCTGCTGCTCTTCCACTGTAAAGGGCAAGGACGGCAGCGTGAAGAGCCGCCTGACCCCCTACGTGACCCCGGGCGGCATCATCACCGCTACCCGCGCGAACATTCACTATCTCGTTACCGAGTATGGTCTTGTAAACTTAAAGGGAACCAGCACCTGGCAGAGAGCGGAGAAGATCATCTCCATCGCCCATCCGGATTTCCGCGACGAGCTGATCGCAGAGGCGGAGAAGATGCATATCTGGAGAGCGAGCAACAAGCGCTGATCAACGCGCAGGAACGCAAAAGCCCGGCTGCCGCAGGGGTTTTAAACGGCAGCCGGGCAAAAGGAAACGCAGCCGCAGTGCTGCGGCAGGGAAGGAGCTTTTATGGAGTACCGTAAAAATATATATGAAGTACATGACGGCATCGCCTGCATTACCATGAACTGGCCGAAGAACTTAAATGCCATTGATATGGATATGGTGAATGAGCTTTTAAGCCTTCTGGATACCTGTGAATCAGATCCCGAAGTGAAGGTTGTGGTCATCAAAAGCGCGGCCAAATCCTTTTCCGCCGGCGGGGATATCGGGTATTTCTACAATAATATCCAGGCAGGCGGCGAGATCAACATGGATGATCTGATTGAAAATGCGGGCAAGGTATCCCTGAAGATGAAGAAGATGAGCAAGATGGTCATCACTTCCGTAAACGGCGCGGCAGCCGGGGCCGGGGCGAACTTAGCGCTCTCCGGCGACTTTGTGGTGGCCGCTGACAATGTTAAATTCATCCAGGCATTTATCAACTTAGGGCTCGTGCCCGACACAGGCGGAACCTACCTCTTAAGTAAGTCCGTCGGCTTTGCCCGCGCGATGGAGCTGTGCGCCACCGGCCGCCCCATGGGAGCTGAGGAGGCAAAAGACCTCGGTCTCGTTTATCAGCTCTGCCCAAAGGAAGAGCTTGAGGAGCAGACCATGAAGCTGGCAAAGAAACTGGCAGCCGGGCCTCTCATTGCCTATAAGAGCCTCAAGCAGCAGTTCTTTGAGGCCAATTTCCGCGACTATGAGCGGTATCTGACCGAGGGCGAAGTGCCCACGCAGCGCGTCTGCATCTCTTCCGAAGATTTTAAAGAAGGCGTCTGCGCATTTATGGAAAAACGCAAACCGGATTTCAAAGGGAACTGATTGGGAACCGGACACGCGATCGGATCGATTGCGGGGGAGGCGTGTGATACGACGCCTCCCCCTTTTTGTGCAGGACGCATGTGTGCATTGCGCAGGATCCCTGCCAGCGCCTCATTCACTGAGACGTCTGCACGGCTGCCAGCAGCTCCTCGATCATCTCCGCCCAGCCTTCCTTGTCCCGCGCGCCCATCACGCCCATCCCGACCTGCTTACCGTCTTTATCCACAAAAATCGTGGTCGGCACTGCCTGAACCTGCATCATAAGAGACGTGGCCAGCGTTCCGCCTGGAATGATATGAAGGTAAGAGGCCCCTGTCTCCTGTACGATCCGTTTCGCCTCCTCAAGCTGCGCCTCATTCACCGCTCCGTCAATCCCCGTCACGTCTATACACAGACCGACGATCTGCACTCCCCTGTCCTTATATTCCTCCGAAAGGGTCCCGAGTTCCGGCATTTCGGTAATACACGGCCCGCAAAAGGTTGCCCAGATATTCACCATCGTCAGATCATGCTCTGCAAACACGTCCTGTGTGACTGCGTTTCCCTCTAAATCAACCGCTTCAAACGCCTCAAACAGCCCCCGCGCTTCCTGGCCGTCTGACGGCTGCCCGGCCGCCTGATCCGCATCCGGCTCCTGCCCTGCATCCGGCTCGCCTGTCCCATCCCTGACGCTTTCAGGAGCTTCGCCCGGCCTCTCCTGCGCACTCTTTTCTGCGTTATCCTCAGCCGCGCTCTCCTGTGTCAGGCTCTTTGCTTTCCCAGGGGCCTCTGAGCCTCCCGCTGCCGCGCAGCCGCCCAGGCACAGAATGCCTGACAGGAGCAGCGCCAGCGCCTGATTCTTTCTTTTCCTCATTCCCGTCCATTCTCCTTTATTTTTTGAAAATTGAAAGCAGCAGGAAATGCCGCAAATCGTTCCCTTATGACCTTCCCTGCGCCGATGCCTGCTGCGTCCATGCACAGCCTGTCCGCCCAAAACCGCGCAGCCTTCGACAGAAAAAGGGACTGAATCACAGCCATTCAGCCCCTTTTCGTCACTGGACGGATAAAACCAGAGCGTATCTGAAAATTGCTTTAGAAGCGAATACAGGAATCGCCCTGTCATCCATTATCCGTTCGTATATCCAAGCTGAGCCAGCACCCGGCCCGGCTCGTCCAGAATCACCAGATCCGCGCCTTTGTCCGAGAAATGGCTCTCCTTGTGGATAACCACCAGATCTTTTCCGTTAAAATAGCGGATATAATTTGAAAATACCTCGGACTGCATCGTGGTTCCTAAAAGGAGAAGCACATCCGCCCTGCCGATCTCCTCGGTCGTTCTCGTCATCACGCGGCTGTCTATCATCTCCCCGTATAAGGAAACCAGAGGACGTACCACGCTGTTGCACTTCCTGCAATGCGGCACGCCTTTGCCGTCCCGTATCTCTTCCATACCGTAATTCTCGCCGCAGTGGGGACAGCGGTTGGAAAAAACGCTGCCGTGCAGGTTGATCACATTCTCACAGCCCGCCCGCTGCTCCTGCTCAAAGACATTTGCCGTGATGATGCACTGCAGACGTCCCGCCTTCTCCATCGCAGCCAGCACATGGCTCCCGGCTCCCGGCTCCGGAACCTTTTCAAGCATCTCCTTTTTATAAAAATTAAAAAACTGCACTGTCCGCGTGTTGTAATACCCGCCTGTGAAAATCTCTTCCGGCGACGCCCCGTAGGCCTTCTCTATCTCATAGGCCCGCTCCGCCATCTTAAACCCCAGAAAACCACTCTCTGCCGCCATGCCTGAACCGCACACTGCAACCGTATAATTGCTCCTGTTCAGAATGTCTTTTAAACGGCTGATATCCCTATCCATGCATACACGCTCCCTCCCATTTTTTTATGTTCCAATACATTACATTAATAATTATACTAGAAAAAATATAGAGTTACAAGTGTTTCTGGGATTTTATGGTTATATTGCAAAATACATACCATTTATACGCAACAAAGATTGACATACGCATAAAAAAGGCGCATAATATATAATATGAAGGAGGACACACTATGACCGTTCGGGAAATACGAAAGGTGCTTCGTAAGGATGGATGGTACACTGTCAATCAGGAAGGATCCCATATAAGCCTAAAGCACCCGGTAAAGCCCGGAAAAATCACAGTACCAAACCACAGCGGGGACTTGAAACCGGGAACTCTAAACAGTATTTACAAGCAGGCGGGGCTTAAATAGTCCTACTGCCTGTGGTTCTCACAGAAAGGAGCGTAATTCGTGCAAAATTTGACTTATCTTGCAGTTTTTGAACCATCAGCAGACGGTTCGTATAGCATCTACTTTCCTGATTTACCCGGATGTATCAGTGTTGGGAATAACCTGGAGGAGGCGGCGCGCATGGCAGCAGAAGCCGCAAGCCTCCATGTTTACAGTATGGAATGTGACCATGAGGAAATTCCCACTCCATCCGTGAACCTTTCCAAAGAAGATACCGAGGGAAATGTTGTGATGCCCGTTACAATCCACCCTGATTTATTCCGCATGAAAAAAGATAATGAGCGCGTCAAGACAAACATCACTCTCCCGGCATGGCTGAAAAGAATGGCAGAAGAACAGAAGGTAAATTATTCCCGGCTTTTGGAAAACGCCCTGATTGATTATCTGCAAATACCCCTATCAGGGAGACGATAAACCAGCGATATGTTTATATCTGCGAAAAGCCGGAAATGATATCTCCCTTCTTACATGCCTGCCGCACGGCAGGCGTCCACGCACCTCGCCACATGCCCGTTCCCGAAATCAAAGAGCGGCGCGCGGCCTTCTTTGCAGGCATCGCTGCGCCTTGGGCAGCGGGGATAAAAGGCGCAGCCTGAAAAACCGTCGGGCAGGCGTTCCCCGGCATCGGCAGGCTTTTTCAGACCCGCCTCTTCTGCCTTTTCTTCTTCCCTCTCCTTCCTCTCTCTGGCTTCCTTCCTCTCCCTTTCCGGCCCGCTGCCCACGATCGCGTCGAGCAGCAGTCTGGTATAGGGATGCGCAGGCGCGTTGTATATGTCTTCGGAAAGGCCCTCCTCCACGATCTCTCCCTTATAGATGACCGCCACCCTGCGGCAGATCCGACGGATGATATTCAGATCATGGGAAATGAACAGCATGGTCATGCGGCGTTTCCCGTGCAGCGCCAGCAGCAGATTTAATATCTGCGACTGGACCGTCACGTCCAGGGCGGATACCGGTTCGTCAGCGATCAGGAGGCGCGAATCCATGAGAAGCGCGGCCCCGATGCTGATCCGCTGGCGCTGTCCGCCGGACAGCTCCCGGACGCGCCGCCCGGCAAAGGACGGATCGAGGCCGATATCAAGGAGCATCTGATCCACCATCTCTTTTCTCGTTTCCTTATCCCGGATTCCGCGAAGCCTGAGCGGCTCTTCCAGGATCCAGCCGATCCTTCTCGCCGGATTTAAGGAGCTGAAGGGATCCTGAAAGACCATCTGCGGCCGGCTTCCCTCTTCCACCCACACGGATCCGCTGTACTGGCTGTGCAGGCCCAGTATGGTCTTGCACAGCGTTGACTTTCCGCATCCGCTCTCGCCCACGATCCCCAGAATTTCTCCCTCGCAGGCTGTCAGGCTGACATCATGGATCACGTGCTTTTTCCCCTTTTTCCGGAACAGGCCGCTGTCTATGTCGTAGAAGACATCGAGATTTTCCAGGCGCAGGATCTCGCGCCCGGACTGCTCAAGGGGTTTTGCCTCCGGGATGGAGGCCACCAGACGGCGTGTGTATGCATGCCTCGGCTCATAGAGCACCTGGCGCACATCCCCCTCTTCCACAAGCTGGCCCTCATAGACCACCAGCACGCGGCTGCACAGCTCCCGGACCACATTTAAATCATGGGAAATAAACAGGATCGAGGTGTTATGCTCCTTATGGATCCGTTTTAACAGCTTCAGGATCTGGGCCTGTAAAATAACGTCCAGCGCGGTGGTCGGCTCGTCGGCGATGATTAAGGAAGGCGAGCAGACCAGCGCCTGGGCCAGCATCACCCGCTGGCGCATGCCGCCGGACAGCTCGTGCGGATATTTTTTACAGAGCTCCTCCGGATCCGGGAGCTCTGCCTCTGTGAGGGCCCAGATCACCTTTTCATGGAGCTCCCGCCCCGTGAGATCCGTGTGCAGGCGCAGGCTCTCCTCCACCTGCTTTCCGATCCGCATGACGGGGTTTAAGGAGGTCATCGGCTCCTGGAACACCATGGCGATCTCGCTGCCCGTCAGCTTTCTCCTGGCCTCTGCCTTCATTTCGAGCAGATCCTCGCCGCGAAAGCAAATCTCTCCGTTCAGGATGCGCGCCTCCTTTGGCAAAAGCCCCATGATGGCCAGGGCGATCATGGATTTTCCTGAGCCCGATTCCCCCACTACGCCCAGGATTTCACCCTCCTGAATCTGAAACTGCATACCGCATACCGCTGCAAAGGACTTATTTCCTTTTGGCAGACCGATGCTTAAGCGCCGGATATCCAAAAGCGCCTCATTCTCTCTGGCCTTCCCCATCCCCATACCGGCCTCCCTCCTATTCCTGCAGGGCGCGCAGCCCCTCGCTTACCATGCCAAACCCCAGTATAATCAAAATGATCGTCACGCCGGGAAAGAGCGCGTACCACGGCGCGTTAAAGAGATAAGACTGGGCCTCGGAGAGCATACGCCCGAGGCTGGGCTCAGGCGGCTGGATGCCCAGTCCCAGATAGCTCATGCTCGCCTCCGCGAGAACCGCGTTGTTAAAGCCAATCGCAGCGGCTGTGAGCATGCTCACCCCCGCGTTGGGGAGAATATGCAGAAAGATAATCCGCATATGACCGGCCCCCATGATGCGGGCGCTTTTTACATAGTCGAGTTCCCGGCAGCGGATCACCTCGCTGCGCACGATCCTGGCAAAGCTGGGGATAAAGAGGACGCCCAGGGCCAGAATGATATGGTAGCTTCCCGGCTCCATCAGACTCACAAAAATGAGGGCTAACAGGATGCTCGGAAAGGACAGCAGGATATCATTAAAACGCATAATGATATTATCCGCCCATCCGCCGAAATACCCGGTCACGGCCCCCACAATCGTCCCGAACACACCGCCGATCAGGACGGTGCAGACTGCCACAAAAAAGGTGCTTCCGCTCCCGTTCATCACGCGGCTTAAAATGTCGCGGCCAAAATTATCGGTTCCCATCGGGTGGGCGGCGCAGGGCGCCAGATTGACCGCCATTGGATCCATGGACGTCGCATTGTAGGGCGTCCAAACCTGTCCGAGCAGGGCAAACAGCAGGAAAAAGGATGTAATGGCAAGCCCTATGGCCAGATTCAGATTCTTCTTTTTCATCAGCTTCTCCTTTTGTCGCCTGTTTTACGCTGTTTTCACTCTGGGATCCAATATCTGGTACAGGATATCCACTGTAAAATTCACTGCCACCACCACGGTTGTCACATAGAGCACAATCGCCTGCACCACCGGATAATCCCGGTTCGAGATGGAGGAGATCAGAAGTCCCCCCACTCCGGGGACGCCGAACACCTGCTCCACCACAATACTGCCCGCCAGGATCTCCGCCGCCGCCATGGCCAGAAAGGTGATGACCGGAATCATGGCATTTTTCAGAACATGGCTGTACAGAACGCCGTTGATCGTATTCCCCTTGCTGAACGCGGTCCGCACGTAATCCTTTCGCATCTCAGACAAAATCGCGCCCCGCAGGAATTTTACCGTCATGGCCGCCTTGGGCAGCGCCACAGCTATGGCCGGGAAGATCAGATACCGGGCCGCCTCCAGGAAATCCTCGGACGGAGACGTAAATTTCCCGGGCTGGAACACGTGCAGCACGAGCCCGAATACATAGGTCAGGATCATGCCCAGGAAAAAGGGCGGAATGGCCATCACGACCTGGGACGCCTGATTCGTCAGCGTATCTCCCCATTTTCCCGGGGAACGGGAGCTCAGAATGCCGATCGGAACCGATACGATGAGGATCATGCCAAACGAAATCACGGCCAGAAGAGCCGTCACGGGAAGCCGATCCTTAAGAAGCGACGCAACACTCACCTCTGCATAGCGGTATGATTCGCCGAAATCTCCCCGAACCGCCCCCAAAAGCCAGTCTGCATAGCGCTCCGGCAGGGAATCATTCAGTCCCATCTCCTCCCGCAGCGCCGCAAGCTGTTCCTCGCCCGCATCCTTTCCGAGCCTGGAGAGCGCAGCGTCGCCCGGGATCACAGAAAAAGCGGTAAACGACAGGAAGGAAATAAACAACAATGTGATAATGAGAGTTATCAGTTTTTTCAGAGCAAATTTCATGTTTCCCTCCTGCGGTTTACCGCTTTTGTATCTTACTTTATTCCGCTGTCTGATAAAGCGCCGCCATGTCCTCCGCCGCTGTGGGGTAGAAGGTATAGCCGGCCAGATTCTTTCTCACAGCCACCAGGTTCGCCGGATCCTCGATAAAGACAGCCGCTGCGTCCCTCGCCAGGATCATCTGGCACTCCTTATAGAGCTCCACTTTTTTCGCGTCGTCGATCGTGGCGAACGCCTCCTCAAATACGTTGTCATATTCCTCGTTGGAATAATGCATGAAGTTTTTGGAATTGCCGGTCACGTATTTCATAATCAGATCGCTTGGAACCATGGTTCCGTCAAATCCAATCACTGTGGCCTCAAAATTCCCGCCTTTATAGACATCCTCCAGCCAGGTGCTCCAGTCCACCTGGTTTAAGGTCGTGCGCACCCCGATCTGTGAGAGCTGATCCGCAATGATCTGGGCCGTATCCACATGCTGGGAGTACGAGCTCGGCACGGTAATCACCAGATCAAACCCGTCCGCATAACCGGCCTCCGCGAGAAGGGACTTTGCCTTCTCCGGGTCATAGCTGTATACGTTTTCTGCCTCCGGCTCATAGTATTTGGTCATATTCGGAATCATATGGCTTCCGATGATGCGGCTCTTTCCCCCGAAAATAAAGCCGTTGATCGCATCGCGATCCACACCGTAGCAGAGCGCCTGGCGAACTCTTGTATCGCTTAAGGGGCCCTCGCCGCTGTTTAAGTACATGCCGTGCACCAGATTCATGCTGCCCTCGACGATATTGTAATCCGGGCTGATGGTCTGCGCCTGGGCGGTTGTCAGGTATTTCAGGATGTCAATGGTTCCGGCCTGCAGCTCCATATACGCCGCATCCACGTCCGCGATGAATTTAAACTGCACTGTATCAAGGCTCGGCACGCCTTCCTGCCAGTATCCGTCATATTTTTCCAGGACGATGTTCTGCCCCGGCGCATAGGATACGAACTTAAAGGGGCCTGTCCCCACCGGGCTCTTCACCGGATCCTCATTTGCCTGCGGAATGACAGCCAGGGTCATCATCGGAAGAAATTCCGAATAGCTCTCCTTCAGAGTCACCTCAATCGTCTTTTCGTCCTTAACCGAAGCGTCCGCGACAATAGAAAAAGCGGAGGATTCGCCCTGAATCTCCGCATATCGATCAATGGAATATTTGACGTCTTCAATCGTCACAGGCGTTCCGTCATGGAATGTGATCCCGTCTCTCAATGTGAAGGTATAGACCTTTGCATCATCGGAAACCGTATAGCCGCTTGCGACTGCCGGCATCAGATCGCCGGTTGAAGTGGGCTTTACCAGCCCTTCGTACAAATTGAATACCACGTCTCTAGTTCCTGCGTCCGTTTCTACATGGGGGTCAAGACTAGCCAGATCCTGCGTCATCCCGAAAATGACGCTCCCGCCTGGTACTGGTGTTCCTTCTGAAAGAGTATTACTGCTTTCTTCCACAGAGGATGATTCCTGCGCGGTACTCCCGCCGGTCCGGCTCTCCTCCGCCGTCGAGGCCGCTTCCGCACCCTTGTCGCCTCCGCACGCGCAGAGTGCAACAGACAGCAGAAGGGGTATTACGCCTGAAAGAAGGGATTTCTTTTTCATAGTTTGTTCCTCTCGAATTCGTAATATTCTCTCATTATTAAATTGTCTTTTTCATTATAGCAGGTTTTGGGCAAAATGCAATGTATAAATCAGGATTTTAGAGCGTGTTTGAAACATGCTTTCTGCCAGATGTGCGTTCCGCTTTGTGGGAGATTTGGGCCAACTGAACGCGGCGCAGTGGGCTGCGTTCAGTGAATTTGGCACAAATATGCCGCAAAGCGGGGCGTGCAGATGGCGGGAATGATGTTTCAAACACGCTCTAGTGTTCCATCCGTCCAGTAATTGGATTGTCAGTGCCGAATATTTTGTCAGCCTGCAAGGCGGAGGAAGGAGGCGATGCGGTGGCATCGTTGACTGACGACAACGCAGCAGATGGCAAAATAGGCGGTTCTGACAATCCAATTACTGGCTGGATGGAACACTAGGGGGTGGAGCAAGGTTATTTATTTAGGATGTACGCGGGGATTGGTTCATTGTGAGAGGGCCGCCGGAGCCAGCTTCCATGTCCAACTGAAACCCGTAGAAAACCGCCGGCGCTTAGCGAGATCTTTTCGAGCTTAGCGCCCGCTGCGCTTTTCTCCGAGCGGAAGCGGGGTTTCTGTTGGATACAGAAGCGGTTACGGGCGGCCCTCTCACAGCTCCAGATCCCTAACCTGTACGAGCGCATTAACAACTGAATTACCCCTGCACCCCTGCCGCCCGCACAAACGCCCCCATCTCCTCCTCCATCTCCGCGCGCAGCTTCCCTGTATCTGTGCGGATCAGCCTCTTATCCCTCACAAGTATCTCCCCATCCACGATCGTCATCTCGACATTGGATGCGTTGGCAGAGTAAACCAGGGCCGAATAGGGATCATAGCAGGGGAACATATTGACGGATTTCGTCTCTACCAGGACGAGATCCGCCTTTTTTCCCGGCTCCAGGGAACCGGTTTCGCGCTCCATTCCCAGGGCCTTCGCGCCTCCTCTGGTGCCAAGCGCCACGATCTCCGAGGCCGGGAAGAGGCTGCGATCGCGGTTTTTGGTCTTGTGGAAGGACGCAAAGAGGCGGAACTGGGTAAAGAGATCCAGTGTGTTGCCGGAGGAGGCCCCGTCGGTGCCGAGCCCCGCCCTTACCCCGGCAGAGAGCAGCTTTTTGATGGGGGCCACGCCCTTTCCGGCTTTGGTGTTGGAGCCGATGCAATGGCTGACCGCGGTTTCGCTCCCGGCCAGAAGACGGATGTCCCTGTCGGTTAAGTGGATACAGTGGGCGGCTAAGAGACGGGGGCCCAGAAGGCCCAGATCGCTCAGGAACTCAATGGGCGTTTTCTGAAAGGTTTCTCTGAAATAGGCGAGCTCATAGTCCATCTCGCTGGCGTGCAGCGTCAGAAGCGTTTCGTACTCGTCGGCCAGGCGCTTTGCTTTTTTCAGGATGTCCGGGCTGACTGTGTTGGCAGCGTGGGGCGCGACGACGGGGCGGATCCGCGGGTGGTCTCTCCAGGTTCTTAACAGGTTTTCGGCCAGTGCCAGCCCGCCGCCGGGTGTTTGGCTGTCGCACGTCGGCTGGCCCAGCACGGTTTCGCCAAGGATGCCCCGGATCCCCATCTCGTCGCAGGCCCGGGCGACTTCGTTTTCAAAATAGTACATGTCCACAAAGGATGTCACGCCTGCCAGAAGCATCTCGCCTGCGCCATAGCGCGCCGCCCGGTACACAAGCGCCTCTGTCATGGCTTTGTTTTCCAGCGGAAACAGAAAGCGGCGCAGCCGATCCGGACAGTCGTCCCCCAGGCCGCGAAACGGCATCATGGAGACGTGGCAGTGCGTGTTGACAAGACCCGGCAGCACAATCCCGCGCTCTGCGTCGATCCGCTCGTCCGCCTGCGGCAGAGCGGCCGGATCGCCCGGCATCTCTCCCAGATCCCGGATGGTATCATTTTCTAAGAGGATCCAGCCCGGATCCAGTATGCGCATGTCCGCATCCATAGTCAGGATCCTTGCGTTTTGAATCAGCCGTTTCATTCTGCTCTCCTCCTGTCCTTTTTCTGCTTTTTATGGAAGGTTATGTATGTCCCGAACCGTTTGTCCCGTCCTGCGCGTTTTCCTTTGGCGTCTGCGGTGACGCGGCCGGGACTGTCTCATTGGCCATGCGGTCGATGTACTCGTTGCGTATCTTCGAGTAGGCGAATTTCTGGCTGGAGTAGAGACTGTAATAGCCGGACAGCGTGAAGCTCACTCCGATCACAAAGACGAAATACGGCATGGCCGTATAGCCGAACAGTTCAAAGCCGATGAGCAGCGTGGAGATCGGGCAGTTCGTCACGCCCACAAACAGCGCCAGCATCCCGCAGGCGCCCATCACGCCGTGGGGCTGTCCCGTAAGGGCCCCGAACAGCGCTCCGAAGGAGGCTCCTATCGCCAGGGTCGGCACAATCTCGCCGCCCTTGAAGCCCGCTTCCAGCGTGACGGAGGTCAGGACGATTTTCCACAGAAAAGCCGTATAGCTGATCTCTCCCTCAATACTCTTTTCGATCAGGCCGATCCCGCTGCCGTTATATTCGGTTCCGCCGCTCATCACAGTCAGTGCGATCACCAGCAGGGCCCCGGCGGCGACCCGCATATAGGGGGAGGGGAACCATTTCTTATAGAAATGGCCCGCGCCGTGCAGGCAGATACAGAACAGGGCCGCCACCAGCGCGCACAGGATCCCCAGAAGGATGATCAGCACAGCCATCTTTAAATCAAAGCCGGGAACCTCTCCGATCGCAAAGGCCTCCGGCTTCAGATGAAAATGCCTGGAGACGGACGCGCCGATAAACGATGCAAAGATGCATGGCGCCAGGGCCGCATAGTACATGACGCCGATGCTTGCGACCTCCATGGAGAACACGGCAGCGGCCATCGGCGTCCCGAACAGGGCGGCAAAGGTCCCGCTCATGCCGCACATCAGCGCAATCTTCTGATCCTTTTCGTCCAGGCGCAGAAGCGTCCCGATCCGGCTTCCGATGCTGGCTCCCATCTGCAGCGCCGCGCCCTCTCTTCCGGCCGATCCGCCTGTCACCTGCGTCAGAAGCGTTCCGCAGAAAATGGCCGGCGCGGTCATGAAGCTCACCTGGCCGTGCATACGGATGGATTCAATGACCATATTTGTTCCGCGGTTTTTGTCCTCTCCCAGGATATGGTAAATCCACACGATCAGAACGCCGGCCAGGGGCAGAAGCCACAGCATCCACAGATGCCCCTTAAAAAAGGCTGTCACCTTAAGCAGGCTGTGGCCGAACACGGTGCCCAGAACCCCGGTTATCAGGCCGATGCAGCAGGAAATCAGGCTCCATTTCAGAAAATACCGGACATTTTCCATGAGGGGCGCGTCTTTGTTAAACATCTCCATACGTTCTTCCCCAACCTCCCCTGCCTCAGACCTCGTAAATCCCCTTTGATTTTACGAGCCTGGGCCTGTATCCCGCCTGTTCGAGCGCGTTCATGATCGTCTTCTTGTGATCGGTTCCGAAGGCCTCGATCGTGATCCGCAGCTCCACGGCCGCATTGCGGTTGATGCTGATAAACTGGTTGTGTTCCAGGCGGATGACGTTGCCCTGCTCCTGCGCCAGAAGAGCTGACACCTTCGCGAGCTCGCCCGGCTTATCGGGCAGAAGGACAGATACGGTGAAGACGCGGTCGCGCTCGATCAGGCCGTGCTGTACAATGGATGCCATGGTGATCACATCCATGTTTCCGCCGCTTAAAATAGATACAATCTTCTTTTTGCGCACATCCAGATGCTTTAAGGCGGCCACGGTCAGAAGGCCGGAATTCTCCACAATCATCTTGTGGTTTTCCACCATGTCCAGGAAGGCCACGATAAGCTCCGGATCCTCGATGGCGATGATATCGTCCACATTTTCCCGGATATAAGGGAACAGCCGATCCCCGGGGGTCTTTACCGCCGTGCCGTCGGCAATGGTATTGACAGACGGGAGCGTCACGACCTTCCCGGCCCTTAAGGATTCCTGCATACAGTTCGCGCCCGCGGGTTCCACGCCGATGACACGGATCTTCGGGTTCAGAAGCTTGGCCAGCACGGAAACGCCGGTGC
Source organism: Clostridiaceae bacterium (assembly GCA_009911305.1). Classification (GTDB taxonomy): domain Bacteria; phylum Bacillota; class Clostridia; order Lachnospirales; family Lachnospiraceae; genus Otoolea. The sequence goes on along the minus strand of QXXC01000011.1, from coordinate 84,838 downwards.
AGAGCCCTCCCCCTCCGATCGGAACCAGAATGTAATCTACCGTGGGCAGCTCCTTGATAATCTCCATGGCGATGGTTCCCTGCCCGGCCGCCACGTCCAGATCGTTAAAGGGGTGGATGAACGTATAGCCGTGCTCCGCCGCCAGCTCATTGGCCCGGGCCAGGGCCTCGTCGAACACATCGCCGCTCAGCACGACCTCCGCCCCGTAGCTGCGCGTGCGGTTGACCTTCATCAGAGGCGTGGTGGTGGGCATCACAATCGTAGCCCTGCAGCCCGCCAGCTTGGCCGCATACGCCACGCCCTGCGCATGGTTTCCCGCAGAGGCTGTAATAAGGCCCCGGCTCCTCTCCTCAGCGGAGAGCGTGCTGATCTTGTAAAATGCGCCCCGCACCTTGTAAGCGCCTGTATACTGCATATTTTCCGGCTTAAAATAAACCCGGTTGCCTGTCATATTGGAAAAATGCTCGCTGTACACCAGCTTTGTCTCTGAGATCACGCGGCTGACTGCCTCCGTCGCCTCCTCAAACTTTTCCAGGGAAAGCGCTTCCATGCATGCAAGGGCTTCCTCTTTGCTTTCTTCTGTCATGTCCATACTCTCTGCCTCCATTCCTCTCCTGGCCGGCCCGGGCTCTCCGGCCTTACGCATGCCGCTGCCGGCCCGGCTCAACTGTCCTGTATGTTCTTCTGCTCCCATCCGGCTGAGTCTGTTCTTTCCCCGCGGCTTATTCCGCCCCGCTGTCCGTGCGCTTAAACAGAGCGTTTACAAAATCGCCTGCGTTGAATTTCTGCAGATCATCCATGCGTTCGCCAATTCCGACGTATTTGACCGGAATGCCCAGCTCTGACTGGATGGCGACCGCGATGCCGCCCTTGGCCGTTCCGTCAAGCTTGGTCAGAATGATCCCCGTGATCTGCGCAGCCTCCATGAACTGCCTGGCCTGTGAGAGGGCATTCTGGCCCGTCGTCCCGTCCAGGACCACCAGAGTCTCCCTGTAAGCGTCCGGATACTCCTTGTCAATGATCCGGTTGATCTTTTTGAGCTCCTCCATCAGGTTCTTTTTATTGTGGAGTCGGCCCGCCGTATCACAGAGCAGGACGTCCGCGTTTCTCGATTTGGCGGCCGCAATGGCGTCATAGATCACGGCAGCCGGATCCGAGCCCTCCTGCTGGGCGATCAGCTCCACGCCGGCCCGGCCCGCCCACTCGGTGAGCTGTTCAATGGCCGCTGCGCGGAACGTGTCGGCCGCTGCCAGAATCACCCGCTTTCCCTGGTCCTTTAGCTGGCCCGCCAGCTTGCCCACGGAGGTGGTCTTTCCCACGCCGTTCACGCCAATCACCAGCACGACGGATTTCCGGTTCTCAAACTCGTAGGCATTTTCCCCCAGATCCATCTGCTCCCGGATACTGTTTACCAGCAGCTCCTTGCACTCTGACGGCTCCTTTACATGGTTCTCCTTCACCTTGCGGCGCAGATCCTCGACGATCGCCGCGGTTGTGTGGATCCCCAGATCCCCCATGATCAGCGTTTCCTCGATCTCCTCGTAAAAATCGTCGTCGATGGCCGAAAAGCCGCTGAAAATCGAATCAATCCCTGATACAATGGAATTTCTTGTCTTCGTCAGCCCCTCGACCAGACGGCTGAAAAATCCCTTTTTCCCTTCGCTCATCGCATCTCCTCCTTCTATACACTCTAAGTCAGCTCATCCTCTATCAGGCTGACGGACACCAGGGTGGACACACCCTTTTCCTGCATGGTGATGCCGTACAGGCGATCCGAGGAAACCATGGTCCCTCTCCGGTGCGTGATCACAATAAACTGCGTGTACCGTGTCAGCTTGTGCAGATACCCGGCAAAGCGATCCACATTGGAATCGTCCAGGGCCGCCTCGATCTCGTCCAGAAGGCAGAACGGCGATGGCTTCAGGTTCTGGATCGCGAACAAAAGCGCGATCGCGGTCAGCGCCTTTTCCCCTCCCGAGAGCTGCATCATGTTCTGGAGCTTCTTGCCCGGCGGCTGGGAAATGATCTGCACGCCTGCCTCCAGGATGTCCTCATCCTCCAGAAGCTCCAGCACACCGTGGCCGCCCCCAAACAGTTCCTTAAAAACCTTGTCAAATTCCCGGCTGATCTCACGGAATTTCTCATCAAACTGGCGGCGCATCCCGCTGTCCAGCTCCTCGATGATCCGCTCAACCGCCGCCTCGGACGCGACCAGATCGTCGTGCTGGCTCTTCATAAACTCAAAGCGCCCGGATATCTCCTTATAATCCTCAATGGCGTTGACATTGACATTTCCCAGGGCCCGGATCGCCTCCTTAAAGCCCTGGGCCGCCTTTTTCATCTCCGGGACAGAGGTCAGATCCGCGTCCCTTAACTGCTCTGCGCCGGTATAGGACAGCTCGTATTCGCTCCACATATAATTGACCTCGCGCTCCAGGCGCTCGTCCAGCTTCTCCTTCTGTCCCTGTATGCGGAACAGATCGCGGTCCAGGAGGTTCTGGCGGCTGGTCAGCTCTTCCTGCTGATCAAAAAAGGTCTTCTGCCGCCTTGTCTTCTCTTCCTTTTCCTTTTCCCTGGCCTCTAAGGAGGCGGCAAGCGCCCCGGCCGCCCCGGCCGCCTCTTCAATCTGCTCCTTTAAGGATGCGATCTCTGACTCCTTCCCGGCAATGGCCTGGCCGCTTGTATCCTGTCCCCGGCTGAGCGTTTCCTTTTCCTGAAGAAGCTTTAACGCCTCCTCTTCCACACGCCGGATATTTTCCTCGATAAATTCCGCCTTCTGGCGCACGCCCGAGGCTTCGAGCTGCGCGTCCGACAGCGCGCCGGCCGCCTTCTCGCGCCCGGCTGTGAGACTCTCCAGGCGGGCGCTCTCCCGTGCGGCCAGACGATCCTGCTCTGCGCTCAGCGCCTCTAAGCGCGCCTCCTCCCCGCTCAGCCGTCCGGTCTGCTCTTTGAGCTCATGCACCTGGGCGTTCAGCGTTTCGTTTTCTGCCGCCAGATCCGCCGAGGCCTCGCGGATCTCCTGTTTTTTTCCCTCCAGACGGCGGATATTCAGCTCGCACGTATTCTGCTCCAGACGCGCCTTCTGGCTTTCCTCGCGCACGCCGGCCAGCGCTTTCTGCGTCTCCTCCAGGAGCGCCTCGTTGGCCGCTATGTCTTTCTGCACCTGCTCCACGGATATCAGGGCCTTTTTGCATGTTTCCTGCAGCTCCTCGATCTCCCGTTTCCGGCCCAGCAGATTGCTGCTGTTTTTAAACGCGCCTCCGGTCATAGAGCCCCCGGGATTGAACAGCTCCCCGTCCAGTGTCACGATCCGCAGCGCATAGCGGTATTTTCTGGCCAGGGCAATGGCATGGTCGATCTGATCCACTACCACCACGCGCCCCAGCAGATACCCGATCAGCGCCCTGTACTGCGGATCCGCCGTCACCAGATCGCTTGCAAGGCCCAGGACGCCGGGCTCCCCAAGCGCCGCCGTCTCCCGGAACGGGGCGCGCTCTGCCATGCTGCCAAGCGGCAGGAAGGTGGCCCGCCCATAGCGGTTTTTCTTTAAATATTCAATGAGCCGCTTTGCCGTCTGCTCCGAATCGGTCACGATGTTCTGGATGCTGCCTCCCAGCGCCGTCTCGATCGCCGTCTCATATTCCCTGGTGGTGGAAATGATGTCCGCCACCACGCCGTGGATGCCGAAGATCCGGTCCCGCACCTCCATCACGCGGCGGATGCTGCCCCCGTATCCGTCATAGCGCTCCGCGAGGTTTCGCAGGGATTCCAGCCGTGTGGCGCCGGTGTGGTACTCCTGCTGCATATAATTGAGCCGCTGGTTTAACCGCTTTTCCTCTCCCTGCGACGCCCTCTCCTTTTCTGACAGCTCCTTTTCCTGCGACGCCAGGGAGGAAAGCCGCGCGAGGATGCCGTCCAGGACAGTCCTCTCCTCCCGGATCCGCTCTTCCTCAACCGACTCGTCGCTCCTGAATTTTAAGAGCTTCTGGCTCGCCTGCGCCCGGCGCAGATCCGCCTGCTCAAGCATGGTTTCATAGCGCTGCTTTTGGGCAGCCAGGCCGGCCTTGTCGTTTAATGAGACAATAATAGCGGCCTTGGCCTCCTCCATCCGCCCCTGTGTCTCAGCAATCGCCTGATCCAGGGCCGCTGCCGAAGCCTCCAGCTCCTTAAGCTTCTGATCCGTTTTGGCCAGTTCGCAGGAGAGCGCCTCCTTTTCCGCCATATAGGCAGCCTTCTGGGCGCTCTTTGCCGCCGCCTCGCCGTCAATGGAAGCCATACGGCTCTTTATGTGCTCCTCGTTCATCCGCTCTGTGTTGATCTGTTCCCGCAGGACGCCGATACGGCCCTCCAGGCTTTCCTTTAAAAGTCCCAGGCGGCCGGCCTCCCCGCGATCCGCCGCCATCTGCGCCTCCAGGGCAGAGAGCGACGCGAGCAATGACTCGTACTCTTCCTTGATCCCGGCCGCTTCCGCCTTCACGGCCTCCAGATCGCCTGCCACCACGGCCTCGCGCTCCTTTAGCTCCTCCCGCTGTGAGCGGATGGCCTCAGCCTCTGCCAGGAACAGGTTCGCATCATATTTTTTCAGGCTGTCCCGCAGCCTTAAATACTCCTTTGCCGCCGCGGACTGACGCTCAAGAGGCCCTACCTGCTTTTCCAGCTCGGAGAGGATGTCGCGCACGCGCACCAGGTTCTGCTGCTCGTCCTCCAGCTTTTTCTGTGCAATGGCCTTGCGCCGCTTGAATTTGACGATGCCGGCCGCCTCGTCGAACAGCTCCCGGCGTTCCTCCGGTTTTCCGCTTAAAATCCTGTCAATCTGGCCCTGCCCGATGATGGAATAGCCTTCCTTGCCGATCCCCGTGTCGTAAAAGAGCTCGTTGATATCCTTTAAGCGGCAGGAACTGCCGTTGATCTTGTATTCGCTCTCCCCGGAGCGGTAAAGCCGCCTGGAAATCGTCACCTCGTCATAGCTGATCGGAAGCTTGTGATCCGAATTGTCCAGCGTGATAGCCACATAGGCAAAGCCCTGGGGCTTTCGCATCTCGGTTCCCGCAAATATGACGTCCTGCATGCTGCCGCCGCGAAGCTGCCTTACGCGCTGTTCTCCCAGCACCCAGCGCACCGCGTCGGCCACATTGCTCTTTCCGCTCCCGTTTGGACCCACAATCCCCGTAATCCCGTTGTGGAATTCAAACAGAAGCCGGTTGGCAAAGGATTTGAAGCCCTGTATCTCAATGCTTTTTAAGTACATATCCCACCTGTCCCTGTCTGCGCGCCGGGCGTCTGGCACTGTCTTTAAACACCGCTCTGTTTGAGCTTTAAAATACCGCGGTACGCGGCAAGCTGCTCCGCCGCCTTTTTCGTTCTTCCGATTCCCCGGCCGATCTCCTCATCCCCCAGGCGGGCGGCCACCTCAAAGCGCTTGTTGTGATCCGGCCCGGATTCGCGCAGCAGCACATAGTTCAGCTCTTCGCTGTTCCCGCTTCCCTGTACGATCTCCTGCAGGATCGTCTTGCTGTCATAGAAGAGCTTCTTGTGCTCCATATCATTTAAGATAAAGCGGTGGATAAACGCTTTGGCGCTGTCAAAACCGCCGTCCAGGTAAATAGCCCCGATCAGCGCCTCCATGGCGTCCGAGACAACGGAGTGGCGCAGCCGTCCCCCTGTGGCGTCCTCGCCCTTCCCCAGCCGCAGGTAGCTTCCCAGATCCAGCTCCCCGGCGCAGTAGGCGAGCGTCGGCTCGCAGACCAGGCTGGCCCTTGTCCTGGTCAGCTCCCCCTCCGGCATATCCGGATATTTCTGAAAGAGAAATTCGCTGGAAACCAGCTCCAAAACCGCGTCTCCCAGGAATTCCAGCCTCTCATTGCACTCCGATTTGTCCCCGGAATGCTCGTTCGGATATGAGCTGTGCGTCAGCGCCTGGCTGAGCAGCTTTTGGCTGTGAAACTGGTATCCCGCCTTTTTCTCAAGCTCTTTATAATGCTTTTCCATCCCTGTCCTTTCCGATGCGCGCAGACATCTGCCGGGAGTCCCGAAGTGTTACGAAAGCAGCCCCGTCTCCAGGACTGCTCTCATCCGGACCGCGCAGGGGACTTCCCTGAACGGCCGCCCCTGTCCGCGCGTCCGATTTAGTTTAACGCGCTCTTAATCTGTTCCACTGCGTCCCCTACCGTCACGATCCTCTCCGCCGCCTCGGTCGGGATCTCGATGTCGAATTCCTCCTCAATTCCCATGATAATCTGGAAAAGATCCAGCGAATCCGCCCCCAGATCATCGACAAATGTGGTGTTCATGGAAATCTCATCCGCCTCTACATTTAAGACCTCTGCAATAATGCCCTGTAATTTTTCAAATTCCATACCTTTCTTCCTCTCTGCCGCCTATCCCTCCGGAAACAGGCTCTTCTTTATCTTCTCATTGATCTCCTGCTCTTTAAATGTGACGCACTGGATAATGGAGTTGCACACCTCGCTGCGTTTGGAATTCCCGTGGGTCTTGACCACCAGCCCGTTCAGGCCCAGAAGCGGCGCGCCGCCGTAGCGGCTGGCATCAAAACTCTTTAACGTCTCCTTTAAAGCAGGCTTCACCAGAAGCGCGCCGATCTTCGAGCGCAGGTCTGTCATCATGCCCTGCTTCACCTTGCTGATCAGCGTGGCTCCCACGCCCTCGTACAGCTTCAGAATCACGTTCCCCACAAACGCCTCGGACACCACCACATCCGCTCCGCCGTGCGGGATCTCGCGCGCCTCGATGCTCCCTGTAAAGTTGATGTCCTTACATTCCTTCAGCAGCGGAAACGTCTCCTTTACCAGGGCGTTCCCCTTCTCCTCCTCCGCGCCGATATTGACGATCGCCACCCTGGGCCTCCTGATGTCCATCACATGTTCCATATAGATGGATCCCATGCGCGCAAACTGGACAAGATGGGACGGCCTCGCATCCACATTCGCCCCGCAGTCAATCAGAAGGGAAACGCCCGTCTCCGTGGGGATCAGAGGGGCCAGCGGCGGGCGCTCCACGCCCTTTAAGCGTCCGACCAGCACCTGACCCCCGACGAGGATCGCCCCTGAGCTTCCGGCTGACACAAAGGCGTCCGCCTCGCCGCGGCGCACCAGGTTCATACCCACGACAATCGAGGAATCCTTCTTTTTGCGGATGGCGTTCACCGGCGGCTCCTCTGTCTCGATCACCTCCGACGCATGGATCACCCCGATCTGCTCCCTGTTATATGTATGCCCTGAAAGCGCTGCCGTCACGGCGTCCTGCTTTCCGACAAGAAATACCCGGATATCCTGCCTGGCATTCACAGCCATCACCGCCCCGGCCACAATCTCGTCCGGCGCATGGTCTCCTCCCATCGCATCTACCGCTACCTGAATCATGAAAATACTCTCCTTTGCTATGACATCCCCCTGTCCGGGGGCCGGATGCGGCGCGTAAAAGCGTTCCGCCAGAATCTATAGAAATAATATACTAAAGATCAGTGTATAAATCAATATGATTTTTCAGCCTCCGGCCCTGTTCCATGGCTGCCGTTTACGCGCGGGGAAGGCGGCGGCCTGTTCACGCATTACAGGAACCCCCAAGCCACCTCTTCATCTCCCCGATCCTGCGCAGCGCATCCTCCCTCCCGAGAGCATACGCCGCGTCAAGCTTTTTCACATCATGCTCTGTCCTTTTCAGATCCAGCGCCCTGCTGGGACGTATGACAAAGAGCTTTCCGGCAGCTTCCAGGCGTTCGATCTGGCGTACGGTGCGGTTATAGTTTTCGTGGCGGCGGCGCAGGGCTCTTGCAAAGGCCGGGTAGCGCCGGTAATAGATTCCGGGCAGCCATCTGCGCTCCGGTTTTTTTACGTATCCCTTCGGGCGCGTCATGATAACGACGAGCCGGTGAAAGCCCATCCTGTGAAACGCGCCGACCGGTATACTGTCCGTGCAGGCGCCGTCTAAAAGCTTCATCCCTCCGGCCCGCACGATGCGGGAGGCGTATGGAAGGGAGGCCGAAGCGCGCATCAAATCGACCTGGGATCTCATATCTGTGACAGGAAGGTGCTCTGCCCTGCCTGTCTCCACGTTGCTGCAGGTTACGTAAAATTCTGTTTTTGAGGCGCTGAATGCTTCAAAATCGTATGGATCAAGGCGTTCCGGAATCTCATGATAGCAGAACTGCTCGCCTGCGATATCGCCTGTCAGGATCAGGTTCCGAAAGCTCACGAAACGTTTGTCATTGCAGTATTTTTTGTAATAACGGATGCTGCGCCCCTTTTGCCCGGAGACAAAGGAACAGCCGTGGATTGCCCCGGCCGAGACGCCGATCACGCCGTCAAACTCCATTTCATGCTCCAGAAACACATCCAGAACGCCGGCTGTATAAATCCCCCGCATGCCGCCGCCCTCTAATACCAGTCCCGTCTTATCTGTCTTTTTCAATTGTCACATCTTCTTTCCATTTTTGATTTTTCAGACGCGCCCTGTCTTTCTCAGCGCAGCGCGTTTCTCAGCTCCTCAAAGGTTTTGGTTCCCTGAATAAAGACGTATTCGCCCGCGTCGAGAGCCGCGCATTCTTCCTGTGTGGCTTCCCTGCCGTTTATATAGCTTACCCCGTAACGGCCAATGGAATCCATCTCATCCTCATCCGGCATGCCGTTCTGATTCACGTCGTCGAAATTAACGGTTTTTATCTCTGCCACTGTATTCATTGTATGCGAATCGCCGATTTCCATGTATGTGGCGTACATAATGGCCCCCGCATAATCACTGTTATAATTTCTCAGACGGTTTCCCCGCGGGCAGTATTCATATCCCGCATTTCCCATCGCGCCGTACCGCCAGCCGTCCATCAATGGATAGACGGTTCCGCCGCTGTAGGTGTAGAGGCTGGTGTAATAGCCGTTGACTCCGGCAACCAGCTCCGGTATATCATCCGCGTCAAAATAGATCAGATCATACATCGTTTCCTCCGAAGCCTCCAGCTCGCAGAGCCGGCCTACCGCCTCGTATGCCTCCTGCCAGCCGGAAAACCGGCCGTTTTTCTTTCCTCCTGAGAGAAATGTCCGGATCTCCGGGATCGTCAGGGGCGTTACCCGCGCCGAAATCTGATCCGACAGCGCCTCCTGCGCCACAAAATACGGAGCAGACTCCTCTGTATCCCCGTCATAGCCGTAGTAAACGGACGCGGCGCTGGTCGTTCCATAGGTCGCAATCCATACCACATCCGTATTGCCGTCATAATTTACATCATAAAACGACACTGCGTCAAGGCTCTGGAATGCCTGGCCGGAAAGGCCGGCCGGGACGTAAGGGTGTATCTCGGCCAGAACCTGCTCCCCCTGCATCAGGCGCACCGTAAATTCCGGATTGTCCCCGGAAGGCGCAAACGGGACAAAAAAGACCGGAGAGCTATACTCACTGAGCTCTGCCTCGAATGTCTGCTCTGCAATGCAGCTTTCGCCAAACCGTTTTTTGAGGATATCCTCTTTCTGAGCCTGCGCTGCGCCCTGAGCCGGGGGCCCCGCCGGATCGCCTGCGGGCTGCTCCTGCTTTGCATCTGCGTCTTCGGGCTGCGCCGCCGTCTGCTCCGCGGGCTGTGCGATCTCCGGATCGCTGACCGGATCGCCCGTTTCCCGGGAGGAAGAGAGCGCCCCGCCGCCGGCCGCCGCCGCTTCGGGAAACTCCGTGGGCAGCTCCTTTTTACATGCTGTCATCACTCCCGCAAAGAGAAGCGCCAAAACAAACCATCTGTTCTTTTTCACATGATACTGCGTGTGATTGCTCATAATGATAATACCTCCTGCTTAACAGCGCGGGCTGTGTCTTTTGTGATCTCATATGCCGTGTACGCATGGTCAAAATGATACCCCAGCTTTTCCGCCAGGGCCTTTGACCACAGATTCTGGGCATCCCAGCTTGGATACCAGCCGCGCCTTAAGCATTCCAGAATCAGCTTTGCACCGCACGCAAGGGCCAGCCCCTTTCTCCGGTAATCCTCCCTTGTGTCGATCTCCACCTCGATGCCCCCCATATAGCCGGAGTAGGACGACGCTCCGGAAACCGGTTCCCCGTCTTTTAAGATGACCGTCCCCAGCCCGTATTTCTGATATGCGGTGAAATCTTCATACTGCGCTGTCCAGTCCCTGCACCATCCGATCTCCCGGCTGCGCCAAAACAGCGCTTCATCCATCATCCGCAGGACATATCCCTCCGGCAGCCTGTCCGCGATCGCCTGCAGCCTCTCCCTGTCAAATACCCGCGGTTCCTTTTTCAGCGCATACCGGACGGTTTTTCGGGCCCTTTCCCCGCAATATGCCTCAATCAAATCCGACCAGCCCTGATTCCCGGGAACGGCGATCAGGAAATCCCGGCCGGCCGGAAAAAGAGCCTGTGAAACGAATGTTTCATCCGGCCGGCCGGCTAAAAAGCAGAAATCGCCCAGCAGCGCCGCGGCAGAAGCCGGATTTTTTTCAGAATCTGCAACAATCGTTCCCATCACGCCCTGAAGGCATGACCATATCATGGTTTCCTGCCATCCCTCAAATAACGCCGCCGCCTTATCCGGCCGGCTTAACGCAGTTATCATTTCGCATGCCTCTCACATTCAAACACCGGCGGCGCAAACCGCGTTTTTTGCGGTTTACGCACAGTAACAATGTTTTTCATTATAACACAAGCAAATTGCCGCTGCAACTTGAAAGCCTTTAAAATATGTGGTACGATAATAGAAGCATTACAGTTCGGTTGGAAATATCTCCCTTTACGGGAATTTAAAAAGTGAGGAAGCAAATGATAAGCTTTAAGATGAGGTCACAGAATATCATGGAGAAACTCTCCCGTCAGGGAACGAAAAACCTCCTGGCATCAGCAGCGCTTAAGCTGTTTGTTGCAGCCGGTTTTTTTGTCGTGTTCGGATTACTTCGTTCCCACTCTGTGGAAAGCTGTCTGAAAACACTCCGGCAGGAAGCGCAGGAGGCCGGCAGAAACGTGTACCGGCAGTTTTCTTCCCTCCAGGATCATCTGGAAATACTGGCGGATATCATTGGGCAGGAAGGCCTGGAGGACTCGGCGCACCTGATGAATATCCTGGCCCCCCATAAAAACATTGACATGATCTCCCGTCTGGGCATCCTTCTGCCGGATAATCAGATTATGCAGCCGGACGGCTCCCTGGCGTCTCCCGTAAACGGGATTACCTTTGACGCGCTGGCCGAAAAAGGAGCCTTTATCACGAGCATTGAACCAGATAACCTAAACCCGGACAATCCTGTTCTGTTTTCCAATGTCCCCATTGTGATCGACGGCAAAACCGAGGCGATCCTGTTCGGCGTTACAGAGCTTCATGATATACCCAATTATGTGGAAGTGAATATCATGGATGGAAATGCGGATCTTTTTATTGTCGATATAAAAAATAAACAGTTTATTATGGATACGCTGCACAGCACGCGGGGAACCTCTGAATCATTCCACGGCCGTGAGTTAAAAAAGGGCTTTCCGGAAAACCAGATCACGCAGGATTTTGCAGAGGGCAGGGGCGGTGTGACCGCCTATTTATCCGAAAGCACCGGCGAATACCTGTACGCGGCCTATGAAGCAGTCGGCATTAACGACTGGTATGTCATGCTGACGGTCCCGGAACGCATTGTCCTCAAGGAGGCCATCTACATAAAGAAAATACTGCTGTGCCTGGGCATCTATGAGGCTGCCATGCTGTTTATCTATGTCTGGTGGGATATCATCCGCACGCAAAAGGAGCTTCGGGCCATCGAAAAAGTGGCGATGACAGATATGCTGACGAACCTGAAAAACAGGAACGCCTATGAGCAGGCCCTGGAGGAGTATTCGGGGAACCGGCCGGAATGCCTTTCCTGCGTTTACGCAGACGCAAACGGCCTTCATGAGCTGAACAACAGCCAGGGCCATCATGCCGGGGACAAAATGCTGCAGTTCGTGGCAGACGCCATAACCGAAGCCTTTGGCAAAGGAGCCGTCTACCGCATCGGCGGCGATGAGTTCCTGGCCTTTACGGAAGAGGATGAACGCACGGCGGAAGGAAAAGCCGCCCGGGCAAAGGAAAAGGCCGCCACAGCCGGATACCATGTCTCAGTGGGAACAGCGTCCGGCGGCAAAACGGCCCTTATTTCTGAAATTGTAAAAGCAGCGGAACAGCGGATGTATGAGGATAAGAGGCGGTATTATATGAGCCAGGGGGACCGGCGCAGCGTGCGCTAAGTGTGTCTGAAACATGCTTTCTGCCATGCTCCAGACGCCGCGCCATGTCCGTCCTGGCACGTTCTTCTTACCTCTTATCTACCACCGCGGCGCCGCCCTTCCAAACAGCTCCCACAGCGCCTGCGCGCTGAGCCCTTTGCCGCGCAGCTCGTGGCGCGCTTCCAGCTCGGCCGGGTAATCAGCCAGCTTATAGGTCGTAAAATTCCTGAATTCCTGATGCGTCACCAGGGGGACCAGATCGTAATCCGAGACGGCCACAATCCCGTCCTCTCCCCGTTTCAGCCGCACCTCGGCCATCCCGCCCAGGACACAGGCCAGATCATTCTGTGCAGACACGTAATTTCCCAGGCTGTAATACACCAGCCCTGTATTTCCGGACGGGGTGGTCAGCATCTGGTACGGCTCCAGGACATGCGGGTGGGCGCAGAATACGATGTCCGCCCCGTTGTCGATGAAGCGCTGGATCTGCTGCCTCTGGTACGCGGTAGGCGTGTGGACATACTCATTTCCCGCGTGCAGGATGGCAATCAGGAAATCGCTGTTGTCCCTGGCCTCATGAAGCGTCCCCTCAATACCGCCGTCGCCCAGGAGATCCACCAGGTACTCCCTCCCGCGGCGGCGGCCCTCCAGTCCGTTTAAGCCGTAGGTGTAATTGACAAAGCCGAGCCTTACGCCCTTTACGTCCATATAGCGGATATCCGAATCGGCGGCGTCCTTGTGAATCCCCAGATACAGCATCTGGGGATAATTCGTCTCCCAGAAGCGGATGGTATCCAGAATGCCTGTCACACCCTTGTCCATGGTGTGGTTCGTCGCATGGGCCACAACGTCAAAGCCGGCCTTTGCGATGGAATGCCCCAGCGCGTCAGGGCTTCCGAACATGGGGTAGGAGCTCACCTGGCTGTAATCCCGGATGAGAATCGTCTCCTGATTGAGGATGGCCACATCCGCTGACTCAAAATCCTCCTTCATCGGCGCGAAAATCAAATCGAAATCATAGCTGCCGTCCCCCAGAAGGCTCTGGCTGAAGATCGGCTGATGGATGAGGTCATCCCCCACCATGCGGATGAGAATTTCGTCTGCATCCGCCCCATTCTCCTCCGGGTCCGCTTCTTTCGTCTCCGATCCCCCGGCAAGCTCCCCGCTTCCCTCTTCTCTGTTCTCAATCTCCGCTGCAGGCCCGGCAGAGGCGATCCCGCCGCTGTAAAGGGCCATACTCACAGCGCATGTAACAAGTGCGATACGTTTTTTCATACTTCCTCCCATCGATTCAGACAGACGGAGCCACAGCCGCCCGTTTTGCGATTCCCACAAGCACGTCCGTCATCTTTTCCAGGGACTGCACCGGGATGAATTCAAATTTTCCGTGGTAATTGTAGCCGCCTGTTGAGAGATTCGGACACGGAAGGCCCATATAGGAAAGCCTCGCCCCGTCAGTTCCGCCGCGGATCGGCATGATCCGCGGCTTAAGCCCTTCATCCTTCATGGCCATTTCAGCCATCTCGATCAGGCGCATGTGCGGCTCAATCTTTTCTTTCATATTATAATAGGAATCTTTCACCGATACCTCTGCGGTCCCCCCGCCGTATTTCGTATTCAGATATGATGCGGCGGCCCGAAACAGGTGTTTGCGCTTTTCAAACCGCTCTCTGTCGTGATCGCGGATGATATACTCCATCCTGGCGTTTTCCACATCCCCTGTGAAATGATCCAGATGGAAGAAGCCCTCATACCCTTCTGTATACATGGGCGCTTCCGCGGCCGGAAGCAGGCTCTGGAATTCCATTCCCAGCAAAACCGCGTTTTTCATCCGCCCTTTTGCGTCGCCGGGATGAATGGAAACGCCATGTAAAGACACAACGCCTGAGGCGGCGTTGAAATTTTCGTATTCCAGCTCGCCCGCAGGCCCGCCGTCCACGGTGTAGGCCGCCGCGGCCCCAAAGCCCCTGACGTCAAAGTGATCCGCGCCCCTTCCGATCTCCTCATCCGGGGTGAAGCCGATGCAGATCGTCCCGTGCGGGATCCCGGGATCCGAGAGCAGGCGGGCCGCCATGGACATAATCTCTGCAATCCCCGCCTTGTCGTCCGCCCCTAAAAGGGTGGTTCCGTCTGTTACAATCAGATCCTGGCCCACGCATTCCCCAAGGCAGGGAAAATCGGCCCGCCGCATTGTGATGCCCCTTTCCCTGTTCAGAACGATATCCCCGCCCTCATAGGCCCTCACGATGCGCGGCTTCACATGCCGTCCGGACATGGCCGGCGCTGTGTCCATGTGGGCAATGAAGCCCAGGGCGGGCGCTTTTTCAAGCTCACGGCCTGACGCCGGGATCACGGCGTAGACATAGCCGTATTCATCCATGCGCACATCTGACGCCCCCATCTCCCGAAGCTCCTGTGAAAGCGCCCCTGCCAGCTCAAGCTGCCTGTCCGTGCTCGGCGTACTCCTGCTGCCTTCCTCTGACTGCGTGTCAAAGGATACATAGCGCAAAAAACGTTCTGTTACATCGCTCATTTTACCTTACCTCGTTTTCTGTGTTTTCTTCCCGCTCTTATGCCATGCGGTCTGCCCTCTCCGCATCCCCTCTGCCATCCGCCGCATCCCCTCCGGCATGTCCGCTGTAAATTCCCTCCCGGAGAGGCCGGAAAGGGGTTCGGGGAGTCCGTCCGGCATCACAAGACGCCAGGCGTGGAGAAGCTGGGCGTCTGCGTGATACATGTTCCTTACTTCACGGTTGACCGCCGGGTCGCCGTATTTTGGATCGCCGGCGATCGGATGGCCGATGGAGGCTAAGTGCGCCCGGATCTGGTGGGAACGGCCGGTGATGAGCTCGACCTCCAGAAGCGTATAGCGCCCGTCGCTTTTCAGCGGACGGTAAGCGGTGCGGACAGGGACCGCCTCCTGCGGACGGGCCGCCGTTTCTGCAAACACCCTGACCTGGTTGGTCCTTTCATCCTTTAAAAGCCATCCGCACAGCCTGACGGGCTGTTCCAGCGCGCCCTTAACGATACAGAGGTAATATTTCCCCAGCGCGCGGCTTTTGATGGTGTCTGACATGATCTGAAGCCCCTGCAGGGTTTTTCCGGCAATCACCAGTCCGCTGGTATTGCGGTCCAGACGGTTGCAGACCGAGGGCTTCACCCGCTTTAAGGATTCCCTGGTAACTGCCCCGGAGTCCAGCAGATAGCGGATGAGATATTCCACCAGTGATTCGTCGCCGGGGCGCGCTTTCTGGGAGAGCATACCGGCCGGCTTATTAATGAGAAGGATGTGCGGATCCTCATAGACAATCTGCAGGGGCATCCTTTTCACCTCCTGCACGGTCACCTCAGAAAAGGCGCGGATCGTCTCGTCTGACAGAAAGAGGCGGATCGCATCGCCAGGCTCTAAGCGCTCGCCTCCGCCGCACTTTTTTCCGTTCAGGGTAATATTCTTTTTCCGCATCATTTTATAGACAAAGCCCCTGCCGGCCCGGCTCAGATATTTTTCCAGAAAATGATCGAGGCGCTGTCCGGCCTCCTGTTCGGTTATGGTTACGATCTGCATCGCGTATTCTCCTGTATTGTGATGGTCCGCTCCTGTCTGAAAGCCGTCACATCGAAAGGCTTTTGAGCACCCTGACCGCGTATTCCACGGTCCCGTCGTCCTCATATTCGCAGGCCGGCTTTAAGCTTTTGACGCGTTTGTCAAAGGTTTTGATTTCATTGGTCACTCTCATGCTCGGATCCAGCTTCTGGGCCGTCAAAATTTCGTTGAGCGCCTTTTCCGCCCGCCTCATGTCCGCTCTCTGGTTGACGCAGTAGGCGTAAATGCCGGTCGGATGTACGGCAATGGCGTCCATGGGCAGCACATCGTCCTTTGTGGTCAGCACCAGATCATAGAGCATGGCGCATTTCTCCTCATACACGGAATACGCGTCATAAAAATCGCGGGGAGGCGTCCTGTATTTCAGGCAGGCTGCCAGAGGCGAGGCCACGTTGGCCGCGGGCAGCACAGTCAGGATGGCCATCACGGTTAAGATATTTTTCACCGCCTGCGTATCAGTCATACAGCGCGCCCCAAGCTGGGCCAGTATGAAAAGGATCAGGACAGAGACGATCAGAAACCGGCGCTTTTTTAATGCATTGCGGTAGCCATACTCCCCTTTTTCTATTTTCTTCAATCGTCTCATCCTTTCTTCTGCGCGGCGTCACGGGCAGGTGAAAGCGCTGTCATGGCGTTCAGCAAAAGCCCGTGGGGCGCGATCTTGCACAGCAGCCGGAATGCCTTCATCACCGGCCCGTAGACTGAAACCGTTTTGCCCATCGCGCTGTCCCTCACAGCGAGCTTCACCACGCGCGGCGCGTTCGCCATGGTCAAGCGCTTATACAGGGGCATCTTCCCCGTCGTCTCTGCGATGGTGAAAAATTCGGTTTTCACCGGCCCCGGGCACACGGCAGTCACCCGGATGCCCCTGGGCTTGAGCTCCTCGTTCAGCGCGCGGCTGTAGCTTAAGACAAAGGCTTTCGTCGCCGCATACACCGCAAACCCGGGCTGGGGCAGGAAGGCGGCGGAGGATGCATACTGGATAATCCGGCCGCCGCGGCCCATGTAGGGAAGCGTGAGATGGGTAACAGCGAGAAGCGCTTCGCAGTTTAAGCGCACCATCCCCGTCTCCTCCTCGAGCGGCACGCTGCCCGCCGGCCCGATTTTCCCGTATCCCGATGCATTGACCAGGATTCTGACATCCGGCTTCACGGTGCGCAGCGCCCCGGAAAGAGTCTCCCGCTCCTCCGGCTTCGTCAGATCAATGGCAAATTTCCTCACCGGCACGGGAAGCACGTCCTCCAGGGCGTCTAAGCGGTCCCCTCTGCGGGCCGCGATCCAGATCTCTGACAGGCCGCCAAAGCGATCCGCAAGCTGCACGGCCGTCTCCCGGCCCATGCCGGATGAAGCGCCTGTAATGATTGCTATTTTCAAATCCGATTCCCTCCCTTGTCCTGTTTTTTGTGTATGTTGCGTATGGTTTTCTTCTTTTTAGGCTTTTCCCTGGCCCCTCCCGCCGCGCCCGGGCCGTTCTTTCCATGCGCCTCTTTCCGGCCCGCTTCGTTTCTCTCCGGCCGGATCAGGCATTTCTTCCCGAATCCGATCAGATCCGGCCGGCCGGCTGCTTTAAGCGCCTCCTGCACCAGCCGGTAATTCTTCGGGTTCCGGTACTGGATCAGCGCCCGCTGCATGGCCTTCTCGTGGGGATGAACCGGCACATAGACCTTCTCCATGGTTCTGGGATCATAGCCGGTGTAATACATGCACGTGGAAAGCGTGGACGGCGTCGGGTAGAAATCCTGCACCTGCTCCGGCATATAGCCCAGATCCCGCAGATATTCGGCCAGCGCGACCGCCTCCTTAAGGCCCGAGCCCGGATGCGACGACATCAGGTACGGAACCAGGTACTGTTTCATTCCCAGACGCTCATTCATATCATAGTATTCCTTCATAAAGCGTCTGTAAACCTCATTTTCCGGCTTTCCCATGCGTTTCAGCACCGGATCCGCGATATGCTCCGGAGCCACCTTGAGCTGGCCGCTCACATGGTACTGGCACAGCTCCCTGAGAAAGGCCCGGCTCTCCTCTGCCAGAAGGTAGTCGAAACGGATCCCGGAGCGGATAAAGACCTTTTTCACTCCCGGGAGCGCGCGCAGCTTCCTGAGCAGGGAAATATAGCTGCTGTGATCCGTATTCAGGTTTCTGCACGGCCTGGGAAACAGGCACTGTCTGTCCGGGCAGGCCCCGAAGCGCTCCTGCTTTTCACACGCAGGGTGGTAAAAATTCGCCGTCGGGCCCCCCACATCATGTATATATCCCTTAAAATCCGGATCCTGCGTGAGAAGCGCGGCCTCTGCCAGGATGGATTCGTGGCTTCTGGTCTGCACGATCCGCCCCTGGTGGAAGGTCAGCGCGCAGAAGCTGCACCCGCCAAAGCATCCCCGGTTGCTGATGATGCTGAATTTCACCTCGGCAAGCGCCGGGACGCCGCCCGCCGCCTCATACGACGGATGGCAGCGCCGCATATACGGCAGGGAATACACATCATCCATCTCTGTGCGGGTAAGAGGGGCTGCGGCCGGATTCTGCACCACATAAAGCGACGTCCCATACGGCTCCGCGAGGCGTTTTCCCGCAAACGGATCCGTATTCCGGTACTGGATCATAAAGCTTTTTGCATAGAGCTGCTTATCCTTTTTCAGTTCCTCATAGGAAGGGAGCCGTATCTCGTCATAAACCGAGGACAGATCTGCCGCCCGGTACACCGTGCCGTCCACAAAGGTGATATCCTTTACGTCGATGCCGCTGTTCAGGGCGTCCGCGATCTCCACGATCGAGCGCTCCCCCATGCCGTAGGAAATGAGATCCGCGCCGCTCTCCAGGAGAATCGAGCGCTTAAGCTTCCCGGACCAGTAATCGTAATGCGCAAGCCGGCGCAGGCTGGCCTCGATTCCCCCGATGATCACCGGCTTATCTGAGACGGCGCGGATCAGGCGGCCGTACACCACCGTCGCATAGTCCGGGCGCTTTCCCATCACGCCTCCCGGAGTGTAGGAATCCTTTTCGCGCCGCCGTTTGGACACGGAATAATGGTTCACCATGGAATCCATATTTCCGGCTGTCACCAGCCAGCCGAGCCTTGGCTCTCCAAGGATCCTCACACTCTCCGGGTCGTTCCAGTCCGGCTGGGGGATGATCCCCACCCGGTAGCCGTGCGCTTCCAGGACGCGGCTTATGACAGCATGGCCAAAGGACGGGTGATCCACATAGGCGTCGCCCGTCACATACACAAAATCACAGGCCTCCCAGCCGCGCGCCTGCATGTCTTCTCTGGTAATCGGTAAAAAATCATTGCTCATGATTCAAGAAGCTCCTCATAATCCCGTATGTAATAATCCGCCAGCCGTCTTTTCTCCCCCTCCAGGCGCCTCGAAGCCGCGTCCTCCACGGCGCAGACCTCCATGCCGGCGCGCTTGCCCGCCAGAATTCCGGCCGGCACATCCTCAAATACCATGCACTCCGACGGATCCGCCCCCACGCGCTTCGCCGCCTCTAAGTAGATATCCGGGGACGGCTTTCCGGCCGCCACCTCGCAGCCTGTGGTGATGGCGTCAAAATACCCCTCGGCCTTTAATGCGCGCAGAACCGTATCCACAATCCCCCGCTCATTGCTCGTCGCAATCCCGATCCGTATTCCCCGCGCGCGCAGCTCCTTTAAAAAGGCCTCGGCTCCCGGCTTAAACGGGACGCTGGTGCGGTATTTTTCAATGGACATCCCGATCCAGATCTCCCGGATCTCCTCCACCGTGATAGGGAGCCCAAAGCGCTCCTTAAAATACGCGGCCCCCTCGGAAAAGCTCATTCCCTCAATCATTCTCTGCAGATCATCGGGACATGTATGCCCAAACCGATCGAGAAATTCGATGTCAATGGCCTTCCACATCCACATCGAATCCACCAGTGTGCCGTCCAGGTCAAATAAAACCGCCCTTTTTCCTTCCAACATCATATGAAATCCTCCTAATGGCCCGTCCTCTGCCGGGTATAACGGCAGGATGCCCTGCGATATGCACAGCAAGGGCCGCTAAACGCCGCCCCATCCTGCTTTTTGGCTTTGCATGCCGGCAAGCCGGCTAAGCTCGTCCTCTGTAAGCGCCCGGTACTGTCCTGGCTTTAACGCCTTATCCAGCGAAAGCGGCCCCATAGAAACGCGCTTTAAGTATACTACGGTCCCCCCGACCGCCTCAAACATCCGCTTTACCTGATGGAACTTCCCCTCCCGGATGGTCAGCAGAACCTCTGCCGCCGCCCCGGCCTCCTCCGGATTTTTTAAAAAGGTCAGAGAGGCCGGGCGCAGGGCCGTCCCGTCCTTAAGGGTAAGCCCCTCTGCAAACCGCTCCACCACATCCGCAGGCAGCCTTCCGGTCACATGCGCCAGATATACCTTGTCCACCTTCCGGTTCGGCGAGAGCAGGCGGTGGGCCAGCGCCCCGTCGTTTGTAATCAGCAGCAGGCCTTCCGTATCGATATCCAGTCGCCCTACCGGAAAGAGATCCTTTCTCCTGGAATCCGCGATCAGATCCACCACGGTCGTGTGAAGGCTGTCCTCTGTGGCGGACACAACGCCCTGGGGCTTATTCAGCATATAGTATTCCGTCTCCGCCCAGCCCACGGTCTCCCCGTTCAGCGCTACCCGCATCTCCTCCGGATCCACCCTGAACCCCGGATCAAGAACCGGCTGCCCGTCCACGCAGACGCTTCCCCTGCGGATCCGCTCTTTGACCTCGCTCCGGCTTCCGCATTTCATTTCCGTTAAAAATTTATCAAGCCGCATGGATTTCCCCATCACTGCCACCTCCAGCCGGGATAATATTTATTCTTCAGCATGCCGTTGTGCACGCGTCCCCAGCCGAGCGGAAACCCGTCCACGCAGACCAGCCTCCAGCTCCCGGCCTGCTTCCCGCCCTGCGCCGCTTCTCCCGGCCCGCCGGCAGCCTCGCCGCTGCTCAGGGAAAGCGTCTCGCCCTTCAGATAGCGGATCACCCGCTCATCCCCGGATGACAGCATCAGCCGTCCGGGCCCGTCTCCCGGCCGGAGCGCCATGGCAAGCGCCTGAGACGGCTCAAAACGCCCTTTTTTTAATTCCCCCAGCAAAAGCCCGGTCCGCAGATAGCGCAGCCCGCTCCGATCCGCCGCCGGGCCTGTGCACAGCTCCCGGGGAAGATAATAAAGCCGCTCCCGCTCCAGGCAGACGCGCCCGGGATCAAAGCGCCCGGCATCCCATTGTTCCAGAAAATGAACCGCCTCTGCAGCGCCCGCCGCACCGTCCAAAGCCCGTTGTTCCCCGCTCCGGACCCTTTTAACACCCTTTCTTTGCGTTTCCTCCTCCATACCTGCCCCGGGGTTCTTCTCAAGAAGCGCCAGAAAATGCCCCTCTCCCCGGATCTTATGGGGAAACAGCCGCGCACACTCCGGCATGCCGATGCCCGGCGAAAAGCCCTCCCGCTTCTCAATCTCCACGAGGCGCATCTGTGGAAACGCGTCCAGGACAAAGCGGAGGCAGCCTTCATTCTCCCCCTCGTCAAACGTGCAGGTCGAATACAGAAGCCGCCCGCCCGGGGCCAGCATCCGCACCGCCTCAGAGACAATCTCCCTCTGCAGAGGCATATAATACTCCGGCCCGCGCTCCGCATAGCTCCTTATCATTCCCGGATCCCGGCGGAACATCCCCTCGCCCGAGCACGGCGCGTCCACCAGGATCCGGTCAAAGAACTCCGGAAAACGCTCTGCCAGCCTCTTTGGCGTCTCGCTCAGCACACAGATATTGGAAGCCCCGGAAAGCTCCAGATTCTTAAGCAGGGCCTTTGCCCTCGAAGCGCTGATATCATTCGCAAACAGGACGCCCTCTCCCTGAAGCCCCGCCGCCAGCTCCGTACTCTTGCCGCCCGGAGCCGCGCACAGATCCAGCGCCCTGTCCCCGGGCCGGACATCGAGAACCGCCGCCGGCGTCATCGCGCTCGGCTCCTGCAGATAGTAAAGCCCCGCCGAATACCACGGATGCCGCCCGGGCCGCACCGGTTCTCCGTAATAAAAACCGTTTGCAATCCATGCGACCTTCTCAAGATCCCATCCTGCTTGAGCGGCCCGCTTAAAAAAAGCTTCCGGATCCGTTTTCAGCGTATTCACGCGAAGTCCAAAACACGGTTCCTGCGAACACGAAGCCGCGTACTCTGCAAACGAATCTCCCAGAAGGGCCTTCATTTTTTGTATATATCGCTCCGAAAATGCTGTACTGTCCAATCTATCGTTCCTCTTATTAATTAGAAATATTCCTGTATGTCATGATGTTGGGGTCAAAAGGTATTTTGCCCCCTTTGATACCGGATTGCTCCGCACTTTGTGCTCCCGCTAATAATCAAAGTATAACCGCCTTTTTTCCAGATACTTAAGCACCCAATAGGGATTCACGCTCATCTCCTCAAAGTGATCGGTCTTCAGATAAAGCCCCAGATGCAGATGCACCGGAAAATTTCCCACTGTGTTCTCCTGCTTCCCGTACCCGGAATCGCCCATATACCCCAAAAGCTCCCCGGCCCGCACCGTCTTCCCGGCCTCTAAGCCCTCCGCGTAGGAGAACAGGTGCGCATAATACAGATACAGTCCCGAAGGGCTGCGGACGCCTACCCGCCAGCCGCCCTGTTCCAGCCAGCCGAGCTTTTCCACCACGCCGTCGGTGATGCTGATGATTGGATAAAAGCCCCGCTCGCGCTCCATGCCCATGATGTCGCAGCCCTCATGGCCCCGCTCTCCGCCGTAGGTCCGCTTCTGCTGCCAGCCGTCCTCGTACGAGACAGGCGGCGTATCCGCCCGGGTGCTGGCGGGGATGGGGAAATATTTCAGATCCGAAAACACGATCTCGTACGCACGGCACAGCTTTTTGTAGGCCGCTGATTTCTGCTCCAGCAAAAGACGGCGGCCGTCCAGGATGTCCAGCGTCTCAAGAGGGCCTGAAAGGTCAGCCTCTGTCTCAAACTGCGTCAAATCAAAGGCGTGATCGAGCATAAAGCCCGCCAGGCGCGCACCGTCCACCTCCGCAAGCCCCGCCACCGCCGGGCCGAGCTTCATGCCGCGGAATTCCCCGCTCTCCCAGGTATAGGAATCCAGCCGGTAAAAGGACGGATCCTGGCCCAGCCAGTGGAACAGGCTCACATTAAACAGCGACAGCAGAATCAGAAAAAGGATCATCATATCTTGGGCGCTCCCGGACATATAGTATATAAATCATTCTATTCGGAACGCTATGAAAAAATCCATCCTTCCCATCCTGCCGATCCTGACCCTGATCCTCCTCCTAACGCACCCGGCCCTCGCCTGCGCGGGCGCAAAAAGCGGGCTGCTCCTGTGGTGGGGGGTCGTCCTGCCCACACTCCTGCCCTTTATGCTCTGCTCCAGCCTCCTGGTCGCCTGGGGCGGCGTCCCGCTGCTCGTGAAGCCCTTTGCCCCCCTCTTAAGGTGTTTCGGCCTCTCTCCGGAGGGGAGCTATGCCCTTATCGCCGGCCTTCTGTGCGGCTATCCCATGGGAGCCAAGACCACAGCCGACTTCCTGCGCGGCGGGTTCATACAGGAGAGAGAGGGGAGAATCCTGCTCGCCGCGGCCGGATGGCCCAGCCCCATGTTCCTGGCCGGATACATGGCCCCCCGCCTCGCGCCGGAAATCCCGCTCTGGAAAGCGGCCCTCGCCCTCTATCTCCCGCTTTTTCCGCTCCTCCTCACAGCCAGGGCCCTCGCCCTTTTGAAGGACCGGCCCGCCGGAACCGTGAAAAATGCCAGACACAGGGAAAACGCCGGGGACAGGAGAAGCGCCGGAGCCGGGACAGCCGGCCGGCCGGCGGGAAATGATGCCCGAATCCATGCCGCCGTACCGGCCCCTGCTCCGTTTGACGAGGTTTTAATGAACGCGCTGGAGATCATGGTGAAAATCGGCGGCTTTCTCATGATCTACTCCATTCTGGCCGCCTTCATCTCCTCCTCCGGCCATATCCCGGCCCTGCCCAAACCGTTCCTGTCCGGTATTGTGGAAATGACAACCGGCATAGACGCCGTCTCCCGCTCCATGTCCGGCCCTGTCCCCATAAACGGGCGATCGGCCTCCGCCGCCATCCTCGCCTTTGCCGCCTTCGGAGGGCTGTCCGGCGTTTCCCAGACAAACACGGTTATAAAAAATGCCGGACTTTCTATCCGGCATTATGTACTATGGAAACTCCTTCACGCCGCCCTCTCTGCGGCCGTCCTTCTCCTCGCAACCGCTCAGGGAGCTTAAAACCTTCCTGTCCGCATGCCAGCCGGCGCAAGGTGTCCTTCGCGGGCGAAGGCCGCGCGCCACAAAACAGGGATTACTCCATCGGCGCTTCCCCGCCCATGTAGGGCGCGCCCTCTGCCTCCGGCTCCCGGATCACGCTCCCGGCCAGCTCGTTCCGGTTGGAGGAAACGATGTCAAAGCTGGACTGCATGGAGCTCATAAACGCTTCAAAACGGCCCTGCGCCCCGTCCATGGAATGCTTGATAATGCCCTGCAGGCTCCCGAGCATATCATCCGTATACTGCACCGAACTCTGGCGGATATTATTCGCCTCTGTCACCGCGCCGTCCACAATGGCCTGCGCCTGCGCCTGCGCCTGCTCAATAATGCTGTTCGCCTCCGAGTAGGCCCGCTGCATGATCTCATGCTCATTCACCAGCTCGTTCGTCTGCGCCGTCGCCTCTGCCACCATCGCGTCCGCCTGGGTGCGCGCCTCCCTCAAAATCGCGTCCTGGTTGCTGATAATCTTCTGATATTTCTTGATCTCTTCAGGAACGCGCAGGCGCAGCTCCACCAAAAGCTCCTCCAGCTCCTCCTTATTGACAAGGATCTTGGAGTTTGACAAGGCCTGGAATTTACAGCTATCAATATATTCTTCAATCTCATTGATAATTTGTTCAATCCTGCTCATAGCATCTCTCCTTACCTCTCTCACCTGCCTGTTTACAGGGAAACGGACGCATATTTCGCAGCCACCAGCCTGGCGACCCGCGGATCCAGGAAGGCTGAAATATCACCCCCGTACCTGGCGACCTCCTTAACCGTGCTGGAGCTTAAATATGCATACTTCAGATTCGTCGTTAAAAATAATGTATCGATCTCAGGCGCAATCACCCGGTTCATCTGCGCCAGCTGCAGCTCATACTCAAAATCCGTGATCGCACGGAGCCCCCGCACTATGACGCTCGCTTTGTTCTGACGGACAAAATCAATCAAAAGGCCGTTAAAGGAACGCACCTCCACATTCGGCAGCCCCGCCGTAACGTCTTCTAACATCTTAACACGTTCCGGGGCAGAAAACAACGGAGATTTTGCGTGATTCTTTAAAACCCCGACGATCACCCTGTCAAAAATCTGGGAAGAACGCTCAATAATATCGTAATGGCCCAGTGTCACCGGATCAAAGCTGCCCGGGTAAATTGCTGTTTTCATTTCATTGCTTCTCCTTTGGTAATAAATAAATGCCTGTTGGTTTTATATACCTTTTCCCTCACAAGAGTCAGGCCAAGTTCCGGAAGATAGCCTGTGTCCGTCCCGATCGACGTCTCCACAATCATCCTCGTGTTCCCGTCCGCCAGGGCCGAGTGCGCAAGATACGAAAGCGCCTCCTTTTCAAGCCCGCGCCCGTACGGCGGATCCATAAAAATAAAGTCAAACGCCTGCTTCCTCTCCTCCAGACGCAAAAGCGCTGACAATACATCACAGCCCATCACCTGCGCCCTGTCTTCCAGGCGGGTCGCAGCAAGGTTTTCGCGGATGCACGATACCGCCCTCTTATCCTTTTCCACAAAAACAGCCCGCTCTGCCCCGCGGCTGAGCGCCTCTATGCCGATCCCGCCGCTCCCGGCAAACAGATCAAGAAACGCGCATCCGTACAGATCATCCTGTATCATATTAAAAAGCGTCTCTTTGATCCGGTCCGTCGTGGGTCTTGTCTCCATTCCGTCCATGGTTTTCAGGCGAAGCCGCCTGGCGCTTCCCGCAATCACTCGCATCGATCCGATTCTGCCCCCTGTTATTTTTTATTTTATCTATTATAGTATGTAATCGCACGAGATACAAGCGAAAAATTCCTTACGCGCCCTTCATGCAGAACATCCGCTGCTCTCAGATTTTCTGTGGCCTTCGTTCACAAAAAACACTTCGCGAAGTCAAGAGCTGAACGGTTACAAACCGCATCCTGTTGCCAAAAGCTTCTAGTGTATTATCTGTTCTTTGCGCCATAATAGGAATGTAGCATAAAGAACAGCCCATGAAACACACACACATCACATGGGCAAAACAGATGAAAAGGAGGCGTTTATTATGTCTGCAACAACCAACAAAACAAACGTACCGGAGGCAAAGGAAGCCATGAACAAGTTCAAAATGGAGGTGGCCAGCGAGCTCGGCGTACCGTTATCCAACGGCTATAACGGAA
Organism: Clostridiaceae bacterium; assembly: GCA_009911305.1. Classification (GTDB taxonomy): domain Bacteria; phylum Bacillota; class Clostridia; order Lachnospirales; family Lachnospiraceae; genus Otoolea. The sequence continues at coordinate 58,594 of QXXC01000011.1, read as the reverse complement.
ACTTAACCTCTGCGCAGAACGGTTCTGTCGGCGGTTATATGGTTAAGAAGATGATCGAGGCACAGGAAAAGCAGATGGCAGGTAAATAAAGCCCGCTCTGCCGCAAACGATTTCATCAATTGAACGATTCCTTTCAGGAACAGATACGGAGCCAGGTCTGCCATTGCGCGCCTGACTCCGTTTCCTTTTTATATAAGCGATAAAAACGCACAGAGATTCCCTCTTTTTTCCGCGCTCCAGCGGTGGGAAAATAAAAGCTCAGGATTGCAGCGCGTGCAGATATCCGTCACGGACAGATGATCCTCCCTCACGCCGGCCTCCAAAAGGACCGTCCGGTTCGCCTCCCACAGGTCCAGAAAAAATTTCCTGTCCTTCTTTGGCGTCAGCATCCGCCCGCAGGCCGCGGCGGAAAACACCGCCCCGAATTCCCCTGCCACATCATCCCCCACCTCATAGCAGTCCCTGCAGATGCTCGGCCCGATACAGGCCAGAACATCCTCCGGCCGCGTCCCGAACGCGCGCTCCATCTCAGAAAGCGTCACCGCGCCCATGCGCTTTACCGTCCCGCGCCATCCGGAGTGCGACAGGCCGATCGCCCGGTGGACCGGATCCAGGAAATACAGAGGAACGCAGTCCGCAAAAAATGTCACCAGCGTCATCCCCGGGACATCGGTGATCAGGCCGTCCACATCCCGGTAATCCCGCTCCCGCACAATGCCCTTTCCGGCGTCCTCCGGATATACGCGCCGCACATTGGTCGTGTGGGTCTGCCATGTCAGGACCATGCGCTCCCGCATGACGCCGAGCGCCCCTGCCATGCGGCTGTAGTTCTCCAGCACCGCCTCCCGGTCATCGCCCCTTGTAAACGAAAAATTCATCGTCGCAAAATCACCCTGGCTCACGCCCCCCAGACGCGTGGAAAACGCGTGCCTTACCAGCCCCGTCCGCTCCAGGAGCGGGAACGATAAAAAGGTCACTCCGTTTGTCTTTTTTATCTCCAGAACCGGCGCGCCGCCCTTTCTTCTTACATCCATCCTTCTGTTCTCTCCTCCCTGTACGCCCGGATGCGCTCCCTCAGGCCCAGAATGCGTCCCGGATCAGCCGGAACCGGCTCTCCCCGCCCGCTTCATCCCGCAGAAACGTTACCACATCAAAACGGCACGGCGTCTCCCCGCCGAAGCCGCGCTTCATCATAAAATACTTAGCGCAGCGCACGATGCGCTCTTTTTTCCTCCCGTCAACCGCCTCCGCCGGATCGCCGCTCCTTAAGGAGCTCCTGTATTTCACCTCAATGAAAACAAGAACCTTCCCCTCCATGGCAATCAGGTCGATTTCACCATGGCGGCACCGGAAATTTTCCTCCAGGATCCGGTATCCCATACGGCTTAGGCGGGCGGCCGCCTCCCTCTCATACCGGCTTCCCGTCTCACGGCAGCTCTCATCCCCCTGCCTCACGCCTGCGCACACCCCATTTTCTTCAGAAACGTGCGCCGGTGGATGGGGCACATGCCAAATTCCCGGATCGCCTCCATATGCGCCCTCGTCCCATAGCCCTTATGCCTGGCAAAGCCGTATTGCGGATAGAGCCCGTCATATGCTTCCATCAGATGATCCCGCTCCACCTTGGCCAAAATACTGGCGGCCGCTATGGAAACGCTCTTTGCATCCCCCTTAACGATGCTCACCTGGCGGTCCGCCTCAATCCCCGGAATCACAACCGCGTCGTTTAAAAACCGATCCGGCCGCACCGAAAGGGCGGCAACCGCCCGCCGCATCGCCTCATATGTAGCCTGAAGGATATTGATCTCGTCAATCACCTCCGGGCTCACGATCCCCACGCCGCAGGAAACCGCTTTTTCCCGTATCTCCTTACAGAGCGCTTCGCGGCGGGCGGCCGAAAGCTTCTTGGAATCGTTCAGGCCAAGGATCTCACAGTCCCTGGGAAGAATGGCCGCCGCCGCCACCACCGGCCCGGCCAGAGGACCGCGGCCGGCCTCGTCGATCCCGCAGATATACGTATCCGCCGCATACAGCCTCTCATATTCCTTCATTCCCTCCAGGCGGGCCAGCTCCTTTACAAGCGCCTCTCCCTTCCATGTCTTCATCCGCTCACCCCTTCCGGAAATTCCAGCGTAATCCGCCCCAGCTTCCCGCCCCGGAATTCGTCCAGGAACAGGTTCGCAGCCCGCTTTGTGTCAGGTTCATTGCCCTTTAAACGGCAGGAGCGCGCTTCTGCGATTCGGACCAGCGTCCGGTACGGATCCTCATCCGCCCCGGCTTCCTCCCCGTAGCGGCCGCGCAGCGCCTCCTCATAATGCCCTTTTAGAAAGCGGATCAGCTCCGCGGCCAGCTCCTCCCGGTCAATGATCTCGTCATTTACTGTACCGATAAAGGCCAGCTTAAGCCCCACCCTCTGATCTTCAAATTTCGGCCAGAGAATCCCCGGCGTATCGAGAAGCTCCAGTGTCCGGTTTAAGCGGATCCACTGGTTTCCCCTGGTCACGCCCGGCTTATTCCCGGTTTTCGTACAAGCCTTCCCCGCAAAGGAATTGATAAAGGTAGACTTGCCCACATTGGGGATTCCGGCCACCATGGCCCGGATCGGGCGGTTTAAAATCCCGCGCCGCCTGTCGCGCTCGATCTTTTCCCGGCAGGCCTCCTGCACCAGCGGTGAAATCTGCTTTAATCCCATCCCGCTCCTGGCGTTGATCTCCAGGGCGTGTATGCCCCGCTCCTTAAAATACGCCGTCCATGCCTTATTCCAGCGCTCATCCGCCAGATCCGCCTTATTCAAAAGGACCAGGCGGCTCTTCCCCCTGGCCAGCTCATCAATATCCGGATTCCGGCTTCCGAGCGGGACCCTGGCATCCACCAGCTCGATCATCAGATCAATGAGCTTCATGTCCTCCTTCATCGCCCGCCTGGCCTTTGTCATATGGCCTGGATACCACTGTATATTCATCCGTCAACCTCCTAACCTGCAAAAAACACCAGACGCCGGCCCGCCCGGAGCATATATGAAGCATGCTCTAAAACCCCAGCCGGCCAAAGCGGCTCAGCGGACGGATCCGAAACCACACAATGCCCCCTATCTGTTCTTCTTTCACATTGCCCACATTCACAAAGCGGCTGTCCTCACTGCTCTCTCGGTTGTCCCCCAGCAGGAAATATTCATCCTCCCCCAGCGTGATCGGATGCTCGGCCAGGCCCGCAAGGGCCGCACTCTGAAGCCCGTCCTCCGCCTCCAGGAGCCGGTCGTCGATGTAGACAAGGCCGTCCTTTATCTGAACCGTCTCCCCCGGCATCCCGATGATCCGCTTCATATAATATTTTCCCTTCTCGCCTTCCTTTTCAAAGGCCACAATATCAAAGCGCTCCGGCTTCCTCAGATGGTAGATAATCCGGTTCATCAAAACCACTTCCCCCTGGGAAAGCTCCGGTTCCATGGACTGCCCTGACACGACGAGCTGCCGTCCCATGGCAAACACCACGAACCAGGCAATGGAGAGCACCACAATCACATCCACAATCCAGTTCACAACCAGCCTCACACGGCTGCTCTTCTCTTCCTGATACATCTAAGCTCCCCGCCCTGTTTTTATACGAAGATAAAAGGGACAATTTTCATTGTCCCCCTGCGCTTTATACCTCTTATTTTACAAGCTCTTTTACCTTGGCAGCCTTGCCGACCCTGTCTCTCAAGTAGTACAGCTTCGCTCTCCTTACCTTGCCCCGTCTCACAACCTGAACATCCACAACCGACGGGGAGTGCAGCGGCCACGTCTTCTCAACGCCCACGCCGTTGGAATTCTTCCGCACGGTAAAGGTCTCTCTTAAGCCCCCGTTCTGTCTCTTGATCACAGTGCCCTCAAACACCTGGATTCTCTCACGGTTTCCCTCTTTGATCTTCGCAGATACTCTCACCGTATCTCCCACATTGAAGGACGGCACGCTCTCCTTTAACTGCTCTGTCTCAATCTTCCTGATAATCTCGTTCATCTCAGTGAACCTCCTTTAAAATCTTTGACGCTCTTAATGCCGCACGGCAACAGCGGAGCATCTCTTTATTTCACAGGGTAATAGTTTACCACAAAAATCCGGTAATTGCAAGTCCCGCCGCATATTTATTACTGACCAATATATTTCTCCAGCAAATGCGACAGCTCCCGGATATCAATCGGCTTCGCCACATGCGCATCCATCCCGCATTCCAGGCACTTCCGGATATCATCCGAAAACGCGTCCGCTGTCATGGCGATGATCGGAAGTCCCGCATCGGCCCGCGGCAGCGCCCGGATTGCCTCCGTGGCTTCATAACCGTTCATCTCCGGCATCCGCAGATCCATCAGGACCGCATCGTAATAGCCCTCCTGGGAGTCCACAAACATATCCAGGCAGATCCGGCCGTTCTGCGCCCAGAAAAGCTCCAGGCCAAGCTCCTTTAAGAGCTCCTCCGCCACCTCCCAGTTCAGCTCATTGTCCTCGGCCAGAAGGATCCTGCGCCCGGTAAAATCAATGCTCCGCTCGCTTTCCTTCTCCGCCGGAACGCTGTCCATATCGGCATACTTTTTAAGGCCGTGGAACAGGGTAGACTTGAACAGGGGCTTGGAAATAAAGCCGCTGACGCCCGCGCCCCTTGCCTGCTCCTCAATCTCGCCCCAATCGTAGGCGGAAATCAGCAGAATCGGCACATTCTCTCCCAGGCGCTCCCGGATCCTGCGCGCCGTCTCGATCCCGTCCATGCCCGGCAGCTTCCAGTCCAGAAGAATGATGTGATAGCTGTCATTTCTCTGATAGCGCTCGTCAACCATGCGCACCGCCGCCTCGCCGGACAGCGTCCAGTCAGCTGTAATTCCAATGGATTTCAGCGCTGACACGGTGCTCTCGCACAGCTCTCTGTCATCGTCAACCACAAGCATCCTCCAGTCCGGCAGGATCATGTCCGCCTCCTGGATATCCGCGATCTCCAGATCCAGCGCGATATGGAACTCGCTGCCTTTGCCGGGCTCGCTCTCCACGTCGATCGTGCCGCCCATTGTGTCCACAATATATTTTGTGATCGTCATGCCCAGGCCGCTGCCTTCTGTCCTGCGGACGCGGGCGCTGTCCTCGCGCACAAAGGACTCAAAGATACGCGCCTTGAACTCCGGCGTCATCCCGATTCCGCTGTCCTTTACACGTATATGGATCTGCACGTGATCCTGGCTGATCTCGGACGGCTCCTCATACATGGAAATCAGAATCCGTCCTTTCTCCGGCGTGAATTTGATCGCATTGGAGAGCAGGTTTAAGAGCACCTGATTCAGGCGCACGCTGTCGCAGTATACATTTTCTGCGGTAATATCGTGAATCACCACGTCAAACTGCTGATTCTTGCTGCGTATCTGAGGCTGGACGATATTGACGATACTGTCCATGACCTCGCGGAGCGAGATCTGATCCACATTGAGCGTCATCTTCCCGCTCTCAATCTTGGACATATCCAGCACGTCGTTGATGAGTCCCAGAAGATGCTTGCTGGAGAGGGTGATCTTGCGCAGGCAGTTCTGAACCTGCTGCTGGTTGTTGATATTTGCTGTGGCAATCGCCGTCATCCCGACAATCGCGTTCATCGGCGTCCGGATGTCATGGCTCATATTGGACAGAAATTCACTCTTGGCCCTGGCTGCCTGAACGGCTTCCTTTCTCGCCTCGTCAAGCGCGATCATCTGCTGGCGCGCCAGCTTTAAATATTTGGCGAACACAAGAATCAGAACCGCTACAACCAGAATACAGCCTCCCAGCGCCATCACTGACCACTGCCTTCCCAGCCTGTTGACAGACTGATCCAGCGCTCCATATGGCATAACGGTCAGAAGATTCCACTCCGAATACGGCAGAGGGATGCTGTAAATATGCCGTCTTCCCTCATCTGTCTGCACAATCCCCGAATAACTTTCCCCCGCCTCCATGGCGGCCTCCAGTTTTTCAATTGTCATCTCGGGCGTCACTCCGTCATACGTATAGCTTGTCTCCAGGATACGCTCAAAATATGTATCACGGCTCGCGTCCGCACTGCGGATGACGAAGCTGCCGTCCTTTCGGATGATATGCGAATAGACCAGGGAATCATTGACATCCAGGGACAGGGTGGTGCTGATATATTCCACCGGAAGACCCGCCACCAGAGCCGTGCACTTTAACCCGCCGGACATCTCATACGTCGATGAAACGCCCAGCAGGACGATATTGTTGCCCTGTGCGTCTGTCCCGACGGCAATCTTCTTTTCTCCCCTGTTTAAGGAGTCCAGAAACGGCTTCGGATCCGTCACATGGATCGGGGCGCCGTAAATCATCTCAAACTGCCCGTCTTCCGAATAGAACGCAAGGTATTCAAAGCCCCTGGCCTTTGCATTGTACGTGAGCGATTCCCGAAGCTCCTCTCCTCCCTGGCGTTCCGGAGGGAAGCTGTCGAGCAGCGCCTCGATCTGTGACAGCCGCAGAATCATCGTTGTCCCAAAGTGGCGGGAAATCTGTTCGCTCATGCCCGACATATAGATATTGCCGATCTCACGGATGGTTTCCAGACTCCTCTTGTTCATAAAAAACGCCAGGAAGGAAAAGACCGCTGCGCAGAGAATCGTAACCAAGGCTGCGCTGCTCACCAAAAAACGCGATATTCTGTTCCGCACCTTAACTCTCCCCATTTTCTGTCTGGAACGCCCGGATCGCGTCTGCGGTTTCCTGGTAATCCCGCTTTACCTCGTCCACAAGAGCGTCCGCCTCCGGCGTCCACCCGGACCGCAGCGCCTCCGCCAGGCGGCTGCTGGAATCGCCGAGCCTGTCAAAGCTCAGATTCTGGCACACTCCCTTGATCGTATGCGCCGCCCGGAAGGCTTCCTCATAATTTTTATCCTGCATGGACTGCTCCAGCAGGACGTAGCTCTGATCATTCAAAAATTTCAGTACAAATTTTTTGACAATCCGCTCGCTGCTTAAGCGGCCAAGCACCGCCTTATAGTTTCCTCCAAGCGCGTCATAGCATGCTTCCAGGCTCATCATATCGCTTTCCCTCCTGTTCTCTGTAACCGTCCCCATACCCGGCGGCCTTCATTCCTGTGTTATTCAAGTGTCACCCGTCGTCCCTGCCGTCCTCTTCATATACCTTATCGATCATGGAAAAGGTGACATTTCCCTCCTGCATCGATGTATCATAAAAGCAATAACGCCCGGAACCGCTGCGTTTCACGGTGTAAAGCGCGTGATCCGCCGCCTGGAACAGGCCCGGATAGTCCGTCCCGGCGATCTCCGTCTGCGCAACGCCCATGCTGAACGAGATCGGAAATGCCTTATACGTTCCAAGCAGTGAATGGAAGATCCGATCCATGATCGCCTCCAGGTTCTTCTCGCACTTTAAGAAAATCAGGAATTCGTCTCCGCCGATGCGGGCCACTATATCATTGCCCCGCACACTGCTCTTTAACTGATTGGCAGAATACTTGAGCACCTCATCGCCGAACATATGGCCGTATGTATCATTTGCAGACTTAAAATCATCCAGGTCAAGAACCGCCAGGGCGAATTTCGCGCCCGGATCGTCCTTCATCTGAGAGACAATCCGCTTTCTCGCATGCTTGTGGTTCAAAAGCCCTGTCAGCGTGTCATGAGCCACCTCATGCTCCAGATGTTCAATCCGCAGGCGCTCCTCGTGGATATCAACCGTCTTGCCAAACGCGCCCATATACTGCGGCGGCATATCGGCCGACCAGATCGCCCTGCAGATAAAGCGCGCCCACCGCTCAATCCCTCCCACGGACAGCTTGCACTCATACTGCACGTTCGGCTGCTCCGGCGTCGTGGCGCGCAGAAGCTTTCTGAGCCTTCCGATGCGCTCCATATCCGCGATCGAGCATACCTGATCGTCATGCATGGGATCCATGATCATCTCCGGAAGCCCAAGACGCTCCGCTCCCCACGAGGAGAGGCTGAGCATGGACGGAACCTCCGTATATTCAAACTGAATCTCCTCTGAAAGAGAGGCGAAAAAGCTGTATTTCATACGCTCATGCTCCAGAAGCTGGAGCGTGCGCTCCGAGGACGTGATCTCATGGCGGCGCAGAAGCTCCTCCGTGAGCTCCTTTACCCCTTCGGGATCCATCCTGGCCGTATCCTGCTTAAGCTCCTCCGGAAGGCTTTCCGAAACCGCTGTCAGACATTCGAGCAGGAGCGGGTTAAACACGCCGCACTGGCCGTCCAGGATCATCCTGACCGCCTCCTCGTGCGGGATCGCCTTTTTATATACTCTCTCGCTGGTAAGCGCGTCATAGACGTCCGCCAGGGCCACGATCTGCGCCGAGATCGGGATCTCATCTCCCTTTAAGCCGTCCGGATACCCCCGGCCGTCGTATCGCTCATGATGCCAGCGGCAGATTTCATACGCCGTCTTCACGTGCGGTGAGTTCTGATGGAAAGGAAGCTGCCGCAGGATGTCCGCGCCGATCGCGGAGTGCGTCTTCATAATGGCAAACTCTTCCTCGGTCAGTCTCCCGGGTTTATTCAGAATCTTCCCGGATATGGAGATTTTCCCGATATCATGGAGCGCAGACGCTGTGCTGATCATCGAAATATCCGTCTGGGTGAGAGGATACTGATCCGTCATCGTGACAAGCTGCTTCAAAAACAGCTCGGTCAGCACACGGATATGCAGCACATGCAGGCCGCTCTCCCCGTTCCGGAATTCAACGATGTGGCTTAAGATATCCACCATCAGGCTGCTCTGCTTCTCTTTTTCATAGATCTGTTCCGTTACCAGATCGATCAGGCGCTTCTGCTTGGTATACAGAAGAAGCGTGTTGACCACCCTGCGATGGACCACACGCGCGTCAAAGGGCCTGTTAATAAAATCCGTAACTCCCAGATCATATGCCCTTTCAATCTGAAAAGACGAATTTTCCGCTGAGATCATAATAACCGGAATATCATCAATCCACCGGTGCTGATCCATAACCATAAGAACGCCAAAGCCATCCATCTTCGGCATAACAATGTCAAGGAGGACCAGGGAAAGCTCGGTTCCGTACTTCTGCAGCGCCGCTACGGCCTCTGTCCCATCCTCTGCCTCAATAATCTCATACTCTGCGTCCAGCATCTCTGTTAAGATAGCGCGGTTCATCTCTGAGTCGTCTGCGATCAAAATTTTCTGCTTGTTTCTCATGAGTATCCTTCCTTAATTATTGATATCAATCAGCCTGATTAAGCCCGGCCGGAGGCAGGATTTACCACGCTGCGGGACAGGCTTTTACGCACATTCTGCGATAAGCGGCCCGCGGCAGGCATACCATTTTGCAAGAACAAAATTCTTCTTCATTATATATCCCGGCTATCCGTTTGTCAACTCCGCGCTTTTCTTAAGCTCCTCCAAAAACGCCTGCTCCTCTGGCGTCAGGGACGCCTGTTCAAGCAAATCCGGCCGCGCCCGAAGCGTCCTCTCTATCGCCTTCTGACGTCTCCACTGCCCGATATTTTTGTGGTGTCCGGACAGCAGCACCTCCGGCACGCGCCTGCCCATAAACGATTCCGGCCGCGTATACTGCGGGTACTCCAGAAGATTGTCGTGAAAAGACTCAAACTCGGCGGAAACGTCATTGTTCAGCACCCCGGGGATCAGACGGCTGATGCAGTCAATCATCACCATAGCCGGCAGCTCGCCCCCGGTGAGCACGTAATCGCCGATCGAGAGCGGATCCGTGACAATCATCTCCAGCACGCGCTCGTCAATGCCCTCATAATGGCCGCACAGGAAGACCAGATCCTCCTCCTGCGCGAGCTCCCCGGCGATGTCCTGGTTAAACACACGCCCCTGGGGCGTCATATAGAGAACCCTGGGACGCTTCCCCAGGCGGGCGGCCAGGGCCTCATAGGCGTCAAACACAGGACCCGGCTGCATCACCATCCCGGCTCCCCCTCCGTACGGGGCGTCGTCCACATGATGATGCTTATCTTTAGAATAATCCCGGATATTGACCGCATCCACCCGGATCAGCCCCTTTTCCATCGCGCGGCCCGTAATGCTTGTATTTAAAGTCCCTGTCACCATCTCCGGAAACAGGGTAAGAATATGAAAATGCATGTATGTTCTCTCCACAGCGCGTTCGTATACGTCACAGATCCAGAAGCCCGTCCATGATGTGGACCGTCACCTGGCCCTGTTCCAGATTCACATCCAGGATGCACTCTCTGATCGATGGAAACAGATATTCCTTTCCATCCCTGCCGTCAATGACATACACATCATTTGCCCCTGTCTGCAGGATATCCCGCACCGTCCCGAATTCCTCCCCGGCGTCCGTTACCACCGAAAGCCCGATCAGATCCGCTATAAAATGCTCGTCCGGCCCCAGAGGAACCGCGTCCTCGCGTCTCACCAGAAGATCCCGCTTCCGGTACGGCTCCACATCGTTAATCGAGTCCAGATCCTTAAATTTCAGGATCGCCAGATTTTTAAAGAAACGAACCTGGCTTATCTCCACCGGAAGAAGCCCCGCCCCTGTATCGATCACAGCCCTCTTAAGGCTCTTAAAACGTTTCACATCATCCGTTGTGGGAAATACCTTTACCTCTCCCCGAAGCCCGTGGGTAGATGTGATCACTCCCACACGCAGAAACTCCTCCATCTCTTCCTCCTCATGCGCCTTTGCGCAGAAAAAAGCCGTCATCCTCACGGAACAACGGCTTTTTTGTTACTGAATCTCAACAATTACTTTTTTATTGTCCCTGGAAGCCGCCGCTTTCACGACAGAGCGGATCGCCTTTGCAATCCTGCCCTGCTTGCCGATCACCTTGCCCATATCGGAAGGCGCGACCTTCAGCTCCAGCACAATCTCGTCATCCTTCACCGTTTCCGTCACAGTAACTTCAGTTGGGTTCTCAACCAGCGCTTTCGCGATAATCTCAACTAATTCTTTCATAACCATTTACCTCACAGGCTGAGCTGGTTTACTGGATACCGGCGATTTTTAAAAGCTTACCGACGGTCTCGGTTGGCTGAGCACCTGTTGCTAACCACTTCTTTGCAGCCTCCTCGTCGAACTTGATCGTGCTCGGATCCGTATTCGGATCATAGTAGCCAACCTGCTCGATGAATCTTCCGTCTCTCGGGGATCTGGAATCTGCAACAACAATTCTATAGAAAGGCGCCTTCTTCTGGCCCATTCTTTTCAGTCTCATCTTTACCATCTTCATTCACCTCCCTTAAATGTTCTTTCTATAATATAGATAATGCAGGCTGTACATCCGCTCCCATCCCCCTCAAAGGGGAATGAAACCGCTTATCATACGAACCGCATCATACTAACCATGTTACGCCTAAAACGGCAGCTTCATCTTCCCAAACATGCCGCCCAGGCCTCCTCTGCGCTTTCCGCCTCCCATCATGCCGGGAAGCTGCTTCATCATCTTCTTCATCTCCCCGAACTGCTTGACCAGGCGGTTGACCTCCGCGATATCCACGCCGGCCCCCCTGGCGATGCGCTTCTTGCGCGAGGGATTCATCAGATCCGGATCTCTTCGCTCCTCTGCCGTCATGGACAGAATAATGGCTTCCACGCGGCCCATGGCTTTCTCATTGCCATCCAGATCCAGATCCTTTATCTGGTTCATGCCGGGCATCATGCTCAAAATACTGGCCATGCCGCCCATCTTCTTGATCTGGTTCATCTGCTCCAGGAAATCATTGTAGTCAAATTCCGCCTTTTTGAGCTTCTGGCCGAGCGCCCTGGCCTGATCCTCGTCGATCACAGCCGCCGCCTTGTCGATAATGGACAGGATATCGCCCATGCCCAAAATCCTGGACGCCATCCGATCCGGATAAAACGGCTCCAGATCCGAGAGCTTCTCGCCCATACCCACATACAGGATCGGCTTTCCGGTCACTGCCTTGACGGACAGGGCCGCCCCGCCCCTCGTATCGCCGTCCAGCTTTGTCAGAATCACGCCGTCAATCCCGATCTTCTCCTCAAAGGAGCCGGCCACATTCACCGCGTCCTGCCCGGTCATGGCGTCAACCACCAGAAGCGTCTGAAATACCTCCACATTCTCCTTGATCTCCACCAGCTCGTTCATCATATCCTCGTCGATATGAAGACGCCCTGCTGTATCGAGGATCACGACATTGAACCCGTTCTTCGCCGCGTGCTCCACCGCCGCCCTGGCGATGTTCACCGGCTTATGGCCAGTTCCCATCGAAAATACCGGTACACCCTGCTTTTCGCCGTTCTTCTGGAGCTGCTCCACCGCTGCCGGGCGATATACGTCGCAGGCCGCCAGCAGAGGCTTTCTCCCCTGTGACTTGAGCTTTCCCGCAATCTTCGCTGTGGTGGTGGTCTTACCGGCTCCCTGGAGGCCGGCCATCAGGATGATCGTGATCTCATTGCCCGGCTTTAAGGCGATCTCTGTCCGCTCCGAGCCCATCAGATCCACCAGCCCCTCGTTGACGAGCTTCACCACCATCTGCCCCGGATTCAGACCGTTTAAGACATCCTGGCCGACCGCCTTCTCCTGAACAGAGCTGATGAACTGTTTCACTACCTTAAAGCTGACATCCGCCTCCAGAAGCGCCATCTTCACTTCCTTCAGCCCTGCCTTCACATCGCTCTCCGTCAGACGCCCTTTTCCCGTCAGATTTTTAAATACGTTCTGTAATTTGTCCGCCAAGCTCTCAAAAGCCATTCAAAACCTCCCGTATCACTGCCGGAACGCCCTCCGGAATCATATCCTGCTGCAAACCAGAACATCCTGAAGTGAAATGCCCTATCCTAAATTCAGGATATCATCGGAAATCCTCTCGATCCGTTCGATCAGATGCGGATCCTGGCATCTCTTAAACTCCTTGGTCAGGCTGTGGATCTCCTCAACCATCTGTCTGGTCTTCATAAACTTCTCCACCAGCTTCAGCTTTTCCTCATAATTCCTCAGAATCCGGTCGCAGCGCTTGATCATATCATGGACGCCCTGCCGGCTGATTCCCTGCTCCTTGGCGATCTCGCTGACAGAAAAATCATGGAACACGACGCCTTCATAAATCTCCCGCTGATGCATGGTCAGAAGCATGCCGTAGAAATCATATAAAAGTCCCTGCTCTACAATTCGTTCCATTTCAATCACCTGAGATAGCATACTACAAGACAGGGGCGGTGTCAAGTGTTTTTTCTTGACAGGGATTTTTTCATCTTATCACAATTGCGCCATGCTATCCAGCCTCTTTTCTCAGAATGGTTTCATAAAAAAGAAATTTTCCAATTTTGTTTATTAATATCGACTATTTTTTAATGTTTATCATTAATTTTTTCTTGACTTATCCAGACCAATCCGGTACAATAAAATTATCAGACGCGCCTCTGTACCGCGCGGCTTATCTGTATCTGCGCCTGCAGATTCCAAGACATACGTTTACTCAGATAAGGAGGAATTACTATGGTAAATATGCAGACCTCACTGGATATGAATTCAAAAGCACGCGCGCTCACGCGCCTTCAGGAGGAGAGCAAAACCATCTGCCAGGCCGCGAAATTCCTTATCGCCGTGTATCTGTGCTCCGGCCTCTTTTATCTTTTTATACTGGCCGCAGGGATCGCATTTCAGGGCTCTATCATGCGCATTCTGGAGCAGGAAAATGGCTTAAAAGGCTGGCCGCTGATGATTTACGTTCTGTTTCAACACACTTTAAAATATGATTATGCCGCAGGACAGCCCAGCCTTTCTGCTTTTGCGCTGAATCTGGCCGGCCAAATTGCGGTTTCCGGCATTGGCGCTTATATTTTTTACTGTATTTTAAAGGTATTCCAATCCATACAGAATGGGGAGACCCCTTTCACACCACGGATTACAGGTTATTGGAAGCGATGTTATTCTATATTTGCCGCCATCGCGATGATCCTGTTTTTAGCGTCCTTTATTCTCAGAGGGGCATCCATATTGATGTTCCTGTTTCCACTGATGTTTGCCTGTTTCTTTTACGCGCTCAGCCTGATTTTTGAATATGGAACATGCCTGCAGGTGGAATCGGATGAAACGCTTTAGAGTGTGTCTGAAAAATCATTCCCGCCATCTGCACGCCCGAAAGGATACCGGAACATGGCCATTATATTAAGACTGGATCGCGTCATGGCAGATCGAAAGATGTCATTAAAGGAACTGTCAGAAAAGGTTGGCGTGTCCAACGTCAACCTTTCAAAAATCAAGACCGGGAAGATAAGCGCGATCCGCTTCAGCACCTTAAACGCCATCTGTGAGGCGCTGGACTGCCAGCCCGGCGATATTATGGAATTTAAACGCGACGCCTGCGACGGCATTATCATGTGACGTAAGCTCCTGTATTGCCGTCCGTCTTCGGCAGCCTGCGGCGGACCAGCAGATAACATATCACATGCGCCGTGGCCGTAACCAGCCAGGACACCGGGTAGGACAGATACAGCACTGTCAGCGTGCTTTGCCATGCAAAAATCGTAAAGATCCAGATCACCCGCAGCCCGCAGGCCCCTGTCAGGGATACGATCATCGGCAGGACAGAATAGCCGATGCCCCGCATGCTTCCCACCATGGTATCCATCCACCCGCAGATAAAGTACGTGGTACAGATCACGGACATGCGCAGCATGCCGTAGGAGATCACCTCCGGATCCGAGGAATAGATCCCCAGCAGCGGCCCTGAGAGGGCCATGGCCGCAAATCCCAGGATCACGCCCACTGCCGTCACCGTTCCCTGGCAGACCAGAAGGATGCGGTTAATACGCGAATACTTCTGAGCGCCGATATTCTGGCTCGTAAAGCTTAAATTCGTCTGGTACAGCGCATTCATAGAGGCATAGATAAAGCCCTCAATATTCTGCGAAGCCGTATTTCCCGCCATGGCGATGGAGCCAAACGAATTCACGGACGACTGGATCAGCACATTGGAAATCGAGAAAATCGCCCCCTGCATGCCGGCCGGAAGCCCGACCTTTATGATCATCATCAGCTTGCGCTTATGGATGGCGAGCTTGTCTAAGCGCAGCTTAAGCCCTCCCTCCGCCTGCATCAGGCAGCGGAACACAAGGGCCGCTGAAATACACTGGGACAGCACCGTCGCCAGCGCCACGCCGGCCACATCCATATTCAGCCGGATCACGAAAAACAGGTTCAGAGCCACATTGATCACCCCGGCCATGGTCAGGAAATACAGCGGCCGCTTCGTATCGCCCACAGCCCGGAGGATCGCGCTCCCGAAATTATAGGCCATGATCACCGGCATACCGGCAAAGTAAATCTGCATATACATCACCGATTTATAGAGTACATCCTCCGGCGTGCCCATCAGCTCCAGCATAAACCGGGAAGCAAAAAAACCGGCTGCAATCAAAGCCAGCCCGCTCACCAGGCTCACCGCCACCGCGGTATGTACCGTCTCGCTGAGATCCTTCTCATTTTTAGCCCCATAATAGCGGGCCACCAGAACATTTACGCCAATCGAAAGACCGATAAAGATATTGACCAGCAGGTTAATCAGAGCCGTCGTTGACCCCACCGCCGCCAGGGACTGTCTCCCCGCAAACCGCCCCACCACAATCACATCCGCAGCGTTAAAAAGTAATTGCAGAACACCGGACAGCATAAGCGGCGTCGAAAACGACAAAACCTTTTTCACAACCGAACCGCTGCACATGTCCATTTCATAGGACTTCTTCATGGGTAATCGCGCTCCTTCCATGAAATATGAGTCATTATTGTTTATGTGGACTGTAACAAAACAGCTCCATTTCACGCTCCTGCAAAGGATGTAAAGTGAAGCTAAAATCATTGTACTGTTTTGCGCGGGACTTTGCAAGCACTTTCTCAGATTTCGTTACGGCCCCCGCCCCTGCCGGGCTGAGCCCGGTAACACGCTTTGCACTGGCCGGCGCACGAACCGTAACCGCGCAGACACAGCATAAAGAAAGGAGTTCCCCATGACCCAGAACCAATTTCCCCGCTTCCCAAAGCATATCCTTGCCATCGGCTCCACCTGCGTGGACATCATCATCAATCTCCACCACCTCCCGCGCACCCAGGAGGATCTGCATCCCACCGGCCACACGCTCTCCCTCGGCGGCTGCGCCTACAACACAGCCTCCGCCATCCGCCTCTTTGGCGCCCCGGTGACTCTCATCTCTCCGGTCGGAACCGGCCTGTACGGTGAATTCACGGCCCGGGAGCTGGAAAAGAGAGGCTTTCCCGCCGCGATCCGCGTTCCGGATCAGGAAAACGGCTGCTGCTACTGCCTCGTCGAGTCAGGCGGAGAGCGCACCTTTTTATCATGGCACGGGGCGGAATATACGTTTCACCAAGCCTGGATGGAGGCGTTTGACAATGACTCCTTTGACATGGTCTACATCTGCGGACTGGAAATCGAAGAGCCCACCGGATATGAACTGATTGAATATCTGGAATGCTATCCGGATCGCGAGCTGTTTTTCGCTCCGGGTCCCAGGGGCATTTTTATAGAAAAAGAAAAAATGAAGAGGCTTTATGCGCTTCACCCTGTGCTGCACATCAATGAATCCGAAGCCCTTGCGCTCAGTGAAGGAAAGGAAAAGGAGCCGGAGCTGTCCTGCGGGGAAACGCCTGTCGAGCGGGCCGCGCGGATTCTGCTGTCCGAAACAGGTAATACAGTCATCGTCACCCTGGGAGAGCAGGGCTGCTTTTGCCTGCAGCCGGACGGCCTCTCTTACTATATTCCCGCTGTTCCGGCCAGGATCGTTGACGCCATCGGAGCCGGAGATTCCCATATCGGGGCAGTGATGGGATGCTTAAGCCTCGGCCGCCCGATGAGGGAGGCCATAGAGACAGCAGGCCGCGTGGCTGCGGCTGTTGTGGGGGTGCAGGGTTCCACGCTGACAGAGCAGGAATTCCGGAACATTTTTCAAAGCCCCTGACCTTTCGGCCCCCTGCTCATTCATCGCCGAACCTGCGGCTGCTGTCACGAAAGCCTCTCTTTCAGCCTGTCCAGCTCATGGGCCATAGCGCCCATGCGCGCTTCAGCCTGCCTGTAATTATACAGATGATATTCCAGAAACAGAATTCCCACCGCGTAATACTCGATTTCCTCACATATCTCATCCGGGATTTTCTCTCCGGATCCAAAGATCTTCTGGTCTAAGCTTCTCAGATGATCGGAAACGATTTGAATGATCGGGGCGCAGTATGGAGCGCAGCACGCCATTTTAGCGCGGATATCCCTGCGTTCCATCTCATAAAAACGCTCGTCCATCCACGAATCCCTCCGCCGTTCCAGATCTTTCATAAACATCAGATACAGGGCTTCCCACTGTTCGACCGCAAGCTGCGCCTGCTCCAGATCGCCGCAGCGCTCCTTCTCAGCCTTAAGCCTGGCCAGCAATTTGCGGCGCTGGCCCCTGGCACAGTCATACATTTGGTTTTCAATCCATTTGAGCTCAAACTGCGCCTCCTTCAGGCGGGACTGCAGGTTAATCCACTCCTTTTCGCCCCTGTGCGGCCATCCCTTTAAATCCCTGCACTTCCTCTCAAAGCGCCTCACCGATCTCTGCCAGGAGCCTCCTTCACCCTGCGCTTTGCCCGTCCCCTCATGCACAGACTCCATCCAATGCACATTCATTCTGCAGATTGCTTCGGCATTCTTATCGCACACGGCCCGGATCCGCTCAAACCGTTCCTTCTCCGATTGCCAGGCCTCCTCCGCTTTCGCTGCATTCACTTCCAGACGTGCAATCTGCTCTTCTATTTCCATTCTATTTTATCCTCTTTTCTCAGGCAGGGCTGCAAAGCGCCGCATCCGCCGCGTTTTCTCTGCAATCTTCCGGCAAAGATAGTGTGAGCTCCCAGCCATAAAAATTAGGATACCCGTTTAAAATGGTATCCTAATCCTCACAGCGCCCGGAACGCGTCCGGCCGCCCTGCTTTTATCAAATCGTAAGCCTGCTCTTGCGGTTTGCCTTCCAGACATAAAGCCCCAGGGCAAAACCGATGACGCCGTATACCATAAAGGTACGGAAATATTCACCCAGAAGCGCCTGGCCGAACACTGCCTGGCCGATCTCCGGGGACATGATAAACATCGCGTTAAACAGGATCGTTCCAATCAGAGCCTGGCTGACCGTCGCTTTGGAGGTGGACGCGCCGCCCACCAGGATGGAAGCCACGGCAAACATGCCGACCTGTGAATGCGCATTATACGTATTCAGTGTTCCCACATTCTGGAGAAAGATCACCTGTCCCCACGCTGCCAGAACAGTGGAAAGGATAACCGCAATGATACGCGTCTTATCCACATTGATACCGGAAACCTCGGCGATGCGCTGGCTCTGGCCCACAGCCTTGAAATCCTGGCCCAGCTTTGTCTTCAAAATCAGCTCCGTAAACACACAGAGCGCGGCAATCAGAAGCACCGTCACCACCGGAACCTTGGCCACCACGGTCAGGCTGTTCTTCGCTGAAATCGAGTATGCCCCAATCCCGATCACAATCACGCACAGCGCCATATTGATGATGGTCATGATCCGGTTCTTCTTCATCTGCATCGCTGTCTTATTGCGGACAAAACGCAGGATCTGGAGAATCAGAATCGCCGATGCGATCAGGATCAAAGCGTGCGTGAACGGAATCTTTTCGATATTATCAAGCGCGTACTTAAGGCCGCCCTTATCCGCCATGCCTAAATCCACGGTAGAACGGATGCCGATCCCGTCCGGCTTGATTAAGGGATGGTTCGCCGGAACCTTGATGATCACGCCCACCACAAACAGGAACAGGAACTGGTACACGCCGTTGGCAAAATAGCCGACGATCAGGCTGGCGATCATCTCCTGCCCCCTTGTCTTGTTGTACAGACGTCCGGTCATCCAGCCAAACAGCACCGCCAGAGGAGTGGACAAAAGGACAGCCAGTAAAAAGCCGCTGATGCCGCCCAGCTCAAAGAAGCGGATAAACACCACCGCGATCTGCCCGGCCATCGCGCCGACTACAATACCGAAGTTCAGTCCCAGCCCGGCGATAACCGGGATAATCAGGGATAATACGAGGAAGCTGTTCCTGTAAAGACGCCCCGTCAGCTCGCCTAAAAACCAGCTAAACGATACCTCCGAAACAGACAGCCCGATGATCGTGAATAACAGGAAAATCAGGGTAACAAGGTTATCGCCGATCCATGTAAGCGCCTTTACGGCAGTAGACTTGTTTTCCATCAGCCCTTACCCCCTTTCCTAACCTGCGTCAGAGCATAAAGAATAATGCCGTTCTGAATCACCATACGCATAACCTCCGACAGATCGGTTCCGGCAAACACACGGTTCGCGACCGGGAGCGCGGAGGTCAGAAGACCCTGGAACAGGAATACGCCTAAAATAACATGCGATACCTTTGCCCTCTGGGCCGAAGCGCCGCCGATCAGGATCGCCGCCACCGCCGCAAAGGCCATGGTCAGAGGCGCATTATAAAGCTGCGCATAGCCGTAGCTCTGGGAATACACCACAATGCCAATCGCGCCCAGAATCGTGGAAAGGATGTTGGCAAGAATCCGGTTCCGGTTGATATTTAAGCCCGATGCTTCAGAAAAGCTGTTGCTGCTTCCCACGGCTGAAATCGCAATGCCGTGCTTGCTCTTGAAAAATGCCCCGACCAGAAAGCAGAACAACAGGAAAAACAGGATCATGCCTGTCGGAAAATAAAAATTCGGGCCAATGGAAAATCCAAGGAAGTCATTCAGGATCATGCTGGCCCCAATCACGTCAAGCTGAATCGTCTCACGCAGGCCCTGGCCGATAAACCATCCCATATTCGGGGATTTGAACGGGATCAGGAGCCACAGAAGGCACATAAAAGCCGTGATGGAAAAGCCGGCGTAGGTCGCAATCGTCATCTCTGATCCCTTCACGGCGTTCAGAAGCTTTCCATAGAAATAGCCGACTGCCGTTGCCAGGATAATCGAGAGCAGGATGGACATAAAAAACCATCCCCATCCCGTAAAGCCAAACTCAATGGCGCATACGATCCCGAACAGACCGCACTCCACGCCGATGGGAAGCGCAAAGTTCGGGCCTGTGCCGGACTGGATGGACGGCAGCATGGCCAGCACCAGAATACCGTTCATGCCGGCGCGCTTCACTGTATCGCTGAGCAGGGTGGCAACGGAAAGCCCCATAAAATGCCCCAGCGCCAGGATAAAGACCAGAAACGCTGCGATGATGATCGTCGGCAGCCCAATCTTACCGACTATTTCCTTTGGGCTTAACTTCTTTTCCTCCATTATGCCTCCCTCCTTTCTTCTATATCTGTAATACCGGACATCATCAGGCCAAACGCCTCATCCGAATCTGTGGGATTTAAAATACCCGCCACCTTGCCGTCGCAGACAATGGCGATCTTGTCGCAGATGGTGCGCAGCTCCGCCAGCTCTGAGGAGGTCATGATGATCGTCATGCCCATCTCCTGATTCAGACGCTTTAAGAGGTCAAGAACCAGCTTCTTGGCGCCGATATCAATGCCGCGGGTCGGCTCGGATACGAGAAGCAGATCCGGTTTCTGGGTCAAAGCCCTGGCCACGCAGACCTTCTGCTGGTTTCCGCCGGAAAGACTTCCTGTGTGCTGCTGCGAGGAGGTACAGCGGATATCCAGATCCGCGATCATCTGCTTGGCATGGTCACGGATTTCCTTTGCATCCCGCATCTTGATAATCCCGTAATTTTTCAGGAATTTATCCTGGTTCTGCATGGCTGTAAAACAGATATTCAGCTCGATCGACTCGTCGAGAAGCAGGCCCACCCCTTTCCGGTCCTCGCTCACAAAGGCCACGCCCTCGCGGATCACCTGGCGGGAATTGTTCAGCGGAAGCTCCTTTCCCTTGAACGTCACCTGGCCTTTGGAGGGATAGATTCCCATAATGCCATTGGCAATGCCCAGCTTTCCCTGGCCGGCCAGGCCGCCGATGCCCATGATCTCGCCTTTCCTCACCGACAGCTCGATGCCCTTTACCTGCTCGCCCGGCATATTTACATGGAGATCCCGGATATCCAGCACCACCTCATCCGAAACCATGCGATCCGCGGCTTCCTCGCGATCCAGCGTCACCGCGCGGCCAATCATCATACGCGCAATATCCACTGCGCTCGTCTCCTGTATCGGCTTGGTCGCCACATGGGTTCCGTCGCGCAGTACCGTCACCGTGTCTGCAACGGAAACAATCTCTTCCAGGCGATGGCTGATAAATATAATCCCAATACCGCTGTCTGCAAGCCGTCTGATCGCCCTTAAAAGGTTCTGGGCCTCTGCATCCGCCAGAACTGCCGTCGGCTCGTCAAATACCAGGATCTTGATTCCGGATTTGTCGATCTCGCGGGCAATCTCAATGAACTGCATATGGCCCACCGGAAGACCTGCAACCTGGGTATAGCTTTCAATGTCCATATCCAGCGTCTTAAGCGCCTTCTGCGCATCGGCGTTCATCTGCTTATAGTTGAGCCCCTCCATGCGCTTTCCAAGAACACGGCTGACTACGTTTTTTGTCGTAATCTCCCGGTTCAGCTTAATATTCTCCGCAATGGTAAAGCCGGGAATCAGCATAAATTCCTGATGCACCATGCCGATCCCTTCAAGCATGGCGTCATGCGGAGAACGAATGTGAGTTTCTTTTCCCTCAATTTCCACGGCTCCCTCAAACCCGCCGGTTTCATGGATCGCCGGCATACCGAACAGAATGTTCATAAGCGTCGATTTACCGGCGCCGTTTTCTCCTATCAGGGCGTGAACCTCGCCCTTTTTTACTGTCATATTGATGTTTTTTAAAACCTGGTTTCCGTAAAACGACTTGGAAACATTTTTAAACTCCAGTAGATTGTCGCTCAAGGCCTAACCTCCTAACCTCAGTTATCGCAATACGGCACGGGAACTCCCGTGCCGCCTGCAACACTTTGTAAATCCTGATTTTCAGCTACGGCGCACGGCCCGGCTGGGGGTGCGGCCAGTAACGGTTTTCATTACGGTTCACACCCCTGCCGGCGTGTGAACCATAACCGATTTTATTCACCGTAGGTCAGATAATCCATCATGATAAGCTGATAGTTATCATAAGAAGTGCCTGCGTCGTCGGTATAGGGACTCATATTACAGTCAAGGCCTGCATATTCATCCATCTTTGCCTTCAGAACGTCCATATCCAGGTTTCCGTTGGTCTTTCCGGCCATCCAGTCAAACGCATATTCTGTACCGGCAACGGTAATCATCATGGCAACCGGAACCGGCCATGTGGAGAAGCGGCCGAGTACACCTGCATCCTCAAGGGACTTGGTGGTCTGATCCACGATATCCTGAATGTTCATCTTCTCAACAGCGGAATCTTCCTCGGATACAAGTCCAAGAGCCGCCGGATAGCCGTGATACGGGGACGGGCAGCAGGGCTGCGGATAGATAGCGCCCTGTTCAACGGATGCTTTGATAAGCGGAACCTGCATCGCGCAGTTCGTGGAGAAGAACGCAGTGTCCTTGCCGTACTGAGCGACCATCTTCGGCACATCCTCAAGGATGAACTGCTGAGCGCCGGTCGTACCGGAGTCACCGGTCGGATCCGGAGCGGTTGCATCCACAAATTCAATGTTTAATTCCGCACATTTCTCTTTGATCAGCTCACGTCTTGCAGACAGAAGAACCTGAGCCATATGTCTCGGGAATGAATAGTGCACAAATGTCTTAGCGCCCATCTTCACGGCCTGCTCTACCATGGCAGGTCCCATATCCAGCTCGTTCGGCTGAAGGATGATGTCCGCCCTTGCCGCCACGTCCTCCGGATTCTCCTGCGGCGTGCCGTAGATAATGAGCATGTCATCGCGGGTCTCTAAGAGCTTGTCGATCGCCGCATTGGTTCCCGGAACGGCCTGGTTGATAATAACAGCCTTAATCTCCGGATCCGCAGCCAGCTTGCTGACGGTCGTGATCATCTGCTCCTGCTCGGTCATGAAGTTGTCCGGCCAGGTCACATGCACAATGCGGTCGCCGTACTTCTGTGACATCGTCTCTGCAGAACGGTACTCCTCCTCGTTCTGAGATACGGTGTTGGTCACGATGGCAACCTTGCCTGTACCCTCTGCCTGGGCCTCGCCCTCTGCGGGGGCTTCTGCGCCGCCCTGCTCTGCCGGAGCTTCTTCCTTACCCTGCTCTGCCGGAGCCTCGCTCTGCGCCGGCGCAGAGCTTCCGCCGCCGCAGCCGGCTAACATAGAAACAGCCATCGCGCCTGTCAGAAGTACGCTTAATACTTTTTTCATCTTAGTTCCTCCTCTCTTTTTTACCCCGGACAGCATACATACACCGCTCATAAAGCTGCGAAATATGCGCATCCGAAATAATGTTTTTTATTATAAACGATTTATCTTCATTGATCAATCACTTTTTGTGTTTTTATTAATTTTGGGAATTATGCGCTTGACTTTTATCCGCGACACCTTACAATTATACTAAAGTACACATAAGGAGGTTTTTTCATGAATCATACGAGACTTGAGACTATTCTGGCAAAGCTTAAGGACAGAAATTTAAATCAGATGATCATTTCTGACCCTTATGCGATCCTGTATCTCACCGGACGCTTCATCGATCCCGGCGAGCGTCTTCTGGCGCTTTATATAAACGGCGACGGGGCGCATAAGATCTTTATCAACAATCTGTTCACCGTACCCGAGGATCTGGGCGTTGAGAAGATCCGCTTTAACGACACGGACGATTCCCTCTCCCTGCTCTGCGCCTGCGTCAAAAAGGACGAGCCCCTGGGCATTGACAAAAACTTTCCGGCCCGCTTTCTGCTCCCTGTGATCGAGCGCTCCGGCGCATCCCGGTTTGAGCTGAGCTCCATCTGCGTGGACGAGGCCCGCGCCGTAAAAGACGGGGATGAAAGGGAAAAGATGCGCGCCGTCTCCGCCATCAATGATCAGGCCATGGCCCGTTTCCGCGGACTGATAAGAGAGGGCGTCACAGAAAAGGAGCTTGCCGCCCAAATGCAGGATATCTATACCTCCCTGGGAGCGGACGGCCATTCCTTCAGCCCGCTTGTAGGCTTTGGCCCCAACTGTGCAAAGGGCCATCACGAACCGGATGACACGGTGTTAAAGGAAGGCGATACCGTCCTCTTTGATGTCGGCTGCAAGAAGGACGACTACTGCGCGGACATGACGCGCACCTTCTTCTACAAAAAGGTTCCCTGCGAAAAGCACCGCGAAATCTACAACCTCGTGCGCAGAGCCAATGAGGCGGCGGAAGCCATGCTGAAACCCGGCGTGCGCCTGTGCGATGTGGACCGCGCGGCCCGCCAGGTGATTGAGGACGCCGGATACGGCCCCAATTTCACCCACCGCTTAGGCCACTTTATCGGCCTGGAGGTGCATGACTTCGGCGATGTATCCTCCGCAAATCAGGCCGTTGCAGAGGCCGGCAATATCTTCTCCATCGAGCCCGGCATCTATGTAGACGGCGAAGTAGGTGTGCGGATCGAGGATCTCGTGCTGATCACAGAGGATGGGTGTGAGATTCTGAATTCGTACAGCAAGGAACTGGATATTGTGGAATAGCAAATGTCCATGGCGGCTGTAAGCCGTGGGATGCGTGAAAGGGATTGGTACGTCATCGGCATGAACAGCAGGCGCCAAATCCTGCTGTTCATGCCATGGCGTATGACTGAAGCGTGTCTGAGACACGCTCTAGTACATCGTTCATAAAATAACTCATAATTTTTGTATTTCTTTATCAACGTATAATCAATATATAACGTTATTATTAAACTATGAGTTATTTAATGTTTGATATACTAGCCCTGTGTCTCTATCATCGATTTCAGTTTCCCCAGCGCTTCCCTGATTCCGCCAGCCTCATTGATCAGCCCTTCCTTCACGGCGTCCTCTCCCACCAGGACGGTTCCCAAATCCTTGGTCATCATTTCTGTGTTCAGCATCAGGCCCTTTAAGCGCTCGTAGCTGATATTCGCATGTCCGGAGACGAAGCTCAAGATTCGGTCCTGGATCATTTCAAAATAGTCGTAGGTCTGCACTGCCCCGATCACCAAGCCCGTCATACGGACCGGATGGACCATCATGGTTCCTGTGGGTACGATGAAGGAGTAGTCGGTTGCCACAGCCAGAGGAACCCCGATGGAGTGGCTGTCGCCGATGACCAGTGAGACAGTGGGCTTGCTTAAGGATGCGATCATTTCCGCAAGGGCGAGCCCGCAGCTTACATCGCCGCCTACGGTATTGATCAGAACCAGAACGCCTTCAATGTCTTTGTTGTCTTCAATCTCTGCAAGCTTTGGCAGGATGTGCTCATATTTCGTGGTTTTAGTGGAACCGGACAGGTTTTCATGCCCCTCGATCTCGCCGATGATGGACAGCAGATGGATATGGCTTCCTGTGCCCTCAAGCTCAAGCTGCCCGGTTTCCCGGATGCGCTCTTCCTTATCGCGCTCTGCCTTTGTATCCCCATTTCTGGCCATAATAACCTCCTTAACCTCCTGTTTTCATTGCGCTGTTATCGTCTTTTCCTATTTTGACGCGTTTGAGGCTAAAATATACATAAATATGGTCTGTATGGCCTGATCCGCAGATAAAAACGCCGGCTGCAGCCCCGCTCTGCCGCGGTTGGCGCAGCCGGCGTCTTTGCCGTTTCTTTTAAATTCTTATCAATCTCCCAGCACATTCACGATCTTGGCCGGCGTGCGGTAATTCCACGTTGAAATCTTGATTCCGTCCCTTGCGTTGGAGGCATGGCATACCTGGCCGTTGCCGATATAGAGCGCCACATGGTTGATCGTGCCGCCGCTGTTCGTGTAAAAGATCAGATCGCCGGGCCGCATCTCTGAGGAGTTGATGGAACGCCCTGCGCCGGCCTGGGAACCGGAGTGATGCGGAAGGCTGACGCCGAAGTGCGACATGACGGACATCGTAAAGCCCGAGCAGTCCGCTCCGTTTGTGAGGCTTGTGCCGCCCCATACGTATGGATTTCCCAGGAACTGAGTCGCATAATTGGCAATCTGCGTGCGCCTGGAGCCCGCGGGCGCGTTGCCCGGCGTATTGCCCACGCCGCTTCCCTTATTATTCCCTTTATTATTTCCCTTATTTCCTGTGCTGCCCTTATTCGTGCTGCCGGAGTTGCTTCCATTGGCAGCGGCCGGCTCCGGGATATCCTCGATCGGCGTAAACTGAATCGCCTCATTGAGCGCATAGCGCACATCCACAAAATCCGTGGCCACATAGGCGCTGGTAGTATCTAACTCAATCTCCACCCAGCCGTCCGTCTGCTTTAAAACCGCATACCGTTCGCTGTTGGAGATCTGGGTCCAGATCGGCGAATCGGTATTCGGCTCGGTCCTGGCGTTTAAGCGGTCTGTGGACACAATCGCCATCAGCTCCGCCACCTCCAGCGCCTCTGCCTTGGCCGCGTCCCCGGTGAGGATGAATTCAGACTTTACATAGCCGGTTACAGGGCCGGACTTAATCTTGTGCCACTGTCCGTCCTCCGTCGTCTCCAGGATCTCGCCGGCTGACTTGCTGGTCATCTTTCCGATGATCTTCCCGTCCTCGTTCGGCTCTTCGCGGATATTCAGATAATTATTTACATTGGAAATACCAATCCGATCGTACATGTTGAGGACCATGGTCTTCAGATCCAGCTTTCTCGCCTCATTCAGAGCATAGCGCACCTCCACGAAATCTTCTGAAATATAGCCGTCGCTGATCTGAATCCATCCGTCCTGCCGTCCTAAAATGCGGTAGCGCTCATTATGCACCACCTGCTCCACAACCTGTGCGTCCTGATTCGGCTCGCTGCGCACATTCAGCTTGTCGGCTGTGATGACCGCCATCTTCTCCACCCGCTCAAAGGCCTCTGTCCTGGCCGCCTCCCCGGTTAAGACAAACTCGGAGCTGATATAGCCCGTCAGGCCGCCTGAGCTGACCAGATACCACCCTTCTGTCGAGTCGTCCACAATCTCACACGCGCTGCCTCCCAGAAGCTTTCCCAGGATCTTCGCGTCCTTGCTGGCGCTCTCGCGCATATTCAGATAGCCGGAAACCGTAACCAGGCCCATATTCGCATAGGAATCCACCACTGCCTTCTTCTCTTCCTCATCCTGAATCCGGGCCAGTTCCTCTTCCGACAGCGTCGGCTCCGGTTCCGTCTCCGGCTGCAAAGCGCTCCCGCTCTCCGGCTCAGAAGGCGCCTCTGATTCGCTTTCCGGCGCCTCTGTCTCCAGGCTGGCCGCGGCCGGCCCGGCGAAGGCCCCTCCCTTCGCCAGCTTAACTGCCACAATACATAACAGCACCCCAATCACGCCCACACCGGCCATCATGAAATACCGCATCGGATCCTTTTTGTCCGTCTGTTTCCTTGAGCGGCTCCGTCCCATCTTCTGTCCTCCAAACTTCTCTTCTGCCACTGCGTATTCATACGATCGCACAGCAGGCGCGGATCTGCCTGAACTGCACGTTTTCCTTCTTTAATAGCGTCTGTTTTATCCCAGAGCGTGTCTGAAACACGCTCTAATCCCCCAGCATATTGACAATCCGGTACGGATTCCGGTAATTCCAGGTCGAAATCTTGATTCCGCTCCGCCTGCTGGCTGCGTGTACGATCTGGCCGTTGCCGATATACATCGCAACATGGTTGACCACGCCTTTGCTGCTCGTATAAAAGATCAGATCGCCGGGCCGCATATCCGAAGATTTTATCTGCTTGCCCTGTCTGGCCTGATCCCGCGACACACGGTTTAAAGTAACGCCGGCCACATGGCTGTAAACGTATTTTACAAAACCGGAGCAGTCTGCCCCCGTATGCGGATCGTTACCGCCCCATACATAGCGGTTCCCCACAAACTGCAGCGCATAGTTGACCATCCGGCTGCGCAGGGATTGTGATTCATCCAGCGGGCTGAACTTGATCGCCTCCGGAAGCGCATAGCGCACATCCACAAAATCCGTGGACACAAAGGCAGTCGAGCTGTCCAGATCGATCTCCACCCAGCCGTCCTGCTGGCTGAGCACGCCGTAGCGCTCATTATTGGAAATCTGCGTCCAGATATTGGACTCCGTGGACGGCTCTGTCCTGGCGTTCAGGCGGTCCGTGGACACAATCGCCATCAGCTCCGCCACCTCCAGCGCCTCCGCCTTCGCCGCGTCGCCGGTCAGGATGTACTCCGCCTTCACATAGCCGGTCACCGGGCCGGAATGGATCTTATACCACGCGCCGTCCTCGCTTTTTTCCAGGATCTCACCGGCCGACTTACTCGTCATCTTTCCGATAATCTTCCCGTCCTCGCTCGGCTCCTCACGGACATTCAAATAGCTGTCCACGCTGGATATGCCGATATTCTCATACAGGTTCAAAACCATGGAGCGCATGTCCAGCTTGCGCGCCTCATTCAGGGCATAGCGGATCTCCACAAAATCCGAGGAGATATAGCCTGTCTGAATCTTCAGCCATCCGTCCGCCGCCTCTTCCTCGACGATATAGCGCTCATTTCTCAGAGCCTGCCCCACCACGTCCGCGTCCGTGGACGGCTCAGTACGGATATTCAGCGCGTTCACGGTCACAACCGCGCGCGGCGCCACAAGCTCCATCGCGCGCGCCCGGGCCTCATCGCCTCTTAAGACAAATTCTGAGCTGATATAGCCCGTCAGGCCGCCTGACGTAACCTGATACCATCCTTCTGTGGAATCATCCACAATCTCACACGCGCTGTCGCCCAGCAGCTTTCCGATAATATCCGCATTCCTGCTGGCGCTCTCACGCATATTCAGATAACCGCTGACCTGGATGATTCCAAGATTCTGGTAGGAATCCACCACCGCCGCCTTCGCGTCCTCCTCAATCTGCGCCGCCGTCTTTTCAGGGGAAAGCGCCGGCTGCGCGCCTCCTGCCTCCGTCTCCCCGGCGCTCTCCTTCTCTGTCTCCTCTGACGGTTCGGTCACGACATTCGCCGTCTCCCGGTTCTTTAAATGAAGGCCGCCAAACACCGCGCTTCCGATCAGCAAAGCCGCCCCGGCCGCAATAAGAATGTACGCCCGATAATCGCCCCCGCCTCTCCTGCGCCTGGAACGGTTCAGTTTATTTGCAAAATCCTCTTTTTTCTCTTCAAGCATTCCGGAATTCTCCATTCTGTAATACAGTCGCGCAACGGCTCAGATGACCTGAACGATTGCACCAGTTTCTGCAAGGTTTCCTGCATGATCCTTTGATTCTTTCCAGCACTGACAAAATTGTGCAGTTTTCATTCTATCATAAATAGAGTGAAATGCCAATAAACTTCCAGCGGTTATTTTGTGAAATTTCTTTTAACTTTTCTGAAAAGCCGTTTCAGCGGCATATTCCTCTGCACGGGCCTGCGCATAAAAAAAGAACCCTGCCTCTCAGGATTCTCCACCTGCCGTCTCGTCCGGCCCCGCAGCCGGAAAGCCTTTCTCCACCGGTGAAAGGCTTTCCTCATTGTTTGAGAACCGCGCCCTACATTCCAAGCGCTTCCATCAGCGTTGCCACCGAATCCTGGCCCGGCATCATGATAACCTGGCCGGAATTCCCGACCTTCCCGCCGTCTTCGCCTGACAGGACAAAATCCGTCTTCACGCAGATCGCCCTGTCGCACACACAGCTCAGCCGTTCCACCGCATCCTTTAAAAGGCTTATCCCCTTGCCGATGTTCGCCGTCACCGGAGATAAATAGATCCGTATCCCCGTATAGCTTCCGATCGCCTTCATGTAAGCCCCGGCAATCATATTCGCAAACTCCGAAATAGCTGAGAAATTCACCTCGTCATCCAGAATATCATCGCCCTCAAATACGCGCCCTGTCATCTTTTCAATCACCTTGAGGATAAAATCGCGGTCAATGATCAGCAGCAGCATACCCTGCATCTGATCCTGAAATTCCATAAAAAAGCCGAATTTTGTGTGCCCTTTTGGGGATACCACATCCACAACGTATTTCTCGATCTCGCTGCTCTCCAGCGGCACGACAAGCGGGGACTCCAGAAGCACCCGCATGCCAAGGATCTGTCCAATCGTAATACTGGCCATGCCAAGGCCCACATTGCCTACTTCATAAAGCGCATCCTGGATATCCGCATCCAGGTTCCCATCCTGATCAAACATCCTCATCTTCTCCTCCCCGCCGTCGGCTGCGCCGCACACGCCCCGTCCGGCAGACGCTTCACCCTATTCCGACTCCAGCACTCTCGTTACGGTATTCAGAAACGCCTTTTCCTCAAATGGCTTCACGATAAAGTCCTTTGCCCCCGCCTTCATCGCGTCCATAATAATCAGTTCCTGCCCAATCGCTGTGTTCATAATGATCTTTGCCTTCGGATTTTCAGCCAGCATTTTTTTCAAAAGCGTCAGATCTGTATTATCCGGCAGTGTAATGTCCAAAAGCACGAGCTCCGGCTTTTTCTCCACAAAAAGCTCGAACGCCTCCTTTGCTGTGGCCGCCTCAATAATATTCTCATATCCGCCGTTGCGCAGCGTCCGCTTTTCCAGGAGCCTTGCAAATTTCGCATCGTCCACTACCAGAATCAAATCACCCATAACCCATGCTCCTTCCGCACGTCTCGCAGCATCCGGCATGTCTTTGCTGCCGCCTTTTCACTGCCTGAAACTTTACCGCTGTTTTCTGAACGCACGATACCGTTCCCGCATGGAGATCGGCACCGGCTCTGCCTTCATGCATTTCTCAAACTCATCGATCGGCATCGGGCGGTGGAAATAAAAGCCCTGCGCATTTTTACAGCCGATCGAAAGCAGGAACTTTACCTGCGAAATATTCTCCACCCCTTCTACGATGACCTCCAGCCCCAGCTTATTCGCCATGTCGATAATGCAGCTTAAGATCACATTCGCGCGCGTGTCCTCCCGCTTCTGCGGCAGAAACTTCAAATCAATCTTCAGGATATCGACGGAAATCTCCCGCAGAGAATTCAGGGACGAATATCCGCTTCCAAAATCATCCATCAGCACCGCAAAATCGTTTTCCTGAAGCCGTTCCGCCAGGTGGGTGAGCTGAGCGTTGTCAAATACAAATGCGCTCTCTGTCAGTTCAAATTCAATCAGGTCATGCGGAACCCTGTACTTGCTCACGCAGTCCCTGATGTTCTCCATCAGCCTTGGGTTGTACATATCCATCCTGGATACGTTGACCGATATCGGTTCCACGGGAAAGCCCTCGTCCAGCCAGCGGCGGATGGTCTTGCATGTGTTCTCCATCACATAATAATCCACCTCTGAGATGAATCCGTTGCGCTCAAAAATCGGAACAAACTTCCCGGGGGAGATCATCCCGTGCTTCGGGTGATGCCAGCGCACCAGGGCCTCCGAACCGATGATGCGGCCCGTCTCCATATCGCACTTCGGCTGCAGATAAACCTTGAACTGCTCCTCCCGCAGGGCCTGCTTCATCTCGGACACAATCATCTGCTCCATCTCTTCCTGGCGCATGAACTCCTCATTATACACCGCGACGCGCTTCAAATAATTGCCCTTGACCGTCCTCTGGGCCGCCCTCGCCCGATCCATCATCGTCTCAACCGACTCGTTTTTCTTATGATCGCGCTCTGTCATCTTGTATACGCCAAAGGACATCGTTGTCTCAAAACGGATCGGATAGGAGCGCAGGGATGACTGGATATACTCAACCGACTCATCAATCCACTCCTGTTCGTCCGGCATGCACAGGCAGAATGTATCGGAAGAAACCCGGCAATATGTACATCCCCCCATTGCCTCCATGCATTCCTGTATCTTAACACCGAGATACCGCAGAATATTGTCGCCCTCTTTGGACCCGAAAAACTGGTTCACCATGTGGAATTTGTCCACATCCATCTGAATAAACGCATAAAGCGTCTTTGGGTTATCCTTAAGCATCTGCTGCGTCTTTCTGATAAAAATACTGCGGTTCGGCAGATGTGTCAGCGGATCCTGGGACAGCAAAAATTCCACCTTCTCCATGGCGTCAATCTCCCTCTGAACATTGGAAAAGGTAATCACCACCCGCTCCGGCTCCCCCTTCGCGTCGCCCTCGCAGACCAGCGACATCCGGAACCACTCGAACCGATGCCTGTCGATGCGGAATCTCGCCTTACCGATCCGCCGATCCCCTGCCTTCAAATCCGAAAAATCAAAAAAGGCGTCCAGCATCTCATGATCCTGACGCAACACGGCCCTGCGGTGCGCTCTCCCCATCTCCTTACTTCTTATAAAGTCCTGTTCCCAATCTTCTCTTATATAATTTTTATAGGATGGATCAATATAAAATTTCCTGTTTTTTAAATCGTACTCCACAGTAAAGGAAGCGGTCTGCTGAAGAATAAGGCGTTCCTTTAATTCCTCCAGCTCGTCCTGCTTCTTCTCCTGTTCAATGCCCGGATCTATCCATTCGGCCATAAAATCCTCCTTACCCCCCCCCCGGCTGTTTCACACGCCGTCACGCGTCCCAAACAGCCTGTTCATTTCCTGATTCCGGCACCACATCTATAATATATAAATTTTAACATTCATGGCATGATCTGTCAAGTTATATGAGCGCTTCCCCCGTGTTTTGTGTTACGGTCCGTTACGGTTTCACCCCCCTGCCGGCTATGCCCCGTAACACGATTTTGCCATGCGTATAAACCGCAGAAAAAGCGCAGCAAAAGTCACAAATCCCGGACTGCCGCGCCAAAAAGCACGGAGCCGCTGCATAACGCATGCGTCATCCGTGCTTTTCATTCCTGTGGACGGCGGTCCTGCTTTCCCCGCCGCCGGGCTATTTTGCCAGCATCATGCGGTCATTTGCAAACTCCTCGCCGCTGGCCGTCTCAAACTTCCGGAGCAGATCCTCTACCTTAAGCTTTTTCTTCTCCTCACCCGCTATATCAAAGATAATGCGCCCCTCATGCATCATGATCAGGCGGTTTCCGATCTGGATGGCGTCCTTCATATTGTGCGTCACCATCAGGGCCGTCAGGCTCTGCTCCGTGACGATCTTCGCGGTCAGATCAAGCACCTTCTTCGCCGTCTTCGGATCCAGGGCCGCCGTATGCTCGTCGAGAAGCAGAAGCTTTGGCTTTTGCAGCGTGGCCATCAGAAGCGTCAGCGCCTGCCTCTGGCCGCCGGATAAGAGTCCCACCTTGCTCGTCATGCGCGTCTGCAGGCCCAGATCAAGCTGAGCGAGCGCCTCGCGGTAATAGTCTTTTTCATTGCCCTTAATGCCCCAGCTTAAGGTGCGCATTTTCCCGCGCCGCAGCGCCATGGCCAGGTTTTCCTGGATCTCCATATTGGCCGCCGTTCCGCGCATCGGATCCTGGAAAACGCGGCCGATATACCTGGCCCGTCTGTATTCCGGCTCGCGCGAAATATTGACCCCGTCAATGACGATCTTCCCGCTGTCAATGGGGTATACGCCTGCGATCATATTCAGCATCGTGGATTTTCCGGCCCCGTTGCCGCCGATGATGGTCACGAAATCGCCGGGGCTTAAGTGCAGGTTAATGCCGTTTAAGGCCTTTTTCTCATTGATGGTCCCTTTATTGAAGGTCTTTTTCACATTCGTTATGGTCAGCATTCTTCCTCTCCCCCTTCTGTATACTCCCTGGCCAGCCGGTATCTGGAAAGAACCACCGGAACGCACAGCGCCAGGGCTACGATAATGGCGGACAGCAGCTTCATGTCATTTGGATTCATGCCCATGCGCAGCACCAGGGCCCGGATGGCAAAATAAATAACGGATCCCACCACAACCGAAATCAGTTTCCAGTAGAAGGACAGGAGCTTTCCCAACAAAACCTCGCCGATCACGATCGAGGCCAGGCCGATCACGATAGCGCCGGTGCCGCTTCCCACATCGCCGTATTTCTGGCTCTGGCAGACCAGGGCTCCGGAAAGCCCCACCAGGCCGTTGCTGAGCATCAGGGCCAGAAGCTTGGTCATCTTTGTATTCACGCCCAGCGCGCGGACCATATCCTCATTATTGCCTGTGGCCCGCATCGCGCTTCCGATCTCCGTGCCGAAAAACCAGTAGAGAAAAGCGATCACAATCGCCGCCACCAGAATGCCGATGATCATGGATGCCTGCGCCTGCGTCAGGCCTGTCTGATCCACAAAGCCGCTGATTAAGGTCTGCACCTTCAGAAGGGGGAGATTGCTCTTCCCGCCCATGATCCGCAGATTGATGGACCACAGGGAAATCTGCGTCAGGATACCTGCCAGGATGGCCGGTATCTCAAAGACAGTGTGGAGAATCCCCGTCGCCGCCCCGGAAAGCATTCCCGCAAATGTCGCCGCAAACAGGGCCGCGAGTGGATCCGCCCCTTTGTTTACAACCAGAACCGCGCACACGCAGGCCCCCAGCGCAAAACTTCCGTCAACCGTCAAATCAGCAATATCCATCAAACGGAACGTAATATAAACTCCAAGAACCATAATTCCCCACAGGACGCCCTGCCCGACCGCGCCCTGGAGGGAAGCCAATAAACCTTCCATCCACTATCTCCTCCAATACCTTTTTTCCTGAATACCCGCCGCTCGCATGCCGACGGCGCCATCACGGCCTTTAAGTACATACAGTAAGGAGCCTTCGCAGACCCGGCGGCCTGCGAAGCGCGCAGGCCGCCGTTTTGCAAAAGCCCCTTAACCAAACTATACCGTGTCCGGCAGCACAAAAGCGCTTCCGGCAGCCTGCCTACTCCAGTCCGGACACGTCGATTCCCAGCGCGTCCGCCGTTTCCTGATTCACCTTGAGCGTACACTTGGAAGCGTCCAGATAACCGATGGGCATTGTGGAAATATCCGCGCCGTTGGTCAGGATCTCAACTGCCTGCTGCCCTGCCATGTAGCCGAGCTGATAGTAATCAATCCCGTATGTAACAAGTCCGCCTGCGTCTACCATGCCTTCCTCACCGCAGACAACCGGAATCTTATTCTCCGTTGCGACCATCGTTACCGTCGCCATGCCGGCTGCCACCATGTTGTCCGTGGGCGCGTAGATGCAGTCCACATTTCCGACCATGGACTCTACCACGGTCTGGATCTCATTCGAGCTGGATATAGTATAATCCTTATATGCGATCCCCGCTGTTTCCAGCGCTTCCTTTGCCATATCAATCTGGATCATAGAGTTCGCCTCGCCTGCGTTATAGATAAGGCCCACGGTCTTTACCTCCGGCAGGAGCCGCTGCATTAAGTCAATCTGCTCCTTCACCGGCGTCAGATCCGAGGTGCCGGATACGTTGCAGTTCGGCGTTTCGTTGCTCTCCACCAGGCCCGAAGCAGCCGGATCCGTCACAGCGCTTACCAGGATGGGGATCGTATCCGTCACGCCCGCCACAGCCTGGGCGGCCGGGGTCGCGATGGCAAAAATCAGGTCACTATTGTTATTCACCAGCGTCTCCGCAATGGTCTGGCATGTAGACTGCTCTCCGGCCGCGTTCTGCTGATCAATCTCATACGAAAGCCCGGCGTCGTCAAGCGCGTCCACAAACCCTTTGTTCGCATTGTCAAGAGCGGCGTGCTGCACGAGCTGGATCACACCGATCTTGTAGGTAGTCCCGTCCGCGGTCTTCGCATCCTCTGCGCCCGCCTCTGTCCCGCCGGCCGCTTCCGTCTGCGCGGCTGCCTCTGTCTCCGGGGCGTCCGTCGCCGCGGGCTCTGCCTTGCCGCCGCATGCGGCCATTGACGCGGCCATCGCTCCGGCAAGGAGCCATGCCATCCATCTGTTCTTCTTCATAAAATTCACTCCTCCTGTCTGGTATTCCGGCCCTGTAAATTCCCCCTGCTGCAGAGGGCGGCCGAATTAGTTTTTATCATACTACAATTTTAAAGCGGAGTCAATTTTATTTCTTTAAATTTACATAAATTCAACGCGTTAAAGTATTTGCGCCTGTCGCGGTGTATATCCGCATGTCAGGAACGAGCCTTCCCTTACCTCCATACATCCTCAAAGAAGCGCAGCGCGTTTTTCCAGAATATCTTTTCGATCTCCTCCTCCTTAAAGCCCTGCCGGCGCAGCTCTTCCTCTAAAAGCGGCATGGCCGCCGGGGAGTTCAGCTCCAGCTCGCCGGGAATTCCGTCAAAATCAGAGCCAAGGGCCAGGCAGTCGATCCCGCCGACATTGCGGATATGGCGGATATGGCGCGCCATGTCAGAGATACGGCTTTTTGCGCCCTGCTTTTTCTGATTCTCGGCCTCGCTCAGAAAGGCGGGGCAGAAGTTGATCCCCATCACGCCGCCGCGCTCAGAAAGGGCGCGTATCATATCATCGCTTAAATTCCGCACATGCGGCGCTATGGCGCGGGCGTTGGAATGACTGGCGGCAAAGGGCTTTTTCGCGGTTTTTACGACATCCCAGAAACCCGCGTCTCCCAGATGGGAGACGTCTGCCGCCATCCCCAGCTCTTCCATCCGCTCAATGAATTCGACGCCCTTTGGCTTTAATCCCCTCTCCGTCTCCGGGGCGCAGCGGCCGCTGCCCCAGTCTATGCGGTTGGGATAGCCCAGCTCGTTCTCATAGTTCCAGGTCAGGGTCAGCATGCGGACGCCTTTTTCGTAAAATTGCTGCAAAATATCTGTGCTTCCCCTGCAGGCCGCCCCTTCCTCAATGGTCAGGACAGCGGACATGCCGCCTTTTTTTTCCTGCTCCCTCAGATCCTGAACCGTCAGGGCCGGTTTTATCTCATCCGCATTCCGCTCCATCTCCTCCTCAAACACGCCCAGAAGCTCTGAGACGTATGTATACGGGTCAGGCTCTTTCCTGATATTTGTAAACAGGGCAAAGCTCTGGGCAAGGCAGCCGCCCTGCTTTAAGCGCTCAATATCCACATGGCCCTCATTGCGGCGCAGAAGCCGCGCGCGGCCCGCCCTCCCGGACTCGCAGATCGCTGATATGGTATCACAGTGCAGGTCAATGAATTTCATTCTCTCTCCTCCATGATTTGATTGGCAATGGCCATCCACGCATTCATATTACTATATGCAGGCTTTTTCTCCCTCTTCCGCCTGCACGTTTCCTCCTTTCCGTCATTTCTCCCGACTCGCTTATACGAATATGTTATTATACCGGATTTTACAAAAAATAAAAAGAGGCAAACCGAAAAAACGGGTAACATAAGACTCCTTCCAGGCCCGCTGATAACGCAGCCGGGGCCCCCTCACAATCACATACATCTTAATAGATTCCGTCGCCGTCTGAACTTGTTACGGATAAATAAGTTTTAATTTTTCTTTAAAAGCGTTGACAATACAAAAACCGCGAATATAATGTACCTGTATCAATATTTTTTATAGTTCTAATAACATTTCTTTAATCGATTTGATAAAACGGAGGAAAATTTATGTGTGGAATTGTTGGCTACATCGGCGATGAGCAGGCGGCCCCGATCCTTTTAAACGGACTGACCAAGCTCGAGTACCGCGGCTATGATTCAGCGGGCGTCGCGGTCTATGACGGAGCAAAAATCAGGATGGAAAAGGTGTCGGGACGCCTTGCGCGTTTAAAGGAGCTGACGGACGGCGGCCTTACGCTTCCCGGGACGATTGGAATCGGACATACCCGGTGGGCCACGCACGGAAGCCCCTCGGATACGAACGCCCACCCGCATTTTAACAGCGATCGCTCCATCATTGTGGTGCACAACGGCATTATCGAAAATTACAGCGCCCTCAAGCAGGATCTCATCCGGCGCGGCTATGAATTCGTATCCGAAACCGATACCGAGGTCCTCGCCCATCTGCTGGATCGCTACTACCGCAAGTATCAGAATCCCCTGGA
The DNA here is from genome assembly GCA_009911305.1 of Clostridiaceae bacterium. Taxonomy (GTDB): domain Bacteria; phylum Bacillota; class Clostridia; order Lachnospirales; family Lachnospiraceae; genus Otoolea. Next base: position 20,808 of record QXXC01000011.1, on the reverse strand, counting down.
AGCCCTGACCCGGGTGATGCAGAAGGTAGAGGGCTCCTATGCGCTCGGCATCCTCTTTAAGGATTACCCGGGGCAGATCTTTTCCGCGCGCAAGGACAGCCCCCTGATCGTCGGCCAGAGCCCGGAGGGCAATTTCATCGCCTCCGACGTCCCGGCCATCCTGCAGTACACGCGCGATGTGTTTTATATGAACAATGAGGAGATCGCCGTGCTCTCCCGCAATGAGATCAAATTCTACAACGTGGACGAGGAACTGCTCGAAAAAACGCCGGCGCGCATCGACTGGGATATCAATGCGGCGGAAAAAGGCGGGTACGAGCACTTTTTCTTAAAAGAAGTGTACGAGCAGCCAGCGGCCATCCGCGATACCATCAGCCCGCGCATTCATGAAAATGAAATCGTGATCGAGGAGCTGGGCATGACAGACGAGGAGATCTGCCGTGTCGGTAAGATCATGATCGTGGCCTGCGGCTCAGCCTACCACACCGGAGTGATGGCAAAATATATCTTTGAGGGGCTGGCCCGCGTGCCCGTGGAGGTGGATCTGGCCTCTGAATACCGCTACCGCGATCCGATTTTTGACCGCAACACCCTGGTGATCATCGTCAGCCAGTCCGGCGAGACGGCGGATTCCCTGGCCGCGCTGCGCGAATCAAGGGCAAACGGCCAGAAGGTGCTCGGCATCGTCAACGTGGTGGGCAGCTCCATTGCCAGGGAGGCGGATAATGTGATGTACACCTGGGCCGGGCCGGAGATCTCGGTCGCGACCACCAAGGCCTACAGCGCCCAGCTCGCCGCCTTTTACCTCCTGGCCCTGAAATTCGGCCTCGCGCGCGGCGCTATGTCCCGGGACAGCTATCAGGCGCTCCTTAACGATTTAAAACGTCTTCCGGAGCAGATGGAGGCGATCTTAAAGGACCGCCAGCAGATCCAGCGCTTTGCCAACCGCTATCTGGCCGCGGATCACATTTTCTTCATCGGGCGGGGCGTGGACTATGCCATTTCCCTGGAAGGCTCCCTCAAGCTCAAGGAGATTTCCTACATCCACTCCGAGGCCTACGCCGCCGGGGAGCTCAAGCACGGAACCATCTCCCTCATCGAGGAGGGCACCCTGGTTGTGGCCATCTCCACCCAGGAGGCGCTGTACCCCAAGACGGTCAGTAACATCGAGGAAGTCAAAACGCGCGGCGCGTTTGTCATGGCGCTCACCAGCGAGGATAACCGCGATATCGAGAAGGTATCGGATTTCACGGTCTATATCCCGAAAACCAACCGCTACTTCGCCGGCTCCCTGGCGATTCTCCCGCTGCAGCTCTTCGCCTATTACGTCTCCTTAGGCCGCGGCCTGGATGTCGATAAGCCGAGAAACCTCGCGAAATCCGTAACAGTGGAATAAAAAAGATTGACATTTATCATTTTTCGTGTATACTATTCATAAAAAGAAAGCAAGGGCGCTTCGGCTACGGCCGAAACGCCCTTTTTTGGTTTTTACCGGCTGGTTTTGCCGGTTTTAACTGTTTTTTCATATTTCAGCTTTCGTTTTTCCTGCTGTTGTTGTTCTGTTGTAACCGTTGCGGTGATCCGAACCGTTACGCCTTATCTGAAAGGAGACATGATTATGAAAAAGAATATCCCTGAACTGTACGGAAGCCTTGTCTTTAACGACCGGGCGATGAAGAGCAGGCTGCCGCGCGACGTCTACAAGGCGCTCTGCAAGACCATCGACTCCGGGAGCCATCTGGAGCTCGACGTAGCCAATGCCGTGGCGGTCGCCATGAAGGAGTGGGCCGTGGAAAACGGGGCCACTCATTTCACGCACTGGTTTCAGCCCATGACCGGGATCACGGCGGAAAAACATGACAGCTTTATTAACCCTGTCGGAAGAGGCGAGGTCATCATGGACTTTTCCGGCAAAGAGCTTGTAAAGGGCGAGCCTGACGCCTCCAGCTTTCCCTCCGGCGGCCTGCGCGCCACCTTTGAGGCCAGAGGCTACACCGCCTGGGATCCCACTTCCCCGGCCTTTATCAAGGACGGCACGCTCTGCATCCCCACCGCCTTCTGCTCCTACAGCGGCGAGGCGCTCGACAAGAAAACGCCTCTTCTGCGCTCCATGGAGGCGATTAACAGGCAGGCCCTGCGCGTCCTGCGCCTGTTCGGCAATGAGGATGTCTCCCGCGTTCTTCCCACCGTAGGCCCGGAGCAGGAATATTTTCTCGTCGATAAAGAGCTTTTCCTCCAGAGAGCGGATCTGCGCTTCTGCGGACGGACCCTGTTCGGCGCGCCCGCGCCCAAGGGACAGGAAATGGACGATCACTATTTCGGCTCCCTGCGCCCCCGCGTGTCGGCCTTTATGAAGGAGCTCGACGAAGAGCTGTGGAAGCTCGGGATTCCGGCTAAAACCCGCCATAATGAGGTGGCTCCGGCCCAGCACGAGCTCGCCACGATCTACAGCACCACCAACCTCGCGGTTGACGCAAACCAGCTCACCATGGAGATCATGAAGCGTGTGGCAGAGCGGCACGGCCTTGTGTGCCTGCTCCACGAAAAACCGTTTGAGGGGATCAACGGAAGCGGAAAACACAACAACTGGTCCCTTGCCACGGACACGGGAATCAACCTCCTGGATCCGGACCGGGAGCCTGCCAAAAACCTCCGCTTCCTCCTGTTCCTGACCGCTGTCATGAAAGCAGTTGACGACTACGGCGATCTGCTGCGCGTATCCGTGGCCACAGCCGGAAACGATCACCGCCTGGGCGGCAATGAAGCCCCGCCGGCCATTGTCTCCATGTTTATCGGCGACGATCTGGCGGCTGTTTTGGATATCGTGGAAAACGATCTGAAATCAGAGGCCAGGAAAGAGGTCGCCATGACGCCGGGCCCCCAGGTATTCCCCCACTTCGTGAAGGACACCACGGACCGCAACCGCACCTCTCCCTTTGCCTTTACCGGCAATAAATTTGAATTCCGCATGCCCGGCTCCGCACTCTCCGTATCGGGTCCCAATGTGGTCTTAAACACAGCCGTAGCAGAAAGCCTCAAGCAGTTCGCCGACCGCCTCGAAACGGTTCCCTCAGAAAAGCTGGAGGCAGAAGTCCACATCCTCTTAAAGGAAACCATCAAACAGCACCGCCGCATTGTATTCAACGGAAACGGCTATACGGATGAATGGGTGGAGGAAGCGCACAGAAGGGGCCTCTTCGATCTCCCGGGCTGTGCCGAGGCGTTCCCCTGCTTTATCGCCTCCAAGAACATAAAGCTCTTTACCGGACACCAGGTATTTACTGAGACTGAGCTCTTCTCCCGCTATGAGATCATGCAGGAAAACTATATAAAGACCATCCAGATCGAGGCCAAAACCATGGTTTCCATGATGGATAAAGCCCTCCTGCCCTCTGTGCTGTCCTATATAAAGGAGCTGGCACAGACCGCCTCCGCCGTTAAGTCCCTCGTTCCCCAGGCCCCCACCGCCGCGCAGGAGACGCTCATCGATACGCTGTCCGGCCTCTATGCCTCCATATCCGGGCAGAAAGAGGAGATAAAGAAGGCCCTTGCCGAAGCGGCCGCTATGCCGGATTCCATGGATAAGGTGCGCTATTGCCGGTCTGTCCTGGAAAAGATGGATGAAATGCGGGTAGATGCAGACGAAGCGGAACGGCTGATTCCGGATGCGTTTCTCTCCTATCCGGCTTATGATAAGCTTCTCTTTTCTGTGTAGGGATTTTGAGCAGATTCAGGTGTTTTGACGGCCGGGAAAGGGCCGTCAAAGGGCCGCCAGAGCCAGGTTCTATATCCACAGAAACCCCGCTTCCGCTCAGAGAAAAGCGCAGCGGACACTAAGCTCGAAAAGACCTCGCTAAGTGCCGGCGGTTTTCTATGGGTTCCTTATGGATATAGAACCTGACTCTGGCGGCCCTTTCACGACTCCCCCTATCAACTACAACCGTTTCCCCCAAAAAATAAAAAGAAAGGGGCTGCATCCCCTCTCTTTTCACATCACAAACCTCTCCGGCCCGCTTATTTCGTCTCCGCCTTCAGCGCCTTCAGCTCATCAAACACCACATCATTGAGCACCTTGATATACGTCCCCTTCATCCCCGAGGAACGCGACTCAATCACGCCCGCGCTCTCAAACTTGCGAAGCGCATTCACGATCACCGATCTCGTAATCCCTACCCGATCGGCGATCTTGCTGGCAACCAGGATTCCCTCATTGCCCTCCAGCTCATCAAAGATATGTGTGATCGCCTCCAGCTCCGAGAACGACAGCGTGCTGATCGCGGATTTCACGATCTGGATCTTCCTCGTCTCCTCCGCGTTTTCTTCATTCACGGAGCGCATCATCTCCAGCCCCACGACCGTCGTCCCGTATTCGCTCAGTATGATGTCGTCAATATCGTACTGCGAGTCGGATTTATAGATAAACAGGGTGCCCAGCCGCTCGCCTGAGATATCGATGGGAGTAATGATCGCCTGATATTTGCGCACATTCTCCTCCGCAAAGCCCAGGGTCGCCAGATTCACATTCTCCTTTGTGGACAGAACGCTTAAAAGCCGCTCATTCAGCAGACGATCCACATAGCCGCCCACCTCGTCCTCAATCAGCTCCTCTATCTCGTCAATGCCGGGGTGAATGGCGACTCCCAATACCTTGCCCTTCTTGCTGATCACAAGAATATTCGATATCAAAATCTCGCTGAGTACCTCGCAGATATCGTTAAATACAACCTTGTGCGAATGATTGTTATGCAACAACTTATTGATCTTCCGGGTTTTGTCCAACAACTGAACACTCATTGCCAGTTACCTCCTTTACTTAATCTTTTTGCAATTTTGAAATTATTTCCTTTATATAAAAATAGTAACACAATTGCGGACTAATAACAAGAGATATTCCGGTTTTTTCAATTTTTTTTAATAATTAGAGTGCCAGCGGGGCCCGGCGGGCCCTGTTTTACCGTCTGAACGGCGGTTTTCAGAGGCAGACTAACGCAACTTTTATTCCTCATCCTTTGTTTTCACAAATCCACAGTTTTTATCGGAACAGAGAAGCTTGTTTCCCTTTTCGACCATCATGCCGCCGCATCCCGGGCACACCTCCTTTGAGGGCTTCTGCCAGGACATGAAATCACAGTCCGGATTGTCCTCGCAGCCATAGTATTTGCGCCCTTTTTTCGTCTTGCGCAGCACGATGTCCTTTCCGCACTTCGGACAGGCGACGCCGATCTTTTCGAGGTAGGGCCTGGTATTTTTACAGTCCGGAAAACCGGGGCAGGCTAAGAACCGGCCGTGCGGCCCGTACTTAATGACCATGTTGCGGCCGCAGTTTTCACAGATTTCATCCGTCACCTCATCGGCGATCTTCACTGCGTCCAGCTTATCCTCCGCTTCCTTTACAGCCTCCGCCAGATCCGGGTAAAAATTCTCAATCACGGTCTTCCACTGCACGCTCCCGTCCCCGATACCGTCCAGCAGATATTCCATATTGGCTGTAAAGGCCAGATCCACGATGGAAGGGAACGCCTGCTTCATCATGCCGTTGACCACCTCGCCCAGCTCCGTCACGTAGAGGTTTTTATTTTCCTTGGCCACATAGCGCCTTGCAATGATGGTGGTGATCGTAGGCGCATAGGTACTGGGACGCCCAATCCCCTGCTCCTCCATGGCCTTCACCAGAGAGGCTTCCGTGAAATGCGCCGGCGGCTGCGTGAAATGCTGGCTGCTCAACAGCTCAATCAGTCCGAGCTCCATCCCTTTTTCCAGCGTCTCTGTGAGAAGCCCGCCCTCTTCCTTGTCCTCGTCCTGCATATAGACAGACAAAAAGCCGTCAAATTTGATCAGGGAGGCGGAAAGGGAGAAGATATGCTCTCCGGCCGCAACCTTTACTGACGTCGTCTCATACACGGCCGGCTGCATCCGGCTGGCGGTAAAGCGCTTCCAGATGAGCTGATAAAGCCGGAACAAATCCCTGCCCAGGGATTCCTTGACCTGAACCGGCGTCAGGGTGATATCCGTCGGGCGGATCGCCTCATGGGCGTCCTGGATCTTGGCATCCGTCTTTTTCTCCTGCCCTCCCCGGGAGACATAATCGTTTCCGTACTGCTCCCCGATAAAGGCCCTGGCCGCCGCGTCGGCCTCTGTTGCCACACGCGTCGAATCCGTACGCAGATACGTGATAAGGCCCACGGTCCCGCGCCCCTTTATGTCCACGCCCTCATAGAGCTGCTGCGCCAGGCGCATGGTCTTCTGTGTGGAAAAATTAAGGGTCTTGGCCGCCTCCTGCTGCATGGTGCTCGTCGTAAAGGGGATCGGGGCGCGCTTTATGCGCTCTCCCTTTTTCACCTCGCTCACCGTATAGGAGCAGCCGTCCAGATCCTTTAAAATCGCGTCCAGCTCTTCTTTGTTATGGATGGCCTTCCTGCCGTCCTTTGTGCCGTAATACTTGGCGGACAGCTTCCTTTTCGAGCCCTTTGCCTTTAGGGCCGCCTCCAGATTCCAGTATTCCTCCGGGATAAAGGAATTGATCTCCTCCTCCCTGTCGCAGATCATCCGCAGCGCCACGGACTGGACGCGCCCTGCGCTTAAGCCCCTCTTGACCTTGGCCCATAAGAGCGGGCTGATAAGATATCCAACCATGCGGTCCAGCATCCTGCGCGCCTGCTGCGCGTCCACGAGGTTCATATCAATCACCCGCGGCTCTTTTAACGAGGTCTTAACCGCATTTTTCGTAATCTCATTGAAGCTGATGCGGTAAATCTTCTTGTCCCTGGCCTCATCCAGCTTCAGAGCCTTGATGAGATGCCAGGAAATCGCCTCCCCCTCCCGATCCGGGTCCGTCGCCAGATAGATCTTATCCGCCTTCTTGACCTCCCGGCGGAGCTTGGCCAGTATATCGCCTTTTCCCCTGATCGTAATATATTTCGGCTCATAATCGTGCTCTATGTCGATCCCAAGCTGGCTCTTGGGCAGATCACGGACATGGCCGCCGGAAGCGTCCACCTCATAGTTGGATCCCAGAAATTTTTTAATGGTCTTTACCTTGGCCGGCGACTCTACAATTACAAGATTCTTTGACATTTCAGACTCCTACTCCAGTTTTCTTGTATAATACTGATTCAGCGGCTGGAGAGCCATGCCCTTAAGCTCCAGCTTCAAAAGGGCCTCCATGCAGTCCGCCATGGAAAGACCGCTGGCCTGCATGATCTCCTCCAGATGCTTTGATTGTAAATCGAGGCAACTATACACCATTTTCTCCGTCTTTGCAAGTGTCTTCTCTGTTTTTTTCTCTTTTTTCTTTTTTCCTTTAATACATTCATGCTTTAACTGGAAAAAATCAAGGATGTCCTCCGGCGACGTGACCATCGCCGCTCCCTGCCGTATCAGCCCGTTGCAGCCCGCGCTCAGCGGATCCGTGCGCCGCCCCGGAAAGGCAAATACCTCCTTTCCCTGCTCCAGCGCCAGATCGGCTGTGATAAGGGATCCGCTGCGCACTCTTGCCTCCACCACGATCACCGCATCGGAAAGCCCGCTGATGATCCGGTTGCGGCACGGAAAATGCCAGGAGAGCGGGGGCTCGCCCGGCCCGTACTCGGAAAGTATCCCTCCGCGTTCCACAAGCGCCCCGTAAAGCCTCTGATTCGAGCTTGGGTAACAGACATCAATCCCGCTCCCCAAAACGGCGCAGGAGGCCCCGCCGTTTCGCAGCGCGCCCTCCTGGCCGGCGCCGTCAATGCCCCTGGCCATGCCGCTCACGACCTGGATGCCGGCCAGCGCCAGATCCCCTCCCAGGCGCTCCGCCTCCTGCCGGCCGTAGGAAGTACAGCTCCTGGCCCCAATCAAAGCCGCGCTGGGCGCTTCATCTGACGGGAGCGCCCCTCTCACAAAAAGCCATCTCGGCATATCATACATATTCCGCAGCCGCTTCGGATATTCCGGATCCGACGGCAGAAGGAAGCGGATGCCCTTCCGCAGCATGGCGTCATATTCCCTGCGCCGCAGGCTTAACTCCCCCCGCGCCGCCTCCACTGCCTCCGCATCCCCCTTTCGCAGGAAATCCAGGCTCATCAGATGCTGTTTCTTCATATTATATACTGCCTCGTAGCTCCCGGCGCATTCCAGGAGCCTTCCCGCCTTCACCGCGCCGATCACGCCGATCCGGCTCAGCCAGTAAGCGTACTCTTTTTCCGTGATCTCTGCCATGTTCCACCTCCCCTTTGCTCCCTACTCTCCGTACCGGAAGCCCCAGTAGCTCCTCTCAAAGCTCCTGAATGCCACAGCCTCCATTAACTGCTCCCGTCCGATCTCCCGTTTTCCGTCCAAATCAGCCAGTGTGCGGGCCGTCTTGAGAATTTTCTCCTGTCCCCGGATGCTGAAAGGAAGCCGTCTGTATACATCCTCCAGAAAAGCCTGATCCGCCTTTGAAACCGGGCAGAAGCGCTCAATATGGCGCGCCTTCATCTGCCCGTTAAAGCGGATACGCTCTCCCGAAAACCGCTCCTCCTGCCGTTTTCTCGCCTCCGTGACGCGATCCCGCATCACGGCCGAGCTCTCTCCCTTTTCCTGTCTGCCTGCGCTTACAAACTCCGGCGGAAGCGGAACCTCCACCCCGATATCGATCCGGTCCAGAAAAGGCCCGGAAATACGCCCCAGATAACGCCGGATCTGCGCTTCGCTGCACCGGCAGCGCCCCAGATCCGGATAAAACCCGCATTTGCATGGATTCATCGCCGCCGCAATCAGCGGATCCGCCGGAAACTCCACGGCCCGGCTGCTGCGCGACACCACAATCCGCCCCTCCTCCATAGGCTGACGCAGCAGATCCACAAGCGCCGGCGGAAATTCCGCGAGCTCGTCCAGAAACAGAACCCCGTGCGTGGCCAGGGAAATCTCCCCCGGCCTCGGATTTCTGCCCCCGCCCGCCAGCGCCGCGGCTGTCGCGCTGTGGTGCGGGCTGCGAAACGGCCGCATCCTCACAAGCGGCCTGTCGGCCGGGAGAAGGCCGCATATGCTGTACAGCTTCGACAGCTCCATGCTCTCCTCCAGGGAAAGCGGCGGCAGAATCGTCGCCAGCCTCCTGGCCGCCATCGTCTTCCCCGTCCCCGCCGGCCCGATATAGAGAATATTGTGCTTTCCCGCCACGGCGGCCTCACTGGCGCGCCGCACCGTCGCCAGCCCTCTGAGCTCTTCAAAATCCATATCAAATTCCGGATTCTCCTCCACGGAAAACAGCGAATCATCAAACCAGCTCCCTTTAATGGACGCCGGATCCGCCAGAAGCCCGGCCAGCTCCTTCAGGGAACCTGCGCCCACTGCCTCCAGCCCGCGCACCGCCATGCCCTCCCGGACATTCTCCCTTGGGAGAAACACCCTTTGGATCCCCAGCTTCGCCGCCGCATAGGCCCTTGGCAGGATGCCCCTGACCGGCTTTATGCTTCCGTCAAGCCCCAGCTCCCCGATAAACGCCGAACCGTTCAGGCTCTCCGGCGCAATCTGCCCCAGGCAGCACAGTACGCTGACCGCAATCGCCAGATCATACGCCGTGCCCTCCTTGCGCACCCCGGCCGGAGACAGGTTCACGGTGATCTTGCGGGGCGGAAGCCGGAAACCCGAATTTTTAAAGGATGCCCGTACCCGCTCCTGCGCCTCCCGGACCTCCTGCGCGAGATAGCCCACCATAATAAATCCCGGAAGGCCGTCATTCACATCCGCCTCCACGGAAACCGGAAACGCCTCCACCCCGCACAGGCCAAATGACATGATATTGCTGAACAAACAGATAAACCCCCTTTTTTATTAAAAACCGTTACGCTCACCATCACCTGCGGATGGATACGATACATATGAATGGAATGATGTTGGGGTCAAAAGATCTTTTGACCCTGGTATCATGGAATCGAAATGGATTAGAACAAAAGATATATTTAGAACATAGACAAAACGGAATAATTATAGAATCCTGTTTTATTTTCGCAGCATCACCGCAGACGCAGACGTCCGCTTCATTTCAGAGGTATCCGAAAACCGCTTCCTGCGATTCCGAGCGACGTTCAGATGAGAGGAATGTAGGTTAAGGCGCCCGCAAGCGATCCTCCGCAGCCTGTACAGATGATCTCATAACCGCTCCTTAGAGCGCGCCGGAAAGATGCTTCAGACACGCTCCGGAACGGAAATGATCATCCAATTATCCAATCCCCCCGTACCTCTTCCGGATCCACCGCAAAATATCGCGGCACACTTCATCCCGGTTGATCTCATTCAGCAGCTCATGGCGCGCCTCCGGATAAAGCCTGATTCTCACATCCCGCATCCCCAGCCTCTTAAACTCCCTGTAAACGCGCCGCACGCCGCGCCCCTGTTCCCCCACCGGATCCAGGGCGCCGGAAAGCAGCAGGATCGGCAGCGTCCTGGGAATCCGCTCAAACTGCTTTTGCCGTTTCAAATCCCACATAACCTGGAAAAAATCCTCATAGGCCCCATTGGAAAACAGAAACTGACAGTACGGATCCGCCTCATAGGCCCGGTTTGCGGCCGTGTCCCTGGACAGCCACTGGTGATCGGTCTCCCCCTTCTCAAACCGCCGGTTATAGCCTCCCAGGACGAGGCGGTGCAGCGTTTCATTACAAACGGCCCGCCCCTCTTTTCTCACAGCCCTCGATACAATTGCCCGCGCCGCCCTCAAAACAACCGCCGGCTGGCTCCCGGTCCCCATCAGGATCGCGCCGTCTGCCGTATCGCCGTGCAGGGTCAGAAAACGTCTCACAAAAAAGGAGCCCATGCTGTGTCCCAGCAGAATATGCGGCCTTCCCGGATACTGACGGCCCGCATACTCCGAAACACGCCTTACATCCTCCAGGACATGGTACGCCCCGTTCTCCTCTGCAAACCGGCCGAGCATTCCCTCGCGCGCCGTCCTCCCATGTCCCAGATGGTCATGCCCGATCACCGCGATCCCGGCCCGGTTCATTCGCTCTGCAAAATATCCATACCGTCCGATGTGCTCAATCATGCCATGAGAAATCTGCACCACTGCCCGCGCCCCGCCCGCCGCCGGCCACTGAATGCCGTGAATCCGGCTTTGACCGTCGCTCGAGGGGATATAAAAATCGAAACTGCCGCTCATATGTCTCTCATCTCCTTGTATCTGCGCCAAATGCCCTTATTAACAACACTGATAACAGTCTGCCCTGTTTGCCGCCATTCCATGTAACGCCTCAGACAGACGGAATCATTGTCATCCTATATCTGTAAATTACAAAATACTGCTTTTCTGATCGTATTTTACATTGCGGAAGCCTTCCGGAAACAGGAACAGAGCAAATAAAGATATTAGAAACGGAATTGAGATTATGGGTCTATTATATTAGAAATATTATGGGTTTTCAACAGGTATTTGAAATTTTCACTTTCTTTTTACAATTCACAATATCTTTTAGCCGCTGTTTATGGTTTGACTGCGCATTCATTGTGAATATGTGCTGGCTGGAAGGGATCTAAAAAGGGCCGCCAGCGCCAGGTTCTATATCCAACAGAACCCCCGCTCCCGCTCGGAGAAAAGCGCAGCGGACGCTAAGCTCGAAAATACCTCGCTAAGCGCCGGCGGTTTTCTACGGGGTACTTAATGGATATAGAACCTGGCGCTGGCTATGTTACTGGCGGGCTGTGAGATAACGGAAGCATCCGTGAGGAACCCTTGAACAGTTACATTGGTAGTGTTTTTAATTTTGTGTCTATATCCTTCCGCCTTATTCCAGAGCCCACGAAGCCTTGTAAATGCTAGATTTCTTGATATTTTTATGGATATAAATCTTGGTCAGAAAAAAATCACAAAGACACAAGATAATTTACACCCTCGTACATTTTTTCTAAATATCATGTGTGATAACTGTTTTTGCTTCACTGAACAAACTTTCGCTTTTATATCTGTTCCTTAAACTGCTTTCTAAGCTCTTCTGGTATACCAAGGCTTACAATTTCATCCTCTGACAGGATTACCGCAAAACACCAAATTGATTCCGGGCTGCTATTTTCTGTTTTATTTGCTTTGTCTACATAATCCATATAGACACCATTTACATAATTCACAATCGAATTATATCTGGCCCCTCGCCCCGAATCTCCTTTTAAAACCGATTTCCCGTCTAAAATAGCTCCCGCGGCATGGCAGTTTCCCTCTATATCCGCCAAAATAGCTCCGTCAATTGCCGAAATCCCGATTATTTCCTCCGTCTGCTCTAATATATTGAACTCTTTCATCTGATATAATCGTTTATGCCCGCCTAATCGATGTATTTCATCTTTAAGAGTTTTATTATCCATAAATACGATAGATGTTCCGTGTGATTGCTTCTTTAGTTCATTGATTATACCCTGAACCGTATGGATCGCATTATCATCTTCTTTTAGCTTCGGAATCACATCCTTTAAACACCTTAATTCCTTTACCCACTCACTATCCTGTTTATTTCCTTCTAATGCGGGAATCGTGAAATCCCCCTCACAATACTCAATAAAAGAATCTTCCCCTTGTTTTAATGACCATTTCATATGCCCGTTAAATTCGATACACAATAACGGATTTTTACACTCCCCCTCCTCCACACGTCTTATTCCGTCGATATAATAGGTTTCCTCTTCTCCATGTACAATCAATCCATGCTTTTCTCCCGACATTTCCATCATTTTTCGGATTGTCCGCATATTGTCAAATGAAAGCTCCCTGTCCTCCCTGTTTATATTTTTATCAAATATAATATTTCCCTCACCCGCCTCAGAATTTTCAGAGTAAAAAAACATTTTGGTTTTCACAACCCGCTGTTCATATTTCTGGGCCGATATATGGATCAGATATTCCTGCTTTGGGAGTTGCTTTTCTTCCAGAACCCCTTCCACAAAGCTCATTATCAGCCACTTCACGTTAAGCAAATCACCTATTAATAATTTCACCAATCTGTCTGTGCATGCCGCCTTCCCCCCTTTCTGCCTGATCCGCTCTTCCATTTCATCCATATACAACAAATCCCGGATGTTTTTCTCCATATTTTTAATTATCATAGTAAGAAATAACTTTAATGCAGGATTCCTACTCTCTTTTATGCTAAAAAAACACAGGCGCCCATTACTTTTTGTCCCATCAATAATAAAACGAGAATCCCTCCAACGCTTTTTTCTTCCTTGTGCAATAGCACATAATTTTTCTGAATCCCCTCTGTAAAACTTAAGCTGCAAGTCGTCTGGAAGATTATGAAATTTGCCTAACAACCACTCACTGTAAAACTTGCTGAATGTTTTCCCAATTTTATCCTCGTCAGCCATTTCCCACCTTCCTTTCTGCAAAGTCCCTAATTTCCTCCCATAGCTGCTGTCTATAGTCCTCAACAAATTCCCGTATCCCAAAAACCAGCTTTTCCGCATTCTTTTCCCGGCATAATTTATAAACATCCTTGAGGTGCTTTTGTATCTTCTGCATTCTGACATAATGTTCCGTTACATCGACATTCTTCGTCTGCTGCCCCCTCAACTCATCATAAAACGTATCTCTACACGTTAAAAGGTATTTTAAAAGCAATTCCAGAACCTCACTGTCAAAAAATACATCTACTGTCCTTCTTGCTTGCTCACATTTCACATAACAGGTTTCTATACTCAGATATTTACGACTAAATTTTTCAATAATCATGCTCATTTTTTTCAGCTCTTCGTCTGCCTGGCTTTTAACCCGCTCATACTCGTCATTTTCCCAATGAAATCCTAACTGCGTCTTCCCTGATGGATATCTCATGCAACATGTAACCAGTCCTACGCGGATTAGCATTTCCCCTCCTATCTCCCAATTCTGGACTCCCTGATCCCTGATACTTTTCCAAATTGCATAGAGATAATCCTCAAACGATAATTCAAGCATCAGTATGGCAACTAAATCTGCCTCACATTCCTTAAAAAAATCCATCATCATGTGGGCAGCAGACATCACAGAAAAGCTCTGTCTGTCCCAAATTGAATATCCTGTTGCATCTATAATCAGATCCCCGACAGCTTCAGATATACGCTGTCTCTTCTTTGCCGCTTTTGAAATATCCTTTTTTCGTTCCAGGCCATATAAATATTCTTTTTCCTGTAAATAGCCAAACAATTCTTTCCTATGGTCATGAAGTACATCAATTACACTGTCTACAAGAGTTTCCCTGAGTACATGCGAATATTCGCCATATTTTTCATACATACTGCAAAACTCTTCAGCAGGAGCCGGGTCATTTTGGGAATTATGGTATTTATACTCTTTCAAATAATCCAAATCTTTCAGGTTATCCATTTGTTCAAACAAATATTTTTCCATAACAGACTCAAAATGCCGCCAATACTCCTTTAGGGGTTGAAGAAAATGATCACATTCTGACATACTGTGTTTCACATATTTTTTCAGTTTGATGCGAAAATATGCTGTTGTAATCTTAGATATAACTTTTACTGAATATTTTTTCCTTGCCGGTCTGTTCCGAACCCTCTTTCCCACAAAATGTCCTACTTCATGTCCAAGCATAATTAACATCAAACGCATATCATAAATCTCATTCTCAGGAATATTTACAAGAAACAAGCGATTACCTTCCAACATATTTTTAAATATTTCGCTTACCTGAACAGTATCCACAACCCCCGGGCATGTAAGAAATTCATATTCATGCTTTTTTTCTTCCCCACATGGATCATTGAGAAACTGCCTCACATTATAAATAAATGCGTTATAAAATGCATTTAAACGGACAGGAATGCTGTATATCTGAACATTAAAATCCAAGGACTGGGTAAATTGCCGATCCGAACGGTTTGAATTTTGTACGCAAAGATTAAGCGCTTTAACAAATTCGTAAAAACTGTCAAAAAAATCTCCCTCTAATCTTTTCAGACGGTCAGCTTGGCTCGGGTCTCTGAAACTTGCAGATATCTCCAAAACCATTCGGATTGGCATGAACAACGAGCACAGCAAATAATCTTCAACCGGAGCGTTATCAAATTTATGCACAGAATTGATCACCCGGCGCAGATATCTCTCCAACTCCCGATATCTCGTCTCTTCCATCTGCCCGATTTCTTCCAGCATCTTTCTCAGGGCATTATACGAAAACAGGCTGTTATCGCTTTCCCTTCCCTGCGAATCGCCTCCAAGATTCTGACGCTGTCCAATGATTGTCGTAACGCCGATAAATCGCTTTCTATACTCCTTACTGCTATGATTAAATATTCCGTTTCCATCCTGAAACCATTTTAAAAGCACACGCCATGGGACGTCTTCTGCAATAATCACTTCATCATTGCACCCAAGAATAGATTCCTTTTTTACATCTTTTTGTAAATCGCATTCGATTTTCCGGCGAACCCCTTCGATACTGTTTGGTTCTTTTTCAATTGCATAAATAAATACGTGCCCCGCGGGCGGCCCCTGCATTCCCTGGATTGCTTCTTCGTCATTCAGAAACTGTCTGCGGACAGCGGCGATTGTAAAACTATATGACAATTCCATTCCAATATGCTTTAAAGGAGACGTATCATCCCCCCGGTGAAAGCTGTCTATAATCAGCGCTCCATCCTCATAGTCGCGGCATATAAGAATCAGCATCAGGCTGTTGTTATCCAGTGTAAGGTATGTAATCGCCTTTCGTTTCCCGGAATCCGTAAGATTTACCTCTAATTCTTGCCTCCATGTATTATAAGTCTTCCATTTTTCTGTCTTTTCCTGAATCAGTGTCACAAATATAAACGGATACGGTTTTCCTTCTTTTTTCTGTGCATCGTTCCAGAAATCTTCGTCGCAGGTTTCCTCTTCACATCGAAAGCCATATAAAACCTGAGACGAAAATCTGCCGTTCAGAGCCTTGGTCTGCTCAATCTCATGCTCCCACAGACGTTCCAAGATCCCGTCCGCTTTTTTTAACAAATTCTCGCCTATAGCAATCCCATCAAAATATCCGAAAGCCAGATAATCCCAATTATTATGGGGTTCCTCATCCGGAGGCAAAAAATCATTATATAAAATGATGGGCCTGCACACATTATATGCCACTTTTTCTCTCCCTTATCGTTGTGTATAATATTTTACAAAACACTTATCTTCCTGCATGACAAAAAAATGGCCCTGCAATATTATCCGCATGGGCCATTCCTATCAATAGTCAATCTCTCTCAATTCACAAAATTTCGTATAATCTATCTTCTGCCCTTGTTCTTCCGGCAATTGCTTTTCCTCTGACGCTTTTTGAAGGTTTCTGTCGTTAGTAAAATAACTCTTCCCCTTCTCATTCAGTCCATACATGACGCGGGTAGTCTGTGTTTCATCCATTACTCCACCCATCGTCCTTCTCATTCCCATGGCTTTTTCTCCTTATATTTTAAATACGGACTTCACCTTAATTATATGCAGAAGCAGGGATTTCATTCCCTGTCACAGACGTCTGCATATCCTTGTCCTCTTATAGTGAACAACAAAAATTTTTGTTTTTGGCGTTCGCTGCATCGATTTTCACTGCGTGTAAACGCAGATATTTCCTTGAAAAAATCATGTGCATCCCCCGAAGAGATTATAGTGAACGACAAATGATTTTGTCGTTCACTATAAGTACGGCAAATCCAAATACTGCCGGTTCTTCCGACAATATCCCGATTCTGCCGTTTATGATACATGATAGGATTTATTCTTTCCTACAACCACTTATTCATTCCCATACAGAGTAACCAGCTTGTTGAGATAAGCAAATCTCTCCTTCGCCGCTTCCTCATTCTTCGCAAACAGCTCATTCGCCCGCTCCGGATTCTTAAGTGCCAGGGATGCATAGCGCACCTCGCCCTTTAAGAATGCCTGGTAGTCGCCGGTCGGAGCCTTGCTGTCCAGGGTGAACTTCTTCTCCGCAGCCGGATTGAAGCGGAAGTTATGCCAGTAACCGCACTCTACCGCCAGCTTCTCCTCGGTCTGAGCCTTGTCCATGCCCTTCTTGATGCCGTGGTTGATACACGGAGCGTAAGCGATGATCAGGGACGGACCCGGATATGCCTCAGCTTCAGCCAGAGCCTTTACTGTCTGCGCATAGTCTGCGCCCATGGAGATCTGCGCCACATACACATAGCCGTAGCTCATGGCGATGGAAGCCATATCCTTCTTCTTCACATCCTTACCGCCAGCCGCGAACTGCGCCACTGCGCCGGTCGGGGTGGACTTGGAGGACTGTCCGCCTGTGTTGGAGTAAACCTCTGTGTCGTAAACCATGATGTTGATGTCCTTGCCGGACGCCAGCACATGGTCAACGCCGCCGAAGCCGATGTCATAAGCCCATCCGTCGCCGCCGAATATCCACTGGGATTTCTTGGCCAGGAAGTCCTTATTCTTCACGATCTCTTTGCATACCGGGCAGTCAATGCCGTCGAGAGCGGCAACCAGCTTGTCCGTGGCAGCGCCGTTGAGAGCGCCGATGCCGAAGGTATCCAGCCACTCCTTGCAGGCAGCCTTCACCTCTGCGCCTGATTCGGAAGCCGCGGCTACCTCCTCAACCTTCTTCTTTAAGCCGTCACGGATCGCGTTCTGAGCCAGCAGCATGCCGTAGCCGAACTCTGCGTTGTCCTCGAACAGGGAGTTATCCCAGGCCGGGCCCTTGCCCTCTTTGTTTACCGTATACGGAGTGGACGGTGAGGAGTTGCCCCAGATAGAGGAGCAGCCTGTCGCATTGGCGATATACATCCTGTCGCCAAAGAGCTGTGTGATCAGCTTTGCGTACGGAGTCTCGCCGCAGCCTGCGCATGCGCCGGAGAACTCAAGAAGCGGCTGCTTGAACTGGCTTCCCTTTACCGTCGTCTCTTTGAATTTATCGATTACATCCTGCTTGAGCGGCAGAGTCTGGCCATAGTCAAAGCCCTTCTGCGCATCCAGGTTCTTCGCCAGGCTCTGCATGGTAAGCGCCTTCTCACCCTTCTTGCCCGGGCAGACATTTGCACAGGAACCGCAGCCCGTGCAGTCAAGGGCGGAAATGGTCATGGCAAACTTATACTCCGGCATACCGGTCATGGGCAGAACCTTCTGTGTCTCCGGAGCCGCGCCGGCCTCTGCCTCCGTCATGGCAATCGGGCGGATAACCGCGTGCGGACAAACATAGGAACAGAAGTTACACTGGATACAATTGTCCGGATTCCATACGGGAACGTTTACGGCGATGCCGCGCTTCTCGTATGCGGAGGAGCCGGACGGCGTGGTTCCGTCCACGTAATCCTTGAATGCAGATACAGGCAGATTGTCGCCCTCCTGCGCGTTCACAGCAGCCTGAATGGTGTTGACGAACTTCACAACGTCCGCTCTGCCCTCGGATGCATGCGTCATCTCAAGGCCCTCGTCCGCCGCGTTCTTCCAGCTCTCCGGAATCTGAATCTCCACCACGTTCTGAGCGCCTGCGTCGATAGCGGCCCAGTTCTTCTTAACCACATCCTCACCCTTGCGGCCGTATGTCGCCTGAGCAGCAGCCTTCATGAGCTCAATCGCCCTCTCCTCCGGGATAATGGCAGCCAGCTTAAAGAATGCGGACTGAAGGATGGTGTTGATACGTGTCGGGCCCATGCCGGTCTCAATACCAAGCTTCACACCGTCGATGGTGTAGAATTTGATGTTGTGATCCGCCATGAACTTCTTTACCTGTCCCGGTAAATGCTCTTCCAGCTCTTCCATGCCCCACGGGCAGTTTAAGAGGAAGGTTCCGCCGTCCACCAGCTCCTGCGCCATGTTGTACTTGCGGATATAAGCCGGGTTGTGGCAGGCCACGAAATTGGCCTTGCGGATTAAATACGTGGACTTAATCGGCTTGTGGCCAAAACGTAAGTGAGACATCGTCACACCGCCGGACTTCTTGGAATCATAGTCAAAATACGCCTGTGCGTACATGTCCGTATTGTCGCCGATGATCTTGATGGAGTTCTTGTTCGCGCCTACCGTACCGTCCGCGCCGAGACCCCAGAACTTACAGTTTACGGTCCCTTCCGGAGTCGTAACGAGCGGAGCGCCGAGCGTAAGGGAAAGATTGGTCACATCGTCCACGATACCGATGGTGAACTGCTTTTTCTGCGTGTTGTCAAATACCGCAACCACCTGGGCCGGCGTGGTGTCCTTGGAACCAAGGCCGTAACGTCCGGTGAAGATCGGAGTCTGATCAAACTTCGTGCCCTTTAAGGCAGCAACCACGTCAAGATACAGCGGCTCGCCAAGAGAGCCCGGCTCTTTGGTTCTGTCTAATACGGAAATCTGCTTTACACTGTCCGGAATCGCGTCAACCAGCGCGCCTGCCACGAACGGCCTGTACAGACGAACCTTTACAACGCCGACCTTTCTTCCCTGTGCAACCAGGTAGTCGATCGTCTCCTCGATCGTGTCGTTGATGGAACCCATGGCAATGATTACGTGCTCCGCATCCGGCGCGCCGTAATAGTTGAACAGCTTATAATCCGTGCCGATCTTTGCATTAACCTTGTCCATATACTCCTGGACAATCGCCGGAAGAGCATCATAGTACGGATTGCACGCCTCTCTTACCTGGAAGAAGATATCCGGGTTCTGAGCGGAACCTCTCTGGCAGGGATGGTTCGGATTCAGCGCGTTCTTACGGAAAGCGTCGATCGCGTCCATATCAGCCATGTCCTTCAGATCCTCGTAATCCCAGGTCTCAATCTTCTGAATCTCGTGGGAAGTACGGAAGCCGTCAAAGAAGTTGATAAACGGCACCTTGCCCTTGATCGCCGCCAGATGGGCAACCGGCGTTAAGTCCATAACCTCCTGAACGCTGGATTCACAGAGCATCGCGCAGCCGGTCTGACGGCATGCATAGATGTCGGAATGATCGCCGAAAATGGACAGCGCATGGCTTGCCAGGGCACGCGCGGATACGTTGAATACGCCCGGAAGCTGCTCGCCCGCAATCTTGTACAGGTTCGGGATCATCAGCAGAAGACCCTGGGAAGCGGTGTAGGTCGTGGTCAGAGCGCCTGCCGCCAGAGAGCCGTGCACAGCGCCCGCCGCGCCTGCCTCAGACTGCATCTCCGTGATCTGAACCGTGTGGCCGAACATATTGGTTCTTCCGTCTGTCGCCCATTCGTCTGTGGCCTCTGCCATAGGAGAAGATGGGGTGATCGGATAGATCGCAGCCACGTCGGTAAATGCATATGAAGCATGCGCCGCGGCATGGTTTCCATCCATGGTTTTCATCTTTCTTGCCATAGTGCTATATTCCTCCTACTCGATAGTGAATGTATAAGTAACTTCCCCTCTGTGGAAATTTACCTGATAATATTATAACAACTTTTTGTTAAAATGCAAACGAATTTGCCCGGTTCTGCGTATTATTTTAGAAACAAGCGCTGTATGTCCCCGCTTCTGCCCCGTTTGCCTGCCATCAGCGACAGATCCTGAAGCTTCCTGCCGAATTCATCCTCCCTGGCTATATAAAGCAGATCCCTGTCCATCTCATTCATCACGTGCAGGACCGACGCATAGATTCCAATCGCCACAGAGGGTGATCCCTTTTCCACAGAGCACATCGTCGTCCTGCTGATTCCCGCCTGCCTGGCCACCGCCTCCGCCGACAGCCCGCGCCGCAGCCTAGCCAGCTTGATCTGCTCTCCCATCTTCTCCAGAATATCCTTTGTCTGCGGCAGAACGGCTGTTGATTTTTTTCCCATGATGTTATCCCCCCTTATTTTCCCTGCGCCCGGCGTATCTGTCACATAATGCGGATTATGTCGCAGCCGCGGGCGCTTTGCGTTTAAAAGATGATATAATTATACATAACTATA
>QXXC01000124.1 GCA_009911305.1 Clostridiaceae bacterium | reverse complement strand
TGCGCAGTCAATTGGATAAAGGTTGGAAAAATAATTCGCGGTTTGCGTCTCCCTCAATTCGCTGTCCGACAATCTGTACGCCGCATCGAATCAGATGGCCCATCCCCTGCAGCGCCGGGGCTGCAAACATCGCCAAAAGCCCGGAAGCCCCCAGCATGATGCTGCCGTACATCACCATATTGTAGATATCCTGGTTTCCGCCGAATATGCCGTCCCGCACCCAGTTATATGACTGTGAGAAATCCCCTGACCCCATTTTGCCCAGATCCTGTGCGCCTTCCATCATCTGCGCACCGCCGCAGAAGGATGCAACCGTGCCGCCGACTGCGGCAAACGCGGCCGGCGCGGCGAATCCTCCTGTAAGGATGGTAATACCCGCAGCGCCAATGATTGCCCCTCCTATACACAACGCCGCGCCTATGCTGATTTTTGCCGAGGACTCCTTCTCCCTGACTTCAAACACCTCCGCATTATGGGCGTCCCTCTGCGCCTTATCTTCCGCTTTCAGCGCTTCATCGGAATACTGTCTTCCCGGCGGATCCTTTTGCTGCGCTTCATAGGACAGCAGCGTGGGCGCTGCCAGCATAATATCCCCCTGCGACATGGCAATGCCCCGATCCTCATAAAACACCTCTTCCTTCCCGCCGGCGTTTATCAGCCCAAGGAGCAGGAACTGGCCCTTTGTCTCTATGGATAATTCCTTTGCTGCGACCTCCGTTTCGCTTTCGCCTGCCAGCACGCTGCCTTCCCCTATGCTAAGCTTTCCTCCTGTGCCCAGCGACACATTCACGGCATTCATATTCAGGCTGCCGTCCTTTGCCAGCGTAAATGTAGATGCCTGGCCGCTGGATCCAAAACTGATCCCGCTGGCTGTAAATTGCATGGCTTTTCCGTCCACAGTCGAAAAGGACTTGTCTCCCACAGCGCCCTTTGCCGAAACGGAACCGGATCCCCCGCTCATGCGCATGGCGTGTACCGCGATTCCCGATGTTTCGTCCCAGTTCTGAAAGTAGATATGAACCAGGCTGCCCTCCTCAGGCATGCAGTACCAGCTTGTCGTTTCTATCGCAAAGGTATAGTATACGAGATTTCCGGGCTGGTACGTTGGATCGATTGAGAAATGGACGCGCAGGCAGTTTCCCTTCCTCTCCTTTATCGTTGCCGGAAGGCTGAGCCCGGATATCCTCTGATTGCCATAGAATACGGATCTTACGCCCTCGGACCGCCCCAGCCGGCAGGTATACCAGAGCTCTGCGCCGGCTGTCTCCATCGTAACCTGCGTGATCTGGCAGGCTACCTGGTTCCATGTGACCTGTTCCCCCAGGCAGCAGGGCTCGCGCCCGGTTATCACCCATTCCAGATTGTTCTGGAGTATCATGTCCCCGACATTCTCCGTGTAAGACTGGTAGCGGTCCATCTGCTGGGCAATGCGGTATGCCTGTGCACTCACGCATGTTCCGTTATTGATGTCCGGCAGGCCAAAATAGAACCGTCCCGTCCCGCCTGACGGCTCTGCCATCAGAAATGTCCCAAAGTGCGACGCTAACCTGCACAGGAATTCCCAGTCTGTTTCATCATACTGGAGGATCAGCCCCGGGATTTTTATGCTGGTATCCACCTGGGGGATCCATTCCGCCCCGGGATACGCAGCCAGGACCTGGCTGATGATATCCCTGTATGTATAGTCGAGATTCTGGAAGCTGCGCCTTTTTCTGACGATATCCCATTTTCCGGTCTCCGACCTGGCGGTCAGCCCAATCATCATCTGCCCCTTTTCGTAAAAGCAGGATACGTCTGCCACGCTTCCGGAGAAGAAGGGAGCGTCACTCCCGAGGAATCCTGCCTTTACCGGTTCCTGGCCGACAGACAGATTGATGATCTCTTCCTGCGTCTCATCTGCAATGACTGCCTGTATCTGCAGATATGCGTGGCAGTTCATCTCTTCCTTCATCTTTACATCCGTAATCGTCGATCTGGTTCTTTTCCGCCCCATCCATCCATGGCTCGACAAACAGCGGCGTACACTCACAGATACAGACAACCTTATCCCTGCATTTAGCCTTAAATGTAGCACACCAGAGTTTTGCCTAATCCTTTCTTCAGATTCCACCTCACAATGGACACCCTTGACTTCGGCTGTATCCTTCCCACTGCCGGGCAGATATGGGGAATTTCACCCGTCAGAACGTGTGCCCACCGGGCACACCAAAAAGGGAAGTATTTCCATCTTTCACGGAAATACTTCCCTTTGCTTAAAAACTTTTTAATGTAAAACGGAATATAAGGGAACAGCCTTTTTTCAACAATCTTTTCCTTTGTAAAATCATCTAAAATTGATTTTCACGATATAGGCAAAGAAATTAAAAAGAGACGGAAAGCAAGCGGCTTGACACAGGAGCAACTGGCGTATATCCTTGACCGGGTTCCCCGTACCATTATGCATAATGAGAATGACGGTCAGCACCCCAGCCTCAATACTTTTTATCAAATGGTTACAATGTTTGACATATCGGTAGATCAATACTTTTATCCGTCTCAAAATAGGGGGAGCGAGTGCAGAAAGCGGATTGACGCAATGCTGAACTTGCTGGACGAAAAGGAATTAAAGATTGTGGAGGCTACCATCCAAGCGATGCTGGCCACCAAGGAAACGGAGGATGTGTAAGAAAGCAAGACCTCCGTTTTTCTACTCTTTTCGGGGTTCCGCTAAACGGCAAGCAGGGCAACTGTGGCCACAGTTGCTATTTCCGTTAATTCCCCAGTTTCTTTTGTAAGATTTCCTTGCTGATTAGTTTCGTCCGATATTCGGAAATCATGGTTGGACTCATGTTCCGGCTCAGGGCATATTCAACAACGTCCTCGTCCTTACTCTTGCAAAGAATAATGCCAACGCTGGGATT
>QXXC01000123.1 GCA_009911305.1 Clostridiaceae bacterium | reverse complement strand
TGAAATACTCTTTTTTCCCGAAATTCCTTTATTTTGCACGGCCTTACCCTACTTCGGATATGGGGGATACGGATTTGCGGGTTTTATTTGGGAAAATATTGTACATTAGCGTGAGATCGGCTATACTTTTAGTATAAAGATGCGTTGGAGACTCAGTTTCATAGGGGAGGTATACCGTGAATTATCTGAACACAAACCGTCCTCAAATTTTATTTGAGGAAGCCCTGAACAGTAACATCTATGTAGATAAGAGCCTGCTGATTGATAAAGTGTCAAGCCATATTAAAACTGGTGATAAATATATCTGTATCACGCGCCCGAGACGTTTTGGGAAGACAGTGAATGCAAACATGTTGGCCGCCTATTATACAAAGGGATTTGACAGCCGACAACTGTTTGATAAGCTTCTGGTTGCACAGTGCAGCTCCTGCCAAAAACATATGAACCGTCATAACGTAATCCATATTAATTTCAGTGAAATGTCGGAACAGTGCCTGTGCTATCAAGAATATCAAGCTAATATTATATCCTGGATAAAGGAAGATCTTTTAGAAGCCTATCCCCGTCTGAAAAATAAACATTACTCTATGCTGGCAAGGATGCTGCAGGATACAGGGGATTTTTTTGTCTTTATTCTGGACGAATGGGATTCTATTTTTTATAAAAAATTCATGACACAGGATGACAGGGATTCCTATCTTTTTTTCCTGAAAAATATCCTGAAAGATCAACCATATGTGGAACTGGCATATATGACGGGGGTACTCCCCATAGCCAAATATTCCAGCGGTTCCGAATTAAACATGTTCGATGAATTTAATTTTATGAATGACAACATATTCGATCAGTATTTCGGCTTTAGCGAAGAAGAAGTAAAAGAGCTGTGCACACAGCATCCGGGAGTTCCATTTTCAGAAATAAAGCGTTGGTATGACGGATATCATAAAAGTGATGGGAGCAGTCTGTTCAACCCGCGTTCTGTCAGCAGGGCACTGACGCGGGGACTTTGTTTAAATTACTGGACGGAAACAGGCCCAATGGATGAAATTGCGGACTGCATTGAACATAACGTGGATGAAGTACGGGAAGATATTGTAAAGATGGTGGCCGGAATCCCTGTGGAAGTTGACCTGCAGGGCTACAGCGCTGCGGAACTCCGGTTAGATACACGGGACGAAATTTTGTCCGCCATGGTAGTTTACGGGTTTCTGTCGTATTATAAAGGTGAACTTATGATCCCGAACCATGAACTGATGGACAAATACCAACACGTTTTGTCACGCGACAGCATGGGGGAAGTCAAAGAAATCGTTGGCCGCTCCAGGGATATGCTGGAGGCCACCCTTCAGTGTAAGGAGGAACAGGTTGCAAAACTCCTGGAACAGGTACATGATGCAGAAATCCCTTTTCTGACATACAACGATGAGAATTCCCTGTCCTGTGTGATCACCCTGTGCTATTTATATGCCAGAAAATTCTATAACATATTACGCGAGGAAAAAAGCGGGAAAGGTTATTGCGACTACCTGTTCCTGCCCAAAGAATCAGGTTATCCGCCCATTATACTGGAACTGAAAGTGGTAAAATCACCGGAGGAAGCAATCGAACAGATAAAAGCAAAAAATTACCTGCAGCGTGCCGAACCCTATGGGAAAGCGCTCCTTGTGGGGATAAGCTATGATAAAGAAAAGCGCCACCAGTGCAAAATAGAAAAATATTCATTTCCAGACAAATAAAACGATTTCTGAAAAAGAACCATATTTTCCACTCAGAAACAGCAGGCTGAAAACAGAATTTTTCCCAAAAGGAACCTTCTGTTTCCGGCCTGTTTTTCTGCATAAAAATACTGTAATCTGCACCCCCATACCACAGAAAATCACCAGAAGTCCCCATATTTTCCGAAGTAAACCCCGCAAATCCGTATCCCCCATATCCGAAGTAGGGTAAGGCCGTGCAAAATAAAGGAATTTCGGGAAAAAAGAGTATTTCAAAAGGAAAAAAGGAGAGTGCATTATTATGAGAAAGCAGACAAAATTAGTTGCGGTTCTTTCCGCAGCGGCTTTGCTCGCGATGGGTGCTTCCATGACTTCTTTCGCCGCTGGTTGGGAGAAAGATGACGCTGGGGTTTGGCACTATTATGACAAAGATGATGAGATGGTGACCGGCGAGTGGAGAAAAGACGGCGCTAAGTGGTTCTATCTGGATGATGATGGCGACATGCTGACGGATTCCTGGGTGGACGATGAGTATTATGTTGGCGCTGACGGCGCGATGCTGGTAAATCAGTGGGCGAAGACAATTGCCGATGAGGATGTGTCTGACCCGGATGAGGACGGCGAACACTGGTATTATTTTGGCAGCAAGGGTAAGAAGACAACTGAAGATAAAAAAATCAACGGCAAAACCTACTATTTCAACGAAGACGGTGAAATGCAGGATGGCTGGTATGAAGAGAATGGCGATATTTATTATCTGAATGGCGAGGATGAGGGCTGGAGAGCCCAGAGCCAGTGGTTATGGCTTTCCAAACCGGATGATGATGACGATTTGATTTGCGACGATAACTGCGGCCTCTGCGATGAAGAGGGCTGGTATTACTTTGGAAGTAATGGTAAGCTGTACAGAGATGCCAAGAAGAAGAAAGTAAATGGTAAGTATTACTACTTCAATGAGCACGGCCAGATGCTGTATGAGTGGATTAACAATGCCAAGGTAAAGGTTGGTTCCGGTGCAAGCCTTAATGCAAGCCTTGACGGAAATGCAACGCCTGGTTCAGCGGACATTAGCAATATGCTTTATATGAACCAGGTAGAGGAAGGCTGGAGAGCAGACGGCTGGTATGAGATTGACGGTTCCGAGGATGTTGGAACAGACAATGATACCGACTGGTACTATTTCAGCGACGGAGAGGCCAAGAAAGCGGATGC
>QXXC01000122.1 GCA_009911305.1 Clostridiaceae bacterium | reverse complement strand
CCGGAGAAGGTAAAGGCGGCGGAGCGTTGGCAGGTAAAGAAGGATAACGCCGGGGCCTTCATTTGGGAATCGGTTCCCTGCTACACCGTAGACGACCGGGTGCCATACGGACACGGAGAAAAGAGCGTTATGATGATTGAGCAGTTTATGAGGCTTACCGGCCCGGAACGCTTCGCCATCCGCTGGCACATGGGATTTTCAGAGCCGAAGGAGCTGCATTTACAGCTTACCCAGGCTATGAGCAAATACCCACTTATACTTGCCCTTCACGAAGCGGACCAGGAGGCAAGCACACTTTTGGAGGACGAGAAGGACAACCGGGCATGGCTCACGGATGAGGGCAAGACCCAGGCAGGCCAGAACGAAGGGTGCGACTTCCAGGAGGCTGAGGCGATAGGAGAGGCGGGTGAGTAGGATGGAGTTTAATATATTCCAGCCGTTATGCCCTTTCAGCGGTTTAGCTTACGCATACCAGGACGACCACACACGCATGGAAATGGTATGCCATAGGGACGACCGCAGGCCAGACGGGCATAGCTGGAGCATTTGCGACGAAGGACACTGCCCATATTTTGGGATCCGGATAGTTGGAAGCAACGTCACTATATACAACAGCTATGGCGTAGAGTTGGGGCAGTGCGAAAGCATAGAGGCAACGGCAATATTACCCCCGGAAGATTATGAGTAAGGAGATGTAGAAAATTGAAAGCTATAACCGTTTGGCAGCCCTGGGCGCAGCTTTTGGCGGAGGGTAAGAAGCACGACGAAACGAGAAGCTGGCGGACGAATTACCGGGGCGAGATATTAATCCACGCAGCAAAGTCCGATCACAGCGGAATTTTATTACACATTCCAATGAATGAGCTTAAATATTTTCAAGAGGCAGGCATAACAAGCCGTATTGATAAACTGCAGACCGGAGCTATAATTGGTTCCGCAATTTTGACGGATTGCAAGCTGATAGATCAGGAATACCACGACTTTATAAAAGAGCTTTGCCCGGAAGAATATGCATACGGCGACTTCACGGTCGGTCGGTATGCCTGGAGGTTTGAGAAGCCGCAGCTATTCAAAACACCGATACCAGTATCCGGAAAGCAGGGCTTATGGAACTTCGGAGAAAACGTCCAGATCCGCAACGGCGAATTATACATAAAGGAGGCAGCGCATGGAAGGGAAAATGGAAGGATTGACTAAAGAGCAGATCATAGAAAACCAGAAGAAAGAGCTACAGAAGCTGGCGGCGGAAAATTGCTTTTTAGGCAACCAGGCAAAGGAGGCCCAGAAGGAAGCGGCGCAGATTAAGGAGGAATTGAGAATCGCCAGGAGCGACAACGAAACCTTGAAGGAAGCTATTGTAAATCGTTTTGTTTCAGAGTGGGGAGGCAGATCATGAACAGAAATAGAAAAGGCAATAAATACTTGATTACGAGGGCGAGATATAAATCTATAAAGGCTTTCGACCACCAGTAGATGGAACAATTCTGCACAGACATATATAAGAGCGGCTACCAGGACGGCAGAGAGAGCGTCCCAGGCGTTGACATTACGGCAATTATGAAAGCGATTGAAAATACCAAGGGGATCGGAGCCAAAAAGCTGGCAGACATAAGGGCCAGCATAGAGGCGGTATTTGCAAAGGACGGAGATAATGAGTGATAAGGATATTATAGACGGAGCCAACACCCTGGCGCTTCAATACTTTACGGCATACAACCGGATGCTGCAGCTTACCGGGAACTCGGAGGAAGCGATCCGGCTTACAAGTTCTTTGTTTGAGGCTATGTTTGCAGGGAACCGGCCACGGCCGGAACCAGGGGCGGGCGGCTTCACATTGTACTGGGATAGGAGGTAAACAGTGACTAAAGAGCAATATGACAAGGCGACGGAGATTAACAAGGAAATACAGAAATACGGGGACCTGATCGCAAGGATTAAGCAGGGGCTTTCTACGAAAAAAGTAGGGGACTCCATAGCAAAAGGGAAGCTGAAGAAAGACGGCGGCGACCATAACGCAGGGTGGCAGCTTCTCCGCTTCTTTCAGTTGAGGCTTGAAAAAGAAAAGGTTATTGTAATGCCTCATTACGAATTTGCACGGGGAATAGAGATAGACGCAGAGCCGGAGCTAATCGCCGTTATTCTTGATTATTTGGAGAAGAAAAAGAAAGCCTACGAGGCGGAGTTTGAGAAGATAGGAGGTGAGGGCCGTGACGGAGCAGAAAATGAAGCAGATTAACGCCTGGCTTAAGAAGGTAAACAAGGGCAAGCTGGAGATGCAGGAAAAGATGGTTATAGCCAACGCCACCATGGAGATGTTGGAGAAGTTGGAACCCATTTACGACAAGTACAACGGTAACAGTTGCGACGTCGCAAGAAAGTAGAGGCTTTGATGATTGATTTTGAACAGTTTAAAACCAAGGCGGAGGTCATTAAGTACCTTAAGGCTACGAAGGATATATCCTGCCAGACGACCGCACAGGCGGAGAAGTACCTGCGGGCGCACTTGCCAAAAGAAAGTTATTACCAGGATAAGATCATAAAGCACATAAGGGAACTTATACCCTCTTCCTTCGTTTGGAAAGCGGCGGCCGGACCATACAGCCGCCAGGGGATCCCGGATATTTGCGCCGTAGTAAACGGCCGGTATTATGGCTTTGAGGTAAAGCGGCCATTTATAGGCGTTCTTTCCAAGATACAGGAGCGCACCATACTGCAGATAAGGGCGGCAGGCGGGAAAGCCTACGTTGTTACATATCCGGACGAGGTAACAAGAATATTACAGAAAGAGATCGGAGGGACACCATGAGCAGAGAAGCGGAGCTTATAAAAGAGATTGACAAACATATCAAGAAAGCGGGCGGCCTTTACGGTTTGGAGCTTCCCGACAGCGACCTGCGGATCATACAGGCGGCGCTTGTTGAAAAAGAAGTCCGGATGAGCCGGATCGAGGCTGGGGACGTTGTAACAGATAACGGCTACCACCAGGAAGTCGTTATAACACGCATTGACAAGCACGGATATTT
>QXXC01000121.1 GCA_009911305.1 Clostridiaceae bacterium | reverse complement strand
GCCAGTTCTCCCCTGTCAAATACGAAACGGGTAACCTTATCATTCTCCTCCGTCTCATACCGCAGCGATTCCCCGTCATAGCGGTTCTTCCACACACCGGCTCCGGAACGGATGCCGCCCAGCCGGTTCCCTGCGCGGTCATATGTGTATTTTTCCCATTCCCCATTATATACAGCCCCGGCCAGGCGGTTCATCCGGTCATATGTATACTCGTTTTGGAATCGCTCCCCGCTCTTCTTCGTGCAGTTCCCGTTCCCGTCATACGCATAGTCATAGTTTAAAACCACTTCTCCCGTCGGCGTCACTGTCACAAGGCCGGAGGGCATCCCGTCATCGCCGTAGCGGTATTCGCTGCGTACGCCGTTTCCGTACTCCAGCGCCCGGAGCCTTCCGGAATCCGTATACTCATACCCCGCCAGCGCCGTCCCCTGCGTCCCATCCTCCACACGCTTCAGGCGATCCACGGCATCATATACATACCGGACTGTTTTCCCTGTCACATCCGTGAGGCTGGAGAGGCTGCGGTTTTTGTCATAGCCATAAGCCAGCAGTATTTTTCCGGATGACGCCTTGCTCTTTAGCAGGCCATTTTCCGTATACTCGTAGCGGCAGGTAATCCCTCCGCCGGACGCCTCCTTTAAGCTGCCGTCCAGATAGTAAAGGTACTGGTTCACCACCGGGTTCCGGCCCTTTTTGCCCTCTGCGCGCTGGTAGGACAGGCGGTTGTCCATGTTATAGAGGGTGCGCTCCACATTGCCGTTGCGGTCAATATGCGTCTCCCGCCGCCCTTCCTTGTCGCAGTAAAAGGATTCCGTATTCCCCTCCTGGTCGGTAATCTCATATACCTGGCCAAGGCTGTTGTACCGGTAGGTGATAAGCCCCCCGTTGGCGTCTTCGGCTCCTGTGATATTGCCGGCATAATCGTATGTATACCGCTCCACGCCGCCTTCCGGGGTGTGTATCTCTGTAATTCTCCCCCACGCATCAAGCACAAATTCTGTCCGGTTATGGTTTCCGTCCTCGACTCCTGTGATATTGCCCCGGGCGTCGTAGGTCAGTCTCTGGGCGGCGGCCTTTTTCGCCGCTTTTTCCCGCCCGACGTACACGGCCACCGGGTTCCCGGCAAGGTCGTAGTCATATTCCGTATAGACCTGGCCACCCTCCAGGATGGTTTTCAGGTTTCCGCTGTAATCATATGTGAACCTCTTTAAAATCGACTGGTCCGGGCCCGTGATCTCTGTCACGCGGCCCTCCGGGTCATAGCGGTAGCAGAGCCCGGCCCCGCCGTCCTGCCGGCTGTCGTACTGCTCCGGGCGGACGACCTTTGCGATCCGGTCGTTTCTGTCATAGAATACGCGGGTGGTCGCGCCTGCCTCGTCGGTTAAGTGTGTCAGGCGGCCTTTGCCGTCATACCGGAAGCCGCGGATCCTTTCATGGCCCGGCAGGCTTTTGTCCAGGCGCTTTACCAGGTTTCCACTTCCGTCGTATTCATATTGGTAGATCCTGTGGAGCCCCGAGGAGCGGTCGCGCTCCTCCTCCTGTACCACCCGGTCTGACGCGTCATACGTTTTTTCACGCTCATAGCCGTTAGGGCTCACGCTCCGGGTGCAGTTCCCGTTCTTATCGTACTCGTAGCGTGTCACTGCCCAGACTGTGCTGCGCCTCCCGCCCGGCTTTAAAAAACGCTCTTCAATCCCCTCTGCTTTTTCTGTCAGGTTCCCTGCCGGGTCGTAGCGGTAGCGCACGAGCCGCTCCACGTCAGGGCTGATACGGAAGCGTTCGCCCGTCTTCTGGCCCAGGCAGTCATAGGTATAGGCGGCTTTTGCGCCCGTCCGGTCGCTTACGCTTACCAGGCGGTTCAGCCCGTCGTAGGCAAAGGCCAGCTCATGGCCGTTTTCCGTGTATTCCCCCTGCCTTACTTTTTCGAGGCCCCGCTTTTCCAGAACCTTGTTGCATTCTGAATCGTATTCATAGGCAGTGACGCTGTACCAGGTTTCCCCACCAATCTCTTCTGCCGGCTGCCAGGTGGCGATCCGGTTTCCGATACCACATGAATGATATATCAATCAGAAAGTAGTTTATATAGTTTTATGTGCTTTTTGTTATACAATTTTTTTCAAAAAACAATTACAAGCGTCCCAAAACTTCATCAATAAACATACCAAATTTATTATAATCCTCTTTTTTTATGCAATCCAACAATAATTTTATCACCTTTTGTGTTTGGACATCTACTGATTCAATTGCCTTTTTTAACATTGTCCTCGAATAATTATCATTTAGACACCTATATATAATTATCTTTGCCCAATTCTTAGTGTTTTCCAACATCTGACTTACTCCCATAACAGTTAATCTAAATGCTTTTTCGGAAGAAAACGATTCTATAAGATGTAATAATCCAAACATTACCTCATCGTCTTTCGTTTCATCATCAAAAATCATACATAATTTAGGAATATCATTTTCTTCTATTACTTCAGATAGCTCATTCAAACCTTTTTCAAAATTTTCAAATTCCTCTTTCGTTCTTAATAGCCTATTATTATATAATTGCTCTAGTAATCTTTCACACATATCTTCACCATTTCCTATTTAAATAATTCTGGCATATATTCTTTATAGGTTTTAATATACTCTTGTATTTTGGGTCTTACTTCCGAATATAAACCCTGACTACTATATATTTCTCTTAAGTTATTAACATCATAAGCTAATGCATCTCTTGGTGGCAAAGAATAATAATATTCTTTCTCCGCATTCGTCATATTCCTTCCATATGTATCCGTCATACGATGCCGTCCACCGGCTCCAGGGCTGGGCATTTCCATGTTCATAGCAAGGCCATCATTTTTTGATACTCCTCTATGTGACATATATTCTGCTGATGGCATATGATGTGGAGTTAAATTGTCTCCCCTTTTACCTGATTTAACTAACTCATCGTACGTCCCTATTTCTCCTTCTCCTGGTAATAATTTATTAGATCCATTCCCTGGATCCACCTTCCCCCCAGGACACAGCGACATATACCCACTCGGATCATAATACTTCACCGGATTATTCGCACAGTACGCATACAGGTTCAG
>QXXC01000120.1 GCA_009911305.1 Clostridiaceae bacterium | reverse complement strand
ATATTTGACACTTGAGATTTTAATTTGACGTTTTTGTGCGGGAGATAGGAACTTTAGTTTGCTGGGCTACAGTGAGGGGATTGCTTAAAATTGTTATTTGTGAATTTTCAAAATTGAAGCGAAAAAAATTTATATGGTTGGTTGTCCTTTCAGCGTTTCTGTTTCCTGTGCCGCTGACAGCAATGATGACAATGCCGCAGACAGCAGGACAATACGACAGCAAAGCAGAGATTTTCAATGATTATTTTCAGTTTGTTATGGGATATGGGGTAGAACTTCTTTTGCCATGCGTGATCGGGGTGATGGCAGCCATGATCTTTTTTATGGAACGGGATAACGATACATTTAAAAACCTGCGTACCATTCCCATCACAAGCACACAGATGATTCTGGCAAAAATAATTGTCTTATTCTTTTTTGGGAGTATTTTTAGTCTGACATCGGCTTTTATATCAATCCTGTGCGGCGGAATGATTGCAGAAGTAAACAGCATTGCTTACAGATTATTTTTTGCGCTGGAAATGGGGATTTTTATTACCGCCGGGACGCTGCCGTTAGTCGTTCTCGTAGTGTTCTTTAGTAAGAACTATGTATTTTCTGTTTTATTATGTGTTTTTTACAGTGTCCTAAGTTTGACAGCCGAATCATCTTTTGGCGCACTGCCTAAAGTGATGTGCTGGTTAATGCCAATTCCACTTACAACCCTTTGGAGTGCAGGGAATTTAACCATACATGGAGCTATGGACGGCGTGGGGATGCTGGAATATTTAATTCCGACTACGCTTCAGACAATTATTATTTTAGCCGTTATTGCTTTGCTTTCTGTTATATTGGTTGATTATATGTATAAAAAGAGAGGGGATGAATGATATGTTTCGCATGGTTAAGACCGAAATATGGAAATTAAAGCGGTATCATATGATATGGGCAGGTGTTTTTCTGATGCTGCTTTCCGTCCTGTTGACGCTTTTTTCTACAACCGCAATGGACGGAACAGTCTGGACATTTTCTTTCTTTACGGAACAGGTAATCAAAAATAATGTTACCATGATTTTTCCCATGTGTATTGCTTTGATTGCCGGATATATTATAGCAAGGGAAGGAAAAGACGATACGCTGAAAAGCATTTTGACAATACCTGTTTCGTATAGCAGCTTATTGTGGGGAAAGCTGCTTGTATGTGCATTGCTTTCTTTGTTTTTGGGACTGGTAAGTGCAGTATTTACGGTAATCGCTGATCTGATGATGGGATTTCCGGGAATTTCTGTAACATCAGTATTGCAGACATTTATCCAGATTATTCTTAACTGTCTGTTTTTGTATATTGCGGTCATGCCTGTTACTGCATTCGCTGCCCGCATACCAAACGGGCACATGATTGGAACAATTATTGCTTTTGTTTATGGGTATGGCGGTATGTTTGCCTCTGGAAATGCTACTTTAGCCAATATTTATCCTGTTACTGCAAGTTTGGGTTTAATCCGTTACCGAAGTTATGATTCTGCTGTACATTGGAATGTATTAACCTGTTTGCTTAGTATGGTTGCGTCATTGGTGATTTCTGCTGTTTTTGTATTTACTGCAAAGGGAAATGTACCAGTTAAAAATACAAAAAAACGTAAAAAGGCAATAACCAAAAAAGGCTGGTAAGTGGAGGATATAGAAATGAAAAAGAATATGATTGCAGGTTTTTCAGTGGTCGCAGTAATTCTAGCTGGCTTTATCTGCTTTTGCGTATGGTTTCTTTCGGGAACTGGCAGCACATACTATTATTCACAAATTGATAACACCAAAATAGAACAGGTCGAGTCGAAAGGCGGTGTAATTAACTTTAGCGGAATTATGTCATAAGGTGATTAAAAAGCTGCGGGAAATGACGGATGAAGAATTTTTAGGATATGTATTGATAATGGAAGAATAATCTGGTGAAAAGGCAGGACATAGCGATATGGTCTATGTTCCTGCCTTTTTTATGTGGGATTTTATATGAGAAAAAACATCATGGTTCGCTTGTTAAAATCTGACTTTTTAATTGTTGGAGGAAAGCACTGGAGGCTCTCGAAAGAACCTGATATTTTTTCCAAACAATACAAAGTTCTGCTTCTAATGTAGGGGAAAGCGGTCTGAAACATAGATTGCTATCCCCGGTTGTGTTAATCAGCCTGTCCAATGCAATTACATATCCAAAACCTTTTCTGACAAATTGGGCAGCGTTATAAATCAAGTCATAGGTTGCCACGATGTTGAGTCTGGAAATATCAGCCTTTAACCAGCAAAACATTTCTGTATTGATTGAGGTTTGATGGGATACAATAAGGGGCTTATCCCACAAATCCTCTGCACAGATGGTTTCTTTTTCTGCTAAGGGGCTGTCCTTTTGCATCAGCACGCCCCATAAATCTTTTTGAGGAAGTTTGAGGTAATCATATTTGCTGATGTCTGCTTCTCCAACCAGCAATCCGAAGTCGATTAAGCCCTTATCCAGTTTTTCCATAACACGCTCCGCATCACCGCTGTAAATATGGTAATGAATGAGAGGGTGCTTGATCTGCAAATCCTGTGCTGCCTGTGCCAAAAAGGAAATACGTTCGGTTTCTCCGCAGCCAATATAAATATCACCGCCTATGTTCTCGTTGGAAGATGTCAATTCTGCCTTTGTCTTTTCCATTAAATCAACTAACTCCTCCGCACGTTTACGAAGCAGCATTCCGTCCTCTGTCAGCGTAACTTTTTTACTTCCACGAATAAGCAGTTGTTTGCCTAATTCTTCTTCTAAATCTTTTAATTGTCTGGAAAGCGGCGGCTGTGTCATGCGCAGGGCCTGTGCTGCCTTTGTTATGCTTTCCTCCCTTGCAACCGCAAGGAAATACTGTAATACCCGAATGTCCAAGCGTAAAACCTCCCTGATAATATCGTTGTCACAACAATAACAGAAAAACAGATACTTTTCAAGTATGGAATACCATTCTATATATGTATTTGATATTAAAGATAAAAACACTTATGATAATAACCGGAGGTGGATTCCCGAGTTTGCCACTTGAGTAAATATGCTTCGTAAAAAATTTCCTTATTTTGCAAGGTTTCCCTTGCTTTT
>QXXC01000119.1 GCA_009911305.1 Clostridiaceae bacterium | reverse complement strand
ATATAACTATACGGGGTCGAAATAAATTCGCCACTCCTCCTTCCGTGCTCTGTAGTGTATTGCTATTCCTAAGGCTATTATAAACAAAATGGAGGGGGGACACAACAAGCTTTTTCATGTCTTGTTTGTGCCTTGAGCGAAGCGAAAGGAATGATAAAAACTGTGAAACAAGGATATGGCTACTTATCCTATTTCTCGGATAAATAGCCCGCCACTAAAGTTGCTTCGGGTTTCTGCATGGCAATCAGTAACGTGTTGTTAAAACTGTAATTATGGAATTTTGACATGGTGGAGAGGTAGCTTTTGTATTTCTCGCTCTCAAAAAACTCTTTTAAGCCTTCCTCCAGTTTGTCCGTGATCTCTTTTACTTTCTGCTTTTCTGTCTTTGCGTCTGCCATATTTTAATCCTTTCTCTGCATGAAAAAAGACAATCTGTTACGACTGTCTTTCTTCCTGAAAACAGAAAAAGCAGCGAATTGCTTTATCTCTAAAACAAATTCACTGCTTTACTGCTTGTGTTATGAAGTTGCTGTGGTTATGCCAGTACAGGCATTCTCTTTTCAATGATAGCCTTGACTTCTTCCACGCTCTTCTTTGTTGCCAATGCTATCTGATCAATCGTAAAATTATTCTCATACATATTTATGATGACATCTACTAAAGTATTATCCTTAATTCCCTGCGAAAGATTACACATAGCGCTCACGTCCTCTCTTATTTTTTCGTCTGCATGAATACTGTACTCTGTTTCCATAATCCCTAATTTTTCATCAACGGTCAGTTCCATTGAAAGAAGCGTACTCAGCAAACGGTGCAGCTCATATTTCTCATCATGCTCAGGAAGTTCATTTGCTATACCTATCAAAACAATATTCAACAGGTCAAGCCTGCCCTTCCACGGATAAGAACCGAGCAGATCGTCTTTTGCCAGATGCACATAAGCCATGCTGTTTTCGTCCATGCCCATACATACCCATATCGAAAATACACGCCTGATGTCATTATAGTTTGTCTTGACAAAATCTCGTTCCTTCTGTGAGGAAACAAGGCGGCTCACATAAAATACTGCCCTGTTCAGGATATGGTAGCCTGTTGGCTCATCTTTTTGTGCCTCTAAATTCACGATAACCTGTGAGATACCGTCTTTCATCCGCACATAAAAAATAATGTCAAACCGGATAAGCCCCTCGTTAATCTCCGCATTCTCCGTATTCAGCCCGACAATCCGCTGCCCGTCTTTTTCCTGTTCGGCATTGGTCAGCCCCGGCTCTACCGGAACCACGCTGATAAAAGGCTCTCCTTCAATGTAGGTCACCACATCTTTCGGATTCATTCCCTTAAACTCATCAACGGTCTTTACCAGAATATGCGCCAGAATGATTTTATTTCCCAACAGACGTTTTGCCTTTTCATCGTATTGTGCGTCTTTGTCCGCCGCACTCACAGCATTTTTTATTTCTGTGTCCACAGCCATAAACCTCCTTTTGTATATTCGTAGGAAACGCAAAAGCCATTCCCCAAAGGTATATGACCTCAATGCCATTATACCCTGAAATTGCCGCTAAATCAATCGTAACTTTCCAGAAGCCAATCCAGTTTGCGAAATGCTGTTTCCTGCCCATGAGCTCATCCCGCTTTTCTTCCGGCAGCCGTCTAAAAATATCATCATAGTCAATATCCTCTATTTTCATTTCCCTTGCAAGCATGATGAGCTGTGTATGCAGCCATTCTCCCCACAAATCTTCACCTCCTGCTGTCCGTGAATGTAAAATCATTCTCGAAGCCTGTTGGCGGCGTGTAATATTGCAACTTCACAAAACCATACCTTCCTGCGTCAACCACCACAATATCCACATCTTCAAGCTCCGCAAAAGCATCCGCCACTTTCCGGCACTTCTCCCGTTCTTCCTCGGTAATATATGTTTTCCGCTCCATACGTTCTGGTAGTAATGGCTCATGGTTGAGGGGGCATTGTAAAGGGCAGTGATCAGATATGCCCTGATGTTGGTAAGCTTTGTTGTGGTTTCCCTCATACAGCACATGACATACTCCACATGGCTGCTGTTCAGTTTCAGGAAACGGGATCTTACAAGCTCGTAAGGGTAATCCTCCCCGTTAATGCGGAGCGTCCTGCGCTTCACGCATACCACATCACAGACGGTTTCATAGATTTCCTCATACATCTCCTTATCGTCATTCCCGCCGTATCTCATGTGGTGTTCGTATTCCAGATTGTCACGGATAAGAGCCATGTATGCGCCTGTTTCGTCTATCACATCAATCGTATCAGCTTTTCCCTGCGCCCCTGTGTTATCCACATTCCCCACGGATTGATTGATAGGATTTGGATAACTCATATCCGTATGGTTCTGATCGTTATAGTTAGTATTGTTATAATTAGGGGCAAATCCTTTTACTTCTTGAAGTCCAGTTTCTTTACTTCCAGAAGTCAGATTTTTTTCCCTCTTGAAGTCAGTTTCCTTTACTTCCAGAAGTTCAGACTTTTTACTTTCAGAAGTCAAATTTCTTTCCTTCTTGAAGTAAAGATTTTTTACTTCTGTGGAAACATCAGTATTTACAGCCCCCCTGCCGCTTTCTTTTCCCGGCACAGAGGCAAAATTTTTCACAAATATGATGTCCGGCTTTCCAAGCCCCCGGCGTTTTTTCTCAATCAATCCAATCCCATTATCCGTATCCAGTTCACGGATAACTTTTATGCAAGTAGGCTTAGAGCATCCTAAATCCTCCATGATATTCTCCACGGAATAAATAATATATGCCCGGTTTTCATCGTCCAGCACCCATTTTTCATGGACAGTGACATCCGGTCAAGCATCAGCCCGTACAGGAGCTTAGCATCGCTGCTAAGCCCCTTGAAACGCTCGTCCTTTATCAGCAGGCGGGGAATACGGTAAAAAGAAAACTGCTCTGCTTCTACGCCATAATAATAATCAAACTTCAATGGCTCGCCCATTTTACCGCCCCCTTTACTGGTTATTCTGCCATTCCTCCAGAAGCTGGATAATGATACTTTCTATATCGTCATTGGAATAGTCCTCCGAAAAATACCTGCTGTAGCTGCAGAGGAAAACGCACCGGAAGAGCCGGAAGGCGTTTCCCGCACAAAACCGAAGAAAAAGCA
>QXXC01000118.1 GCA_009911305.1 Clostridiaceae bacterium | reverse complement strand
CTTGTAACTACCGGGCATATCCAGTATTTACAAGGCTTTCCATAAAGAGCACGAGACGGGATTCGAACCCGTGCTCCGTCTTTTTAAAAACCCCTTATAAATACAGGACTTTAAAAAAACCTTGTAAATCAATGCCTTTTATGATTTTACATATTTATAATGCATCTATATAAGTGTATAAATTATAACAGATTATACAGCTATGCAACACGAAATGCAACACGAAAAAGGGTATAATCCGGATTCATATTTTAAGCATGCGTTACGGCTTATGCTATAGGTTATGCAATTAATTTGTACATATTATAAAGACACGCGCTGTCTACCAATGTTGGTAGCTTATATTTATATGGAGGTTACGAATGAAAAGAACATTGACGGAAACGGAAAAGAAAGCTATAGAAATTGCTAAAGATATCTACCAGTATCACCTCGGGCTGGTCTGGCAAGATATCGAAAATCCCTTTTACGAAGACCTGCCATTTCCTGAAAAAGAACTGGCGCGGGCTCTCATACACCTGTATAGCTTTACCTTTGCCAGGATGCTGGAAGTTCCGTATGAGCCACAGGGTTAAAATCTGTAGTTAAAAAGATGCATAGCCGCCACTGTTGGTAGTGGCGGCTATCTAATATCCGTCATGTGTCTGATAAAGCGGCCTGATAGAGCAATCCCAACGATTTGGCAAACATAAGCCTGATATAATCCGCGCATGTTCTTTTTTGGGTAGCCCAATCTTCCACCGTACGAAGCGGGATGCAGAATTTAACGGCGAATGCAGACTGCGTAAGACCTGACGCAAGTATAATATCCCTGACGCTCATATGGGCTACGCCATGGATACTTTTTAGAACCCGGGTAATTTCAGACGGATCATCACTGATTTCATCAAACCACTCAGGAAATCCGTATTCTCCTATATACATGTCTCTGTCCGGCTGCTCAAGTGCGTCTTTCCATAATTTATAAAACAATTTATCTGTCATTTTGGCACTCCTTCCTATATCGTGTTCTTTCATCTTCATATTTCTGTAAATTTCTCTTATATCCTCTTTTTATATCTGCTACACATTGCAGCAATTTCTTTTGCTCTGCCCTGCAATAATCAGAGCACAGGTTGGTAGATGTATCGCTTGTAAAAGGCCGAAGGCAGTAAACACAGATTTTCTGCGTGTGCTTTCTCCGTTCCTGTTTTCTGGCATCCTGCCCTGATAGTTTATGATACCCTTTTTTGTGCCTGCGCTGCCATTCTAAAACACCCTCCCTCTGACACGCATCAGAGCAGTATTTTTGCCTTCCGGAAATAACAGTGTACTCTTTTCCACAGATAATACACTTATCAATACTTCCGATGGGGCGCGCTGCCGGCTTACGCTTATAATGTACTTTTGCCATGTATGCGCAATCCGGACAACGCCTCGCCCGCGGCCCTCCAAAAAACTCCGTATTGCAATCCTGGCAAACCCGTATTCGGATCACAGTATCAGATTTTTTTATTTTTGCACATTCCGGGCAGTAGTAACAATCTGAACCACCAAAGAAAGACCTGCCGCATAACTGACAGGTCTTTTTTGTCCTATGCGCATGCATATTTAACAGCTTCCTCAATCATCTCCCTGATCTGTGCCATCGACATAGGCTCAGAAATATTACCGCATCTAATAATATCTTTGTTATGGTACTGACTCCATGAATTCTGCCCCAGAGAACAATGATAATCTGTCCATGCCTCCCCAGTTACGCGGTTGTAATTAACCTGAAGATATTCACTGGAACAGTATCCGTCTAAGTTTTTGCTTTCCCCTGCGATTTTCTTAATGCCTTTAATTTTTAATGTATTTGTCATTGATTTATCCTCCTCAAATTGTGTTTTGTTTTAACTGTCCTTATTATACCACGCAATGCGTGGAAATGCAATAGTTTTTAATTACTATTTTTAAATTTATTCCTGAAAAAGGCTACGGACAAATTGGAGCATATATTACAACATAAAATGGCGAGGCCGTCCATAATATAAAAGGTTATATATATGAAGGCACACCCGATAGCATAAAAATAACAGCGCCTATTGGCTACCATATTTATTTGCTCTCAGTTCAAGGTGGGGACGGAAATACTTATGGCTCATTTATATTACAAGGATACTCTCCAGGTGGCCCTAGTAGAAATCATGTAACTGAATTATCTTCAGGTAGTGTTTCTGTGTCTATAAGTGGTTCCATGGATTATATTGTGTCAGGATATGTTCATAATGCAAATATAAATTGGTCTTTAGTCGTTTTGTATGGTAAAAAGCCTGTTATAACTGTGTAAAATGGCGAGTTCCCAATAATATTTAAGAAGTTTCCAGACAAAAAAGACGTTAATATTGCTAATACAGTTACAAATTTTAGAAATAACAATGAAGTTTGTGGATACTTTTTTTCTTGGGGAAATGTTACAGACGCGCCAGATGATATTATTGGCGGATATGTTTTGTTTTTTGCAGAACCACAAGTTACTGGAAATACTTGCTTAATATATTTAACCTCAAACTCAGTTTATTTTGGTAGAATATATCAAGGTGTTATATATTGGTCAACAAGAGTAGCTTCGATACATTAAATGGCGAGACGATGAAAGGCGCGGCTAAAAGTCCTTCGGATCTGAATCAAGCAACCGCTTTAGGTGGATATTATTTTTCCAATACCGGATTTTCTAATCTTCCGGTAAGCAGAGCTGGTTTTCTTTTGGTCTTCGGACAAAGTAACTCTAGGTTTGCTCAACTTTACATTACTGATGCAGGAACAATATATGTAAGAGGGCATTTTGGAAGCGGTTTTACAGAATGGGCATCTATATAAAATGGCGAGGCAGATTCTGTTAAATACAGAATATTAACCGCAAATGCAGTTGGTGGAGATGTTTTAGAATTTGCAAATAAGTGCGGAATTGGAATTACTTTTTTCTACACCCTTGCTACCGGTACTGGCTATCCAACTAATAACCAAAATTACAGAACTGCACCTGGAATGATTTTAAAACGAAAATCAACGGGTGATATAGTTGTTATTATTTTTAATCCTCTTTCTAATTTATTTTCAACAAATTCAAGGACAGAAGGATCTGGTTGGAGCGGATGGAAGGAAAGATGAGCTATATAAAATGGCGAGGCCAAAATCAGGTTTGCGCCAATTCCTCCAAATTGGAATGAGGTAAATGCAAAAAACTATG
>QXXC01000117.1 GCA_009911305.1 Clostridiaceae bacterium | reverse complement strand
CCCCCTATAAACGTCTGGCCTATGACTTCCTTACCCTCGAAGCTAAAACCGTCCACAATGGCCGCCTGGTGCGTCCTGGTGGCTCCTGCTGCCCCTGCAAATACTCCGGCGGTAATTTCGCCCTCAGTCTTAAAGCCGTCCCAAATCGGCGCAGGGCGGCTCTGCTGGGATGCCAATGCCCCGGCGTGTATGGTCTGCCTTGCTTCCCGGTCTACGGCGTAACCATCAATTACTGCAGGCGGCTTATAGTTTGGGAAAACTGCCGCCCCAGAGAAAAGCTCGTGATTTACAATCCGGTGTATATCAATCGCCCGAAGGTGTGACCGGGTATTCTTTACCCGCCGGATCATAATTGAAAAAAAATCGTTCATTTCAAGTGTAAGTATTGCGTTGGTAACAATCTTAAAATAATAGGGCTTGTCGCCGTACTCGTACCACTCTTTTACTTCGCCCTCCCCAAATACTACACCTACGAGTTCCTCTACTGCCTGGGGCGTTCCTGCGCTCATATACCAAATAAGCGTATTTTTTACAAGCCGCCGCTTCGTGTCAATGTCCAGCGTACTCCGGTAATACTGGGTACGAAGTTCCGAAGCCAGAAGGTCTATAACTTCCTCCGGCTGCTCGTCCAAATTGGAATAAATATAGAGCCTCCGGCTGTATCGGTAAAGAAGACGGCAGGCTTGCTGCAAGGCGTAGCTTAACGCCTTTACTTCCGGCTTTTTGGTTATGTTTCCGGGCATGATGTCTGTTAGTTGCCCGTCGTAATAACTAATCATTTTCAAGCCCTCCGTATATAATATTTACCCCTGTACACTGGGCTTTCGCCGTTTCCCCTATAACGCGGAACGCTGGCGCCCGGACTTCCGCCCTTTTTGCCCCTGCGTCGTTCAGCCTTGCTATAAGCTCATCCGGGTTTATGTCCCGGCCTACCTTGGAAGCCTGCCACAGCTTATAATCCTCTACGGCGGTTTCTGCCTGTGCCTGGATAGCCGTTGCTGCGTTGCTGTCGCTGGTATTTATGTAATAGGTCACGTCTATCTCGTATTCTTCAATTTCCGGACGCTTTACTTGTACCTGGTCCGTAAGCGGCCGCTTTCCTCTCTGGTTTACCGCCGCCGTTACTGCTGCTATGGTGGTATCGTCCGGGACGGTTCCGTCTGTCATAACAAAGCGGATATCAACTAAGCCCGGTGTAGGGCTGGTTATTTTAACATCCCCTATAAAGGGGTTGCTGTCCTTCACCCAATACTCGTAAGCGTCGTCCGGGCCGGCTGTAGAATAGCTGGAAGGAGCCAGGTAAATTCTTTCTGCCATGTTCTGGTCTGACTCTACCTCCGTCCCTCCGGTGCTTTTCTGCGTGTTCTCAACCTTGGAAATAAAGCCTATCGGATCCACCAGGGTGGTAAGCTCCCCGGCAGCGAAGTCGTTCCCTATCGTCCCAGCCTCTGTGCATTCCGCCATGACCGTGACTTCCGTTTCCCCCGGCGGTATCTCTGCGTATTCAATCGTAGCAAAGTAAACCTCGTAGGCAGCCGTTACCCTGGTTCCCTGGGGGATACTGGTCGCCGCCTCCCTTTTCCCGGAAAGCGTGAACTTGACCGGAACCTGGGCGAACTTTGCTGGGTTCCTCGTAACCTTCTTAAGCGCCCCCATATTCTCTAAATAATCGTCGTAAGCGTACTTAAGAAAATTCATCTTTCCGCCCTTGTCTATGTTCTGCAAGCCCTGGTATATAAGCTGGGCGCAACCTAACATAATAATGCGGTTTGGGTCCGACTTGGAAAGCTGTATTTTCTTCCCGGTGATCTCCTGGTACTTCGCCACGAAGTCGCTTAACATCTGGCTCTGGATGTTCTCCAGCGTCAATCCGTCTATGAAAGAAATATCCGGTAAATTATCTATCGTGTTCAGAATATCCGACAATCCTTGCCACCTCCTTTATTCCTCCGATTCTTCCGTGTCTGCATCCTCGGTGTCCTCTGGGTCTTTCGGCCCGATTATGA
The DNA here is from genome assembly GCA_009911305.1 of Clostridiaceae bacterium. Lineage (GTDB taxonomy): Bacteria > Bacillota > Clostridia > Lachnospirales > Lachnospiraceae > Otoolea. Next base: position 1,237 of record QXXC01000117.1, on the reverse strand, counting down.
TTTTCGGGGTCAGGTTCCCGTCCTCTGCCTGCGTGTACTCAATGTTTAATATTTCCGCCTTATCCTCGTAAATCTCCGTTTTTTCTATGACCTCCAGCGCAAATAAATTTCTCGCCACGTTGGTCGGGCAGCTCTCAAAGGTCTGCTCTAATCCGAAGTTACGATCACCGGGGCAAGTGCCGGCCCTGGCGCTGTAAAGCAGGTCAAGGTTGCGCTGCATTTCTTCCAGCTCCGTTGCGTTAAGGTAGTCGAAGCCGATTATAACTGTTTCCGGTGTGCCAAACATCCGCCCGCCTCCTTCCCCTTATAAATATTCCTCCAGGGTAATGTCGCAGGTAATCTTTACAACTTCGCCCCGGTTTAAAATCGTTTCCCAGCTCTCGCTGATCTCTGTTATGGCGTACTTATTGGAGCCTACCTTCTTACTTCCAATAACTACGGTCTGGGGTTTCCCCGTCCGGATCAGCTTCTCTATGTTCTCTACCGTTTTCCGCGGCTTCACGCCGTGTTCTGCGTTGAGGGTTATGGTAAATGTTAGCTGGTCGGCATCCGGCCCTAAAAACTGCTTTTTCGGCTTTTTGCCTACTCTGGAATGGGAAGCCCAGCGCCCCTTTACGGTCCGCTGCATCTTCTTGAAATTAAGGATTTTTGCGTCGCTGGTTTCAAATACGACGGTTTTCCCTATATGTCCTATGGCCATTCAACTACCCCCTTCCCTACCCCTACGACCTTCTCTAAATCTGCGATCCTTTTTTCGTGGTCATGGAGCTTCAGCAGAAGTTTCTCCGCCTCCGCGTCCTGGTGGGTTTCGCTGCCATCTAAGGAAGCTATGACGGTATGCTCCGCCGCTATGGTCAGTACGCCGTCCTTATAATTGATATAGGCTCCGCCGCCCAGATCCTTGTGGAAGGTTCCGGGGTTCCTCGCTGCGTTGTATTCGTTCCAATAGGTCCCTAAGATGATCCCCATCTCCCCGCCGTTGCTCAAATGAATAACGACTACTTTTGCCCCCAACTGCGGCAGCTTGTATTCTTCGTTAAAGGTGGCGTAGGGTAATAGCTCCGTGACCTCGCCGTCCCGGTCCTCAAATATTACGCTTACCATTCCCGTTTCCGGGTCTACGCTGCTTACGGTCCCGATCCTGTTTCCTCCGTCGCTCATCCTCTGCCTCCTATGCTTTCTTAAGGCTTTCTTTTCCGCACCAGCCGTACCGCGTCCCGCCCTTGCGCTTCGCCAC
>QXXC01000116.1 GCA_009911305.1 Clostridiaceae bacterium | reverse complement strand
TTATCATTATCCAAACCATTATAAAATCCAAACTTTTTAAAAAGTATTTAATTCTTAATACTTTCCAAATAAAAAGGTTTGGATTTAATTTTTCATGTATGATTATCTTACCATAAATTTTTCAGGAGGTACATACATGAATGTAACAAATCTCAAAGAAAACTATCAAAATCTCCTCTCTTTCATGGCAGAGAAAGGATACAAAGAATCTACAATCCATGGTTACCGACACCAAATCCAATGGATTTTGGATCATGAAGAAAACAGGAAATGGACATCCTACAAGGATATCTATCTGGAGTATGCTTCATATGGCTATTCCTATAACTGGCTGCGAGGGAAAAAGGCCCTTCTTGGTACTTTGGAGAGGTTTGATCTGTACGGTGAATATCCGGATGGAAAACATCATTATCCGTTTTTTGCAAGAAATGCATATGACCTTCTTCTTACAGATTTCAAAAGGATCATCGATTTTTATAAGGATGCCCAGTCAAAATCCAATTTACGCCCATCAACACTCAACAACAGGGCCTGTTCTGCTTCCAGATTTTTCTATTATCTGCAAAATAATGGCTGTTGTTCCCTGGCTGATGTTACAGAAGAAATGGTACAGTCGTTTTTTACCCCGGACGGCAGCTGTACACGGGGTCATGACTACATACAAAGGGTCCGGGCAGTATTGACAGTATGTCTGCCGTCAGAGCCTTTTCCCATCAAAAACATACTGAATTATCTTCCTGCTACCCAGAGTTTCCGCAAAAATGTACCAGTCCTGATGCCTGAAGAAATCTCTGCAGTAAAAGAACTTCTGAGAAACCCAGACGGAAGGATTTCCCTGCGTGACAGGGCCATCGGTGTGCTTGCCCTTTATACAGGGCTGCGGAGCATCGATATCATAAATCTGGAGTTCTCTGCCATCAACTGGGAGCAGGACAGGATACGCCTCACCCAGCAGAAAACGCGGGTTCCGATTGAGATTCCACTGAGTGCCATGGTAGGAAATGCCCTCTACGACTATATCACAGAAGAACGTCCTGGACTGGATGATCCACATGTATTTCTCACCACGGATAAACCATACAGGCCTCTGAGGTGTGTCTATCAGGCGTCAAGGCATATCTTCCGTGCGCTTGGTCTGAGGCAGACACCCGGTATGAGAAAAGGCCTGCACCTGTTCCGTCACCATATGGCAACGGAAATGCTGGAAAAGCAGGTGCCCCAGCCGGTTATAAGCCGGGCGCTTGGACACACATCTCCCTGCTCCCTGACGCCATATCTGCACACGGACTTCGCCCATCTGAAGGAATGTGCCCTCAGCATCGCCCGTTTCCCCATCAGTGAGGAGGTGTTCGACGTATGAGTACCTTCAGCCTTTCGCGGCAGGATATACTGGAAACATTTATCCGCTTCCGTAAAGCATCCAGAGCCTGGAATGAGGATTATGAATCCCGTTTCCGACGTTTTGACCGATACTGCTCCCAGAGCCATCCGGCTGTTCCCGGCATTACGCAGGAAATGGTTGACGGATGGTGCAGACGTTTTCCAAATGAAACGAACAATTCACACCGTACCCGGATCTATATCATCATCGATCTTATCCTGTATCTGAATGCCCGCGGACAGACCTCTCTTATCCCGCCCCAGGCCCCCAGACAGGAGCATGGTACGAGTCTGCCCCATCCAGTCAGCGAAAACGAACTTATAAATTTTTTCCGGGCTTGCGATCATCACAATCCAAGAGGAAAAAGTATACAGGCACGCTGTAAAGCGATGGTGTTTCCTGTTTTCTTCCGCCTCCTGTACAGCAGCGGCATGCGTGCCAAAGAGGCAAGGATGCTGCTTGCTTCGGATGTTGACTTGCACAACGGAATCATCAACATCCGGCATTCCAAGGGAAACAGCCAGCATTATGTAGCACTGCATGATACGATGCTCTCCCTGATGCGCAGGTATGATGATGCAGTAAGGACACTGTATCCGGAACGGAAATATTTTTTCCCCGCCGGAAGCAACTCCTATTTGCACAAAAAGATCATCAGTAAATATTTCCGCAGGTTCTGGGATGCACAAAACAGTTCCCATGCCGTCGTTTATGACCTGCGGCATCATTATGCGATAGAAAACATCAATACCTGGACTGGTACCGGGACAGATTTCTATGACCGCCTCACATACTTGAGCAAAAGTATGGGGCATGCCATGCTTGAGAGTACAAAATACTATTACGCCCTTGTCCCCGGTCTGTCTGCTATCCTAAGAGAACAAACCGAAGAGGGGTTTAATGAGATGCTTCCGGAGGTGTGGGATGAAAAAAGCGAAGAATGAAGCGATTATACTTGCAGGATATATTCATTCATTTTTATTTGAGTATGTACCTCAGCAGAAAACTCACAGCAGCCATACCTTGAAATCCTACTCGTCCGCGCTGACACTGTATATCGGTTTCCTGGAAGCAGAAAAAGGCATTACTCCTGAAAGACTCTGCGGGGAATGCTTCAAGCGTCCCGTAATTGAAGCGTGGATGTCCTGGCTGTCGGAGAGCCGGGGATGCAGCCCTCAGACCTGCAATAACCGCCTTGCCTCCCTGCGGGCTTTCTTAAAATACCTTGGGGAGTCCGACATAGGATATCTGAGCATCTCACATGAAGCTTCTGGAATCCCACGCAGAAAAACCGTACGGAACAAGGTGGACGGACTGTCCAGAAATGCGGTAAAGGCCCTGCTGTCGGTTCCTGATCCGGGTTCCCGCACAGGACTGCGCGACCTGGCATTCATGCTCCTTCTGTACGGAACAGCCGCAAGGATTGATGAAATCCTTTCCTTGAAAAACAGGGATCTGCATTTGTGTGGTGAGCGCTCCCATGCAACGATAATCGGGAAAGGGAACAAAGTACGGACGCTGTATATCCTGCCAAAAGCCGCTGCATATCTGGAAAGGTACAGGGAAACGTTTCATGGGGAATCGCCGGTTCCTGACAGGTATGTGTTTTATTCCCGCAATCATGATGGTACACAGAAGATGACACAGCCAGCCATTGATAAAATGCTGAAAAAACATGCTGTGGCTGCACATGTTCTTTGTGAGGATGTCCCTGTCAGGCTTCACGCCCACCAGTTTCGCCATGCCCGTGCGTCCCACTGGCTTGAGGATGGGATGAATATCGTTCAGATTTCTTTCCTGTTGGGGCACGAACAGCTTCAAACAACTATGATCTATCTTGACATAACAACAGAGCAGGAAAGGATGGCACTGGCAACACTTGAAGACGAATGTGACAAAGAAATAAAACCGAAATGGAAAGAAAAAAGTGGTACTCTTGCCAGTTT
>QXXC01000115.1 GCA_009911305.1 Clostridiaceae bacterium | reverse complement strand
GTTTCTGAAAAGAAGCCTTTCACTCCTGCTGATTATGAGGAATTGATGGACCCTCAAAATCATGTGGAGCGTGTTGTTTTAAATGAAAACAATGTTTTTGCTTACCTTGAAACCCTTGGTTATGATAGTTCTAAGTTAGTAAAACGCAACGATAACTAACATTATTCTGTTTTCTATACTTGCAAAAAATGGGGTTTTATGAACCCTTGTATAAGTGCGTCCAAAAATACACTTTATTTTTCACTCTTCTTCTTTACCCCATTGATGCAGGTTTTCAATACGCTTTCACGGCTTATGGCGTTAATGAGCCTTACTTCCAGCCCCGACAGTTCAATGTTGGACGGGAGCAGGTCAACGCCCTCGTCATGGTGCAGGATGCTTCTGGATACATCGACGGGTTTATCGTCAATGATGTCCTGCATGATGGTGGAGAGCGTGTCGGGCAAGTCGTCGGGGCGGCTGTAACCAAGCGACATGGTTAAATTTGCCTGCGCATCGGCATCAATGAGCAGGACTTTTTTGCCCTGCTGTGCCAGAGCCACGCCCAGATTGACCGCCGTGGTGGTCTTTCCGACACCGCCTTTCTGGTTCGTCAGAGCGATTACTTTGCAATTTGACATAGGTGCGTCCTCCTTTCGCATAAATTTAGCCACTTTGTCAGAGTGGCTATGTAAAGGATTCATGGCAATAAAAAAAGCCGACTGGCTGTTTTTTAACTACACCAATCGGCTATGTAAAATTTATTCTGCTTTTATTATCTGTCTTATCTGCACTGTCGTGATAAGGCTTCTCTTATTCTCTCTGTATCCCATTTTTCTGGGAACAATACCGCCATAATATGAAACGCATCTATCAGCCCTGCAATATACGCATGAGTACCATATTCAAAATCCTGCTTATCCCTGCAATCTAATAGACGTTGGCAAACTGCCCTTTGCTTTTCCGTCAAATCAAGCTCATTAAAGGCATCCTCTGCATCTCCCTCGTTATTACTATCTTTTTGATAACTTGCATCCGCTTGTAACAGTTTCAATACAGATTCATCTTTTAGTTTCTCGACTGCTATTTTCACCAGTTCTTTAAATTCCTTATCGCACATCACTTCCTCCTGCCATTTCTACCCTTAACTTTTTTACAGGTGCATGGATAACCTTGATAATAAGTTCATCAACACAGTCTGTATATCTGCCCTGCTGAATGAGCTGATTTTTCAGTTCCACAAGGCTATGTAACAGGAGTTTTCTTTCATCACTATCCACATATAAATGATTTTTCTTTTCTCTCATAATCAACACCAACCTTTTTTGATTTCATTATAAAGAGAAATAGCAATCCAATCAAAGGTACGATTCAGACAAAAAAATAAGCGTACCACTATTTCTAATGATACGCTTATCATAATTCATTCTCTAATCAAGGTCGATATAAACGGTTACATTCGTTTCTCTCCATTGATTTTTCCTTACATACTGTCCGTTAGCCTTTCGGTAAGCTGCCGCCTGCTCGAAAGATAGCGGTAATTCAAAGGAAAGAGAACTCCTACCTACTTTGTATAGCTGCCTGGGCCGCTGTTAAATATTGTTCAGGGATATCAGCACGCACCCTCGCATTATGATTCAAGCCCAAGCCAACCCTTTACCGTTTCCACAGCATAGCCAACCGCCTGGGCTATCCTATCTGTATCAAGTCCCATTTCATACAATTTTCCAGCCGCTTCCCTGGCCTTCTTTAATTCCCCATCCCGTTCAGATTCTTTTCTCATTTCCTGAATCGCTTGGCACACATTAACCACCTCGTCTTCTTCATCATATTTTATGCCCGAATTTGTGATTGCTTCAATCACATCTGCCGCCCTGCGCTCCACTTCCCGGAAACGCCCCTCATTGGCCGACAGTACCCTGCTTAAGTTTTCCTTATCTTTCGAATACTTAATGAACAGCATAACCTCCCGCATGCTGGACTGGAATTTCATAATCTCCTCATCCGCCATCTGCGCCGGTGCAATCAGCCGCACATGGTAATTGTCCATGCAGGCAAGCACCTCCGGGTCTGACACATCCATCATCTCAAAGAGGCTCAACGGCCCATCCCACTCTTCCGAGCCGAAAAATACAGTCACCGTGATAGATGGCACCAGCCTGTCTTCCACCCAAAAACCGCTTAAAAATTCACCTGCGCTTGGTGTTTTCCCTCTTTCTTCAGCAAACGCTTCCCCCTTCTCTTTTTTCCGCTTCATTTCTTTCCGGTGCGACTTTGCCGCCTCTTCCACCTGCCCTGCGTATTCCAGCGCATCATAGAGATTGTTCTTAACAGGCATAGCATAATGGATTTCAGCCTGGTTCTCCGCGCCGTAAAGGACATATTCCATCTTCCCATCCGTCATTGCCGCATACAGCTTCTGCACATCACGGAATTTCTGGACGGGAACCACTGCGCCGTCCGCACCGTATGGCAGCGCTATCTTCGTGGAATCACGCTCCGTGAGCTGCTCCGGCAGGATCACCTGCCGCCCACCGTAAATATAGAAATTAAAAATATCGGCAAACACGCCTGCATCTTTTACATAATCCTTTGTGATTGTATCTGCTCTCAATGGCATCTACCGCCTTTCTCATGAATGGCAGACATCCCATCAGATTCCCGTTTCTGCCATGGTTCCATTATACTAAAGCATCTACTTTTTTTCAAGCGTATCTGAGCTTCTTCGATAACGTTCTGAGGGGGCACACTGGACAAGGGGAGGGGGCAAAACCGTGACCACAGGGGTCACATTCACAGCCATAGGGGTCAGACCTTTTGCCGCAGGGGGCAAAACAGCCACAAAGGGGTCAGACTTGTGACCACTGTGGCCGTCCGTAACCGCCGCTCCCATGCTGCCCTGGCACAGCCCCAAAATCAAACAAGGGATTCCAGCAACAGCCAATGTTCCGGAACCTCTTGTTTTCAGCGGTTTTCCCGATATTCTGTTCATTCCCTTTGTATCAAATAAGCGGTCTACATTTCTGTGTACCAGCGGATATTGGCGAAGCCGTTCTGCTTTGCATAGCTTTCAAGGATACGTTTCTGGTTGCTTATGGAGTTTGACTCTCCCTGCAACTCATCCTCTGACGACCAGACGAATAGACGTAGAGGAAAACGCCGAGAAAAACAGGGAAAATGCCCGATTATCTGTCAAAACTCCGACAAAAAATGTAGAAAAAGTGGCCTACTCTGGCACACACCACAAAAAAACCGAATATCGAAACCACAAGCCGCGCAGTAACTGACGAACAATCAGCTACTGTGCGGCTTTTTTGTTTATAGATAACTCTGCCCTGGTGACGTAGATCGCCGGGGCTTTTTTCATTTAGACAGGAGGCTTTGAAAATGCCGGAAACTTTGAATCTGAATTACTACTACGGGAATGAAGCCGACCAGTACAGCTTCTACCGCAT
>QXXC01000010.1 GCA_009911305.1 Clostridiaceae bacterium | reverse complement strand
TCACACGATACCTTAAACCCTATATAGAATAAAGCTTCCGCTTCGGGTTCGAATCCCGTCTCGTGCTCTTTGGAAAGTCCGTATTTGACGGGCTTTTTTGTTATATAAGGACTTTTGTTATATGGGGATCTGTGCAGAAGAAATGAACATGAAAACAGCGGACCGGTCAAGCGGCGAACAGGGGAAATGAACGCTCCCCTGTTTGGAAATTGTATTTTATATTGCATAAAGACAATTTCAGCAGCTATTCTACTTTCATCATGCGATACCCTACGCCAATATGCGTCTGGATATATTGCGGGGAACCGGGTTCCGCTTCGAGTTTTTTACGAAGGGTTGCCATAAAAACACGTAGAGATGCGGTATCATTTTCCCAGCTTCTGCCCCAGATATTCTGTGTGAGGAAGGTATGAGTAAGGACTTTTCCTACATACTTGGACAGAAGGCACAGGAGCTTATATTCAATCGGGGTCAGGTGCAGTTCGCAGCCGCTTAGGGAGGCGTATCCGCTTGAATAATCAATACGCAATTTTCCATTGACGAAGACAGAACTGGCGGTCAGCCTGTCAGCATTCATAAAGGCCAGCCTGCGCTGCGTGACCCGGAGCCTTGCGAGGAGTTCTTCGACAGAAAAGGGTTTTGTCAAATAGTCGTCTGCGCCTTCGTCCAGCGCCTCGATCTTGTCCGAATCTTCGCTTCTCGCACTGATAACAATAATAGGAAGATTTGACCATGAGCGGATGGTTTGGATTACCTGTACGCCGTCCATGTCCGGAAGGCCCAGATCCAAAAGGACGATGTCCGGATTGTGAGAGGATGCTTCCAGGATGGCCGTTTCACCATTGGCAGCGACGAGATATCGGTAATCATTGGTTTTTAGTGTGGTGGTGATCAGGTTGCGTACAGGCGCATCGTCCTCTACGACTAAGATTAAAGGCTTATTCATGCAGTTCTACCTCCCCTGCAGGTAATGTAAATGTAAAAATAGTGCCGCACGGACGGTTGTCTAACACGGTTATAGCGCCGCCGTGAGCGGTTATAATGGACTTACACAGAGACAGTCCCAGCCCCAGGCTTCTGCGGCTGTCTGCGATACGGTTTGCTCCGCTGTAAAACATATCAAAAACGCGGGGCTTTTGCTCATCCGGTATCCCATAGCCATTGTCAGAGACAGATACTGTCACCCATTTACCAGTCTGCTCTGTACGGATCTCTATGACCGATCCGACAGGAGTGTATTTGATCGCATTGTCTACGATGTTAATGACTACTTGGACAATCAGCTTTGCGTCAATCTGGGCGAGGATAAAATCCTGTGAGCTGACTGGGAGTATCGTGTGCTCCACGCTTCTTCGGTTTACATGACGCAGGGCTTCGGCAATAACATCGTCCATTAACTCCGCGGACAGTTTAAGAGTGACGTGCCCTTCCTCAATTCTGGTTACGGCCAGGAGATTTTCCACCAGGTTGATCAGCCACATGGAATCATCATAAATGTCGGTGAAAATCTGCGCTTTTGTGTCCTCATCCAGTTTTTGGTAATTGGACATCAGATTGCTGGCATTACCGGAGATGGAGGTCAGGGGGGTGCGCAGATCATGGGAAATCGTCCGGAGCAGGTTTGCCCGAAGCTGCTCATTTTTTGCGAGAATAGCCGCTTCCTCCTTTTCTCTGGCGTTTTTAATATTTTCAAGAGCAAGGGCGCATTCGCCCAGGATAGAGAGAAGAACGCTGTTTTCAAAGGAGTCGAGATGCATGCCATTCATCAATATTCCGACCACTCCATAGACCTGTTGGTTGATACGAACGGCAAGGTAGAGACACTTGGCGCTGCTGAGGGTATCAGTGGTTGCTCCGGCATGCTTATTGTTGCGGAGTACCCAGAGGGCGACAGCCTGCTCCTGTTCGGAGGTCAGATCCGTCTGATCGCTGTCTGCCGCTCGGTAGACGCAGGGCTTGGAGAGATTGTTTTTGTCAGATAAATAAATCACCAGATCACGTTTCAAAAGTTTTGTGAGCTGCCCTGCCGTTGCGGAGATCATGGACTGTTCGTTGCCCTCCCTCTGCAAAAGCTGATTTGTTTCAAACAGGATCCTTGTGCGGAAGGCAGCCTGCGCGGATTGTCTGGCATTGTCCTTCAGCTTGATGGTAAGTGAACCGGTGAAAAGAGAAACCATAAACATGATGGTAAAAGTTACCAGATAGTCCGGATCATAAAAATGGAATGTAAAGCGTGGCATGGTAAAAAAAAAGTTAAACACCATCACGCTGATAATCGAGGACAGAAGCCCGCACAGGCGGTTTGTGGTAATCACTGTGACAACCAGAACGCCAAAGATGTACACAGCGATCAGATTGGCCTCTGTAAAACCAAATGCATAGAAAGCGGATCCGATGGCGGTGGCTGCTAAGAGAACGAGAATGCTTTTGCCAATATCCCGGGCGGGAACAGCCGCAGCGCCTGCCCGCCTTTTTTTATGCCGTTGGTAGCCGCCGCCGATGCTGGCGTCCGGTATCACATGGATATCCAGATTCGGGGCGGTAGAGATCAGGCGTTCTGTCAGCGTTGGTTTGCTGAACATGCTCTTGCGTGTGGCGGTGCTGCGTCCGATCACGATTTTCGATACGCCGGAGAGACGCGCGAATTCGGCGATCTGATAGGGCACGTCTTCGCCATAGGTTGTTTCAATGGCTGCGCCGAGTTGGCGCGCAAGGCGCATATTTTCCCGCAGCCGGTTTTTGTCAGCCTCGTCCATGGATGAAAAATCCGGCGTTTTTACGAACAGGGCGGTGAAGGTCCCTCGAAATGCCGTTGCCATTCTCGCCGCTGTGCGGATGATTTTTGCATTGGAGGGAGAGGAGGATAAGCATACTAAAATGTGTTCGTCCGTGTAGTAGCTGATTTGGCTCTTGACATGGGCATGTTCGGTGAGCAGATTCATTCGGTCCGCCAAGCGCCGCAGAGCGATTTCCCGCAGGGCGGTCAGGGTCTGAATGGTGAAGAGACAAGCAGGCATGCATGTTTCCTGCTGATTTCTGTCCGCCAAACGCTCCAGCAGTTCTTCCGGCTCAATATCCACAAACTCGACCTGATCCGCCTGATCAAAGATCGAATCCGGAATTCGCTCCTGCTCGGATATTCCGGTTATGGAGGCCACCTTATCGTTCAGGCTTTCAATGTGCTGGACATTGACCGTCGTATAAACATGAATCCCTGCCTTCAGAAGTTCCTGAACATCCTGATAGCGCTTTAAATGACGGCATCCGTTCCCATTTGTGTGGGCCAGCTCGTCCAGCAGAAGAAGGTGTGGTTTTCGTTCCAGGGCTGCGTCAAGATCAAATTCGTGAAGAACATTCTCATTGTGAGGGAGCTGTTTGAGAGGAAGTGATTCCAGGCTGTTTAGTAGCGTTTCTGTCTCAGGATCAGTATGTGGATTTGTACACCCTGAAACCACATCAGTACCTCGTTCTCTGGCGCGGTGCGCGGCCCGGAGCATGGCGTTTGTTTTTCCTGCGCCTGCAGCATAGCCAAAGAAAATTTTCAGCTTTCCGTATTCTTTGGCAGAGGCTTTATGTAAGCCTGCCACTAAAGAACCATTTTTGGGTTGTCCGTGTCGCTCCATGTTATCTTCTCCAATCCTGCCGCCCGGGACAGCTACATCCATTATAGCATTCATGTGTGGCAAATTCCACAATTACTGTTTCTGTTCCCAATCATTTTGCTCGAAGAAGCAGTCCAACTTTTTCATAAGGAAATATCCAAATAGAAACTCTGCGGCAAGGGCCGCAAGCAATACCAGATCCCGCATAGATTCCCCTCCTTTACCAGATAGATGTTTATATCCGAAAGTATTTCTGTAAATCTTTACTTCGTCCAAGTACCAGCATGGTTTCTCCGGCTGAGAGCATGATATCCGGAGAGAGAGAAAGCTCCAGCTTTCCGTTCTTTTTGATGCCCATGATATTTATGTTGAATTTTTTTCGTATATCAATCTGTCCGATCGTCCGGCCCGTCCAATTTCCCGGCACCGGGATTTCAAACATGGCGTGCTCTTCATCCAGTTCTATGTAGTCAAGGACATGATCAGCGGTATAGCGAATGGCTGTCCATTTTGCAAGCTGTTGTTCCGGGTAGACAATTTCATCTGCTCCGTTTCGCAGGAGAAATTTTGCCTGTACATCCCTGGCGGCCCGGGATACCACCAGCTTTGCGCCCAGCTCCTTGAGCATGGAGGTCGTTTCCAGAGAGTTTTGAAAATGATTCCCGATAGCGACAATACACACGTCAAAGTTGCGGACTCCAAGGGATTCCATAAAATCCTGGTTGGTACTGTCGCCGATCTGGGCATGTGTCACATATGGCAGTACGTCGTCTATACGTTCTTCCACCATGTCAACTGCCAGGACCGAATGTTTCAGCCGGTTTAAATGAATGGCAATGTGCTTTCCGAAGCGTCCAAGGCCGATTAAAAGGATTGATTTCATATAGATACAATTACCCTCCGTATTCATCATTTTCATATCTTTATGATACGGCAAAAGAGATAAAGAGGGTAAAAGAGTATTTGCATCTGTGTTAAGACAGTCTAAAGATATCGAAGAAATGCACCCGCTCAGACAGCCTGAGCGGGTGTGAAGAATCCGAGGGGGCTGTCTGGATGTTTCGGAGAAAGGCCGTTTTCTAGAGCGTGTTTGAAAAATCATTCCCGCCATCTGCACGCCCCACTTTGCGGCATATTTGGGCCAAATTCACTTAACGCAGCCCACTGCGCCGCGCTCATTTGGCCCAAATCTCCCACAAAGCGAAACGCACACCTGGCAGAAAGCATTTTTCAAACACGCTCTAGAGCGTATCTGAAATTAAAAACTGCACAATTTCCGATGTAATATGACCACAAACACGCTCTAGTACATCGTTCATAAAGCAACTCATAATATTTGTATTGCTTTATCAACGGATTATCAATAAATGGCGTAAATGCAAAACTATGAGCTATTTATTGTCTGCTATACTAGGGTATTATTCAGCAATTTTCAGACACACTCTAAAGCTTTATCGGGCGAAGCCGCGTTACCTTTCCGCACAGACCTGAAAGATGTAGAATTTCAGATAATAGGAGGCGTCGTCCCCACTCCAGAGGATGGGATGATCCGGCGACTGGGTGCGGTATTCGGCCTGACGCAGGCGGCGCCGCGTGCTGGCGGCAGCCTGGCGGACGGCCTCTGAGAAGAGCTCCGGGGTCATGAAGTGGGAGCAGGAGCAGGTGGCCAGAAAGCCCCCGTCCCGGACGAGCTTTAAGCCGCGCATATTAATTTCCCGGTAGCCTTTTACCGCGTTTTTGACGGAGCTTCGCGCTTTGGTGAAGGCCGGAGGATCGAGGATGACCACATCAAACTGCTCGCCGCGCGCCTCCAGCTCGGGGAGCAGCTCGAATACGTCGGCGCAGAGGAAGGATATATTGTCTGAGAAGCCGTTTAAGGCGGCATTTTTACGGGCCTGACGGATCCCGTGTTCGGACGCGTCAACTCCGATAACTTCCCTGGCTCCTGCGGCGGCTGCGTTGAGGGCAAAAGAGCCGGTGTGGGTGAAGCAGTCGAGTACACGTTTGCCGCGGCAGAGCCTCTGGATGGCCAGGCGGTTATATTTCTGATCCAGGAAAAACCCCGTTTTTTGTCCGTCCATGACATCAACCAGATAGCGGATTCCGTTTTCGCGGATCTCGACATTTGTATCAAAGGGCTTTCCGATAAAGCCCTTAAAGCGCTCCATCCCCTCCTTGAGGCGCACCTTTGCATCGCTGCGCTCATAGATTCCGCGGATTTTGATGCCGTCCTCCAGAAGGACATTTTGCAGGATTGAGAGGATGGCGGGCTTTAAGCGGTCGATTCCAAGCGCCAGGGATTCGACGACCAGGACATCGGAAAACTTGTCGATGACCATGCCGGGGAGAAAGTCGGCTTCACCGAAAATAATGCGGCAGCTTTCGGTGTCCACGGTTTGTTTCCGGTACTCCCAGGCGTTGCGGATCCTCATTTCCAGGAAGCTGCGGTCAATGACCGCGTCCTTTTTTCGGGACAGCATCCGGACGGTCAGGCGGGAGCGGGTGTTGATGAAGCCATAGCCCAGGATATAGCCGTCAAAGTCCGCTACAGTGACGATATCCCCGTCTTCAAAGCCTCCTTCTATCCGTTCAATTTCATTGTCGTAGATCCACATTCCGCCCGCCTTTAAGGCGCGGGCCTCTCCCTTTTTTATATGAACCGTTGCAGGTGTGTTCATGGATTCTCCTTTCGGCGCGTTTGTAAAATGGCGATAAGCCGGCGCTCCCCGTCTCACGGCCGGAAGATGTGCAGCCGCTTAGAACGTGTCTGAAACACGCTCTAGAGCATGTGAACGGGCGCGCAGATAGATATTTTCAGACATGGTATAGTATACAGGAGCAGGGGGCAGGTGGCAAGGGAAAATCTGCGTTCTTCACATATTTATGATTCTTTTTTCACATTTCCATCACAAAAGACTGATAAACTATGAACTGTAAATCAAGAAAAACAAGCGGAATAAACCGGAACAAAGAGAAAAACGGAATATGACAGATAGATGACAGAAGGGAGAATGGATCATGTACGAAAATTATAACCGGAATGAGAATTATCAGGGCAGCGCAGGATCCGGCGAGGAGCGCCTGGATCGCGATCTGAATTATACGGAGGGAGCGTATTCGGACAGCGCTTCGTCTTCCTACGGGGGGCGTCAGAGAGGATACGCTACATCAGACAGCGGCGCGCACTCATCCGTCAGGCGGCCGGATCAGAGCTATATTCCTCCGGATCCCGTGTATGGGCAGCCGGGGCGTGGAAGGATCCTGATGAAACGGACGGCCGGGATCGTGGCGGCCGGGATCTTATTCGGGTGCGTCGCAGGCGGCGTGATGACCGGGGTGAACCGGTTCTCGGAGCGCTCTTTTGCAGAGGAGGCCGGGACAGAGGCGGAGACGCCGGCAGAGGAGGAGAGCCTGCCTCTGGCGCAGGCAGAGACGGCGGCGCCGGTGATTTCCGTTTCTACAGGGAATGACGTGTCGGCGATTGTGGAAAAAGCGATGCCTTCTGTGGTCGCGATCAATAATAAGGTGATCTATACGCAGGAGGACTGGTTCTTTGGCCGTCAGCAGTATGAGGTGCCGGGCAGCGGATCCGGCATTATCGCGGGCGAGAATGACACAGAGCTCCTGATTGTGACGAATAATCATGTGGTACAGGATTCCCAGGAGCTGTCCGTGAGTTTTATTGACAATACGAATGTAAAGGCAGCCGTAAAGGGAACGGATTCGGATTCCGATCTGGCAGTGATTGCGGTGCAGCTCTCCGATATTCCGGAGGAGACAAAATCGAAGATCCAGATTGCGGAACTCGGTGATTCGGATGAGATGAAGCTGGGCCAGGGCGTCGTGGCCATCGGGAATGCGCTGGGCCAGGGGCAGTCGGTCACAGTGGGCTATGTCAGCGCGCTGGATAAGACTGTAAAGATTGATAATGTGGAACGCACGCTGCTCCAGGTGGACGCGGCGATTAATCCCGGAAACAGCGGCGGCGCTCTTTTGAATATGAGGGGCGAGGTGATTGGAATCAATGCGGCGAAATATGCGGATACGGATGTAGAGGGCATTGGATATGCGATTCCGATCTCCTTTGCAAAGGAAATCATTGATGATCTGATGACAAAGACCACGAAGATTGAGGTGGCGGAGGATGAACAGGGATATCTGGGAATCCAGCTCGAGAACATTGACAGCCGGATGGCCAGGGCTTACGGTATGCCGGAGGGGATTTATATCTATAAGATCGTCGAGGGCAGCGCGGCGGCGGATTCGGATCTGCGGGAGCGCGACATTATCACAAGATTTGACGGCGAGCGCGTGAAGACAGGGGATGATCTCCAGAGGATGCTGACGTATTACGAGGGCGGAACAGAGGTGACTCTGACCGTGGAGAGCCTGGAGAACGGCTCTTATGTGGAGCGGGAGGTAAAGATTACTCTGGGCTTTAAGAAAGATAATGTGCAGTGAGGAACATGTTAAATATCGTTTGTAAGGAGGATGGGATGAAAAAAGAGATACGGGAACAGGCAGTGGAAGGGCCGGCGCAGGATGGGCGTTTTGAATTTCGCAATATCCGGCCGGGGGAGGCGGAGCAGGCCGCTGAGATAGAACGGATCTGTTTTCCGCCGAATGAGGCGTGTTCAAAAGAGATGATGCTGGAGCGTGCGGCAAAGGCGCCGGAGCTGTTTTTGGTGGCGGTTGACAGGCAGACAGGCCGCATAGCCGGCTTTCTGAATGGGCTCTCGACAGAGGAGGATGCATTCCGGGACGAATTTTTTACAGATGCGGGCCTGTACGATCCGCATGGGAAAAATGTGATGCTGCTGGGGCTGGATGTTCTGCCGGACTATCGGAGACAGGGCCTGGCGCGGGAGCTTGTACGCCGCTATCTGCACAGAGAGCGCGAAAACGGGAGGCGGCTAATCCTGCTGACGTGCCTGCCGGCAAAAGTGGCGATGTACCAGAACATGGGATTTCGCGATGAGGGCATGGCGAATTCATCCTGGGGCGGGAGCCGCTGGCATGAGATGAGCTATACGATTTCTGAGTTATCCGAGAAAACGGGAAAATCTGAAAAAACGGAAGAAAACGAAATCTAATCATGAGATGAGAGACGGAAATCGCTGTAGCGCAAAGCCAAAAACGATAAGATGTGAAACAGCCAAAAACATTTTATTACGGCAGGGGGAACATGTAGAAGGGAATAAGTAAAAATGAAAAGAAACGACAGCAGCTTTTTCAGGGCTGCTGTCGTTTCTTTCGCTCATTTTTCACGCAGTTCTTACCAGTCCCACCAGTTATCCCAGTATTTCCAGTCGTGCCAGCGCTCCGGCACTGTAGGTGCAATGGACGGGGCGCTGCTCTCATCAGAGGAAGGCTTGGAGAATGCCGACACGGTCGTGGGCGGTTCGGAGCCGTGGACGGCCGTGTCAGGCGCTGTGGTGTGGTACGAGGCCGTGTAGGGGGCCGTTGTCCCCGGCGCGGCGGAAAAGGGCGATGTCGTAAACGGAGAGGGCGCAGAGGGCATATATGGATTGCCCGGCGCCGTCTGCTCCGGGATATAACCGGGGCCGAAGATATCGCCCTGTCCCTGGGACGGGTCAATGATCGTGGAGGCTCCGTTGTGAACCGTACAGAAGTCGGGCGCTGCATAGACCGTGTCGTCCGTGCCGCCCTCGCCGTCCTCCGGCACAGACATCACGGTTTTGGACTCAAGCTGCTCGGCCGGACAGAAGGCGGTCGGTTTTCCTCCGGAGGCGGCGCACACGGAGATACGCACGTGATGATCGCAGGCCTCTGCAGGAATGGTTCCCTTTGCGAAATATTCGGTATAAACGGCGTTGCTGCCCCTGGGATCGCCGGTACACACGCCGGAGATGGGGAGCTTGCCGGATTTACGGCAGACCTGGGCCGTCTCAATGCTGTCCGGGACAGGGAAGCCCGGATCCGGCAGGCCCTCGTGAACCCGCGTCATGATGGCGCGCCAGATCCGCTTGTGGAAGCTGGTTCCGCCATTGCGCGCGCCTGCGCTGTCCTTTAAGCTCTGGTTGGCGTCGCAGCCTCCCCAGATGCCGGCTGTGTAGTAGGGCGTAAAGCCCACGAACCAGATGTCCACATTGTTTGTGGTGGTTCCGCTTTTGCCGGCGCAGCTCATGCCCGGGATGGCGGCCGCCGTGCCGGTGGAATTGACCCCGGCGCCGGGGCGGGCGTAAAGGCTGTTGCTCTGCATGGCGTCGCTTAAGGCGTCCGTCAGAAGAAAGGCCGTGGAGTCCTTGAGCGCCGGCCGTGTCTCCGGCACATTTTCAATGAGAACCTTGCCGTTGTGATCAAGGATTTTCGTGAAAAAGACCGGCTTTGTATAGATTCCTCCATTGGCGATGGTGGCAAAGGAGTTGGTCAGATCAAGGTTTGTGACACCCTTGCTTAAGCCTCCCAGGGCGGTCGCCAGATTTAAATCCGCGGCGCTTAAGGTGGTGATGCCCATTTTCTCCGCGTATTCCACGCCGAGCTGCGGGGTGACGGTGTCGTTCATGCACCGCAGGGCGACAATGTTCATGGAATAAATGATGCCTTCGCGGATGGTGTGGTACCCCTTGTAATCGGCTCCCCACCAGTTGCGGAAGCTTTTCTCCCCAACCGTGTAGGGCCCGTCATAATATACCGTGGCCAGCGTCGCGCCGCAGGTATCGATCGCCGGTGCGAAGGAGGTGACTACCTTGAACGTGGAGCCAGGCTGCCGGACAGAGTCCGTGGCGCGGTTTAAGGTCCGGTTCGCCTTCTTTTCCCCGCGCCCGCCGCTTAAGGCCTTCACATACCCGGTGGACTGCTCCATGAGCACAAAGGAGGTCTGAGGCTGCAAAACGATATTGGCAGACTCGCCGATC
Organism: Clostridiaceae bacterium; assembly: GCA_009911305.1. Lineage (GTDB taxonomy): Bacteria > Bacillota > Clostridia > Lachnospirales > Lachnospiraceae > Otoolea. Next base: position 95,687 of record QXXC01000010.1, on the reverse strand, counting down.
ACAGTGTCGCCCTCATGGATCAGCCAGCCCTTATAGTCCTCAATGGCTGCCGTGACCTCCTCCTCACTGTCAAAAAGCCCTTCAAACGAGGTCTGCCCTTTGACCTGGCGGATATAGCTTTCCATGGTCTGCTGTGAGTAGTGCTTTGTCTCGCCGCCGGCATGCGCCACAGACAGGCGGTATTCGACCGAGTAGCGGGCGGCGTCATAGTTTTCCGGATTATTGATCTCCTCGTCCACAATGGCCTGCAGGTTCGGGTCCTGGGGGGTAAAGATCTGGAGGCCGCCGCTGAATAAGAGATTGGAAGCCTGGGTGTCCGTGTATCCGAGCTGTTCCTTGAGCGCCTCCGTAACCTGCCCGATGAGCTCGTCCGTATAGTAGGAGTAGGGGGCCGTATTGCCCCGGATAGCCAGATCCACATTCTGGATGCGGGAATAAACGTCGTCGGCCAGCGCCTCCTCCTGCTGCGCCTTGGAAATATAGCCCTGCTCGTACATTTCCTTTAAAATCACCTCGCGCCGCTCCGCGTTGTCGTCCGGTCCCGTGATGGGATTGAGCCTGCCCGGATTCTTCGTGATGCCTGCGATGACAGCGCATTCGGACAGCGTGAGCTCGGAAATATCCTTATTAAAATAGCGGAGCGCGGCGGCCTTGACGCCAAGGGTGTTATTGCCTAAATTGATCGTGTTCAGATAATTCGTGAGAATGATCTTGCGATCCACATTTTTTGTGAGCTGCAGCGCCAGGTACTGCTCCTGGATTTTCCGCTCCAGCTTTGCCCCCTTGCTGGTCTCCATGCCGCCGTTGAAAACCGTGTTTTTGATGAGCTGCTGGGTCAGGGTGCTCGCGCCGCCGCTGTAATTGTTGGTCAGGACGCCGACCGCGGCGCGCGTGATGGAGCGGAAATCAATCCCGTTGTGCTGCCAGAAGCGGGCGTCCTCAATCGCGACGAACGCGTCGATCAGATCCTGGGGGAATTCCTCATAAGAGGCCTCGATCCGGTTGGCGTTGCTTCCCACCAGGGTGTCCGTCACCTCGCCGGCGCTGTTGTAAATGGTGGAAAAATAGCCGCTGGGAGCAAAGCTGTCGGGATTGAAGCCCGGGGAGCTGTCAAGAATCCCGCGAAACATCCCGATCCCCATGCTGATTCCTGTCACGGCGACGAACAGGAACAGGACTAAAACCGTTTTAAAGAATGAAAGAAATACCCAGTTGGCGTATTTCTTCTTTCTGGAGCTGGCTGCCTTTATTTTCTGTTTCGTTTCTTTTCTGCCATAATTCATAGGAGCCTCCTTACTAACTTATCATTATAGCAAAATTTGGTTTATAAATAAATAGTTATTGTCATGAAGTTTTTTTTACGTTATTATGAAAGGTGTCAGTTTACGGCTTAAATGACAGGCGCTGTAAAATGCGCTGGCCGAAAGACGCTGCCGCGGGGTGGCGGCTGCGCTGCCGGCGGGCTGTGAGTTATCATTTGTCAGGAATTCGAGAAAAGGCTGATATCGTTTAGTTCCATTATTCCCTGCTTGGGGATGGATTAATACAGATCGCGCACAGTTGGGTATGGAATGCGGGCTTTCCTCTTACAGCCGGGGAGGCGCCGGACAAGTCAGACAGAAGGGCAGGGGACGAGATGAAGGAACAGTATAAAATTTTGTATAAGGGCGGAGAAGGGGAAATCACGGAGAAAAAATCGCGCTTTATTGCAACCATCCGGCCGGTGGAGACGGAAGAGGAGGCGGCCGCTTTTATTGCGGAAATGAAGAAACGGTACTGGGACGCGAGCCATAACTGTTCGGCCTTTGTGATCGGGGATGGGAATCCGGTGGCGCGCTGCAGCGACGACGGAGAGCCGGCGCAGACGGCCGGCCGGCCGATGCTGGATGTGCTTCTGGGCATGGAGGTTCACAACGTCTGCGCAGTGGTTACACGTTATTTTGGGGGCGTGCTTCTGGGAACCGGAGGGCTGGTGCGCGCATATGCAAAGGCCGTCCGGGAGGGTCTTGCGCACTGCGTGATCCTGGAGAAATGCCTGGCGGACCGCGTGCGCCTTTCCATTGATTACAGCGGCCTTGGAAAGCTCCAGTACATCCTCTCAGAAGCCGGGATTGCGGTGCTTGACAGCCAGTACGGCGAGGCGGTGGAGATGACAATCCTGGCCCCGGCAGCCGAGTCGCGCCGTATTCAGAAGAAGATCACAGAAGGAACAAACGGCCGCTGCGGGATGGAACTGCAGGGACAGGTTTACTATGGAATGGACGCCGGGGAGATTGTGCTTCTGGGGGAAGGCTGATGCTCCGGAACCGTTTGGCCCCCGCTTTGTAAATAAAATTTCCCTTGAACTCTGTTTCAAACGATGCTACAATAATTTCCTGTAAAAATCAGTTAAACAAAGCTTACGCTTCACCCCATCCGCCGGAGGCATGCCGGCCCGGTGAACCGTAACGGGAATAATGCGAGGTACAAAACGAGTATGAAAATGAACCGTGAGGATATCAGAAATATTGCGATCATTGCGCATGTCGATCATGGAAAGACGACGCTGGTGGATCAGCTCCTGCGCCAGAGCGGCGTGTTCCGGGCGAATCAGGAGGTCGTGGATCGCGTGATGGATTCAAATGACATTGAGCGGGAGCGCGGCATCACGATCCTGTCAAAAAATACGGCCATCAACTATAACGGAACCAAGATCAATATTATTGACACCCCGGGCCATGCGGATTTCGGCGGGGAGGTGGAGCGCGTCCTTAAGATGGTAAACGGCGTGATCCTGGTGGTGGACGCCTATGAGGGCGCTATGCCGCAGACGAAGTTTGTGCTCAGGAAGGCGCTTGAGCTGGCGCTTCCGGTGATTGTATGCGTGAATAAGATCGACCGCCCGGAGGCCAGGCCGGACGAGGTGGTGGATGAGATTCTGGAGCTTTTCATGGATTTGGACGCTTCGGACGAGCAGCTTGACTGCCCGTTTATCTACGCATCAGCCAGAGCAGGATTTGCAAAGCGCGATGTCAGCGATCCGGAGACGGATATGACGCCGCTTTTTGAGACGATTCTGGAATATATTCCCGCGCCCGAGGGGGATCCGGACGCGGAAACGCAGGTTCTTATCAGCACCATTGATTATAATGAATACGTAGGGCGGATCGGGGTCGGAAAGGTGGACAACGGTTCCGTGAAGTCAGGCCAGGAGTATGTGATCGTGAACCATCACGAGCCGGATAAGTTCCGCAGGGTGCGGATCGGGAAGCTCTATGAATTCGAGGGGCTGAATAAGGTGGAGGTAAGCGAGGCCGGGATCGGCTCGATCGTGGCGATTTCCGGTATCAGCGATATTCATATCGGAGACACCTTATGTTCCCCGGAAAAGCCGGAGGCAATACCGTTCCAGAAGATTTCCGAGCCGACGATTGCCATGGATTTTATGGTAAATGACAGCCCCTTAGCCGGACAGGAGGGGAAATACATCACGTCCCGCCACATCAGGGAGAGGCTGTTGCGCGAGCTGAATACGGACGTGAGCCTCAGGGTTGAGGAAACGCAGTCTCCGGACTGCTTTAAGGTATCAGGCCGCGGCGAGCTGCACCTGTCTGTGCTGATTGAAAATATGAGGCGCGAGGGCTATGAATTTGCGGTCAGCAAGGCGGAGGTGCTCTATAAGTACGATGAGAGAAATAAAAAGCTTGAGCCCATGGAGATCGCCTATGTGGACGTGCCGGAGGAGTTTACAGGCGCGGTGATCCAGAAGCTGACCAGCCGCAAGGGAGAGCTGCAGGGCATGAGCCCCATTGGGGGAGGCTATACGAGGCTGGAATTTTCAATTCCGTCAAGAGGCCTTATCGGCTACCGCGGGGAGTTTATGACAGATACCAAGGGAAACGGGATTCTGAATACCAGCTTTGACGGCTACGGCGTGTTCAAGGGAGAGCTGAATTACCGCAAGCAGGGTTCGCTGATCGCCTTTGAGGCCGGGGAGTCCATCACCTACGGCCTGTTCAACGCCCAGGAGCGCGGCGCCCTCTTTATCGGCCCCGGCGTGCGCGTGTATTCGGGTATGATTGTGGGGCAGAGCGCGAAGACTGAGGATATTGAGCTGAATGTCTGCAAGACGAAAAAACTGACAAACACGCGTTCGTCAAGCTCCGACGAGGCTTTGCGCTTAACGCCGCCCAGGGAGATGAGCCTGGAGCAGTGCCTTGATTTCATTGATTCCGATGAGCTTCTGGAGGTGACGCCTTACAGCCTGCGCATCCGCAAAAAAATCCTTGATCCGACGCTTCGCAAGAGGGCCATGATCAGCCGCAAGGATAAAGAAAAACAGTAAGCCATGATTTAAAACATACACCAGGAAGGGCAGCAGCCGGAAATATTTTGAAATTCCGGCTGCTGTTTTTATGTTCAGAGTGTTCTGCCACCCGCAGGACGGCCGCTTTTCAGCCGGGCCGCGGGCCGCGCAGCGCACGCTGTCGAACATGTCTGATTTCGCCTGCCCGTTCTGTCGCTTGCCGTAGAAATGTTTGCTTCGATTTTTCTTCTAATTTCCATATCACCGCATAAATATAATATTAGCAATTGGCTTAGAGCGCCTTCCCGGAAGGGGTTTGGGGAAAGACGCCCGGTAAATCTGATAAGTGTGAAAAATAAAGAGTTACTGCGCACAGCCCGCCGGGGCCGCGGCCGGTAACAATAAAAATGGAAAGAGGAGATATACTATGTCAGAAAAAATGATTGAAAACAATAAGGTAAGCGTAATTGGAGAGGTAGTTTCCGAATTCCGCTTCAGCCATGAGGTATTTGGAGAGGGATTCTATGTGGTGGATTTGGCAGTGAACCGGCTGAGCGATCAGGTAGACCGGATTCCTCTGATGGTATCCGAACGGCTGATGGACGTGTCAGGCGATTACAAGGGATGCACCATGGAGGCTATCGGGCAATTTCGCTCCTATAACCGTCATGAGGGAACGAAAAACAGACTGGTACTTTCCATTTTTGTGAGAGAGGTCAATTTTCTGGAGGAATTTACAGATTATACAAAGACAAACCAGATTTTCCTGGACGGCTATATCTGCAAGGATCCGATCTACCGCAAGACGCCGCTGGGAAGGGAGATCGCGGATCTTCTGCTGGCCGTAAACCGCCCCTATGGGAAATCGGATTACATACCCTGTATTGCCTGGGGGAGAAATGCGAGATACGCCTCCGGGTTCCAGGTGGGGAGCCGCGTCTGCGTCTGGGGGCGCGTGCAGAGCCGGGAGTACACGAAACGGTTAAGTGAAACGGAATGCGAGAAGCGGGTGGCGTACGAAGTGTCGGTCAGCAAGCTGGAGTGTGTGGAGGAATAGGAGGTTACTGTTCACACCCCCGCCGGGCTGTGAACAGTAACACGCTCCGCGATGCACACAAACCGCATAAAACGCGGTTTGGCGCCGTTTCTCTCGGGTTTTCTGTGACTTTCGCTGCGCTGCACTCACAAAAAACGCCTCGCATGGACTTGCGTGTGAACAGTAACAATAGGAGCGCTCCGAAAATCAGTGCATACTTGCAAATTCAGACAAAATATGCTAAAATAAGTCCGTTTTTAAAGATCCGGCAGGCAGAGGGACGCAGAAAGGGCAGACACGGGTGACTGCTCTGGTGTACAACGCAAAACGGCAAGACGGTAACGGTAAAGGGATCCAGGCTGTTATGGGAGAACGATATGCCATGTGGAATGAGGTGCTGATATGGATAAAGGGATTGTTCACGTGATCTTCGGAGAAGGACGCGGAAAGACATCCATGGCTCTGGGCAGGGGCATCGGAGCGGTGGCCAGAGGCCAGAGAGTCATCATGGTACAGTTTTTAAAGGGGGCGCTGAGCCCTGAGCTTTCGGAATGGATGACGAGGCTGGAGCCGGATATGAAGATATTCCGGTTTGAAAAGCAGGGGTGCTATTTTGAAAGCCTCAGTGAAAATGAAAAAAAGGAAGAAGAGTACAATATCCAAAACGGGATTAATTTTGCCAGGAAGGTGCTTTCGACCGGGGAGTGCGATCTGCTGATTCTGGATGAATTTCTGGGAATTCTGGATCAGAATATGATTTCCCTGGAGGCGGCGGCTGCGCTGTTCGCTCTCCGGGAGGGGACGGATCTGCTTCTGACGGGGACCGTATGCCCGCCCGGGCTTAAGGAGCTGGCAGATGAGATTACAAGGATAGAAGGCAATTAGGCAGGTGTGTGCGGCTTAAGCGCCAGACGTCAGGCCGCCGGGAGAGCGTAGTTCCCGGCGGCCTGACGTCTGGCGCGCGCCGATTGCAGAGAAGGTATGCCGGCGCCGTCTCACCGGTTTTTTTCGTACAGGGCTAAAAGCCCTTTGAGAAGCAGGGTTCCGTCATACGTAATGACATGGCTGCACAGGGGCAGGATGATTTTCGCGATTCCGCCCGTCGCGATCACCGTCGCTTTCTCACCGAGCTCATGTTCCATACGCGTGAGCATGCCGTCAATCATGGAGGCATTTCCGTATATAACGCCGCTTCTCATGCAGTCCACCGTATTTTTCCCGATAATCTTTTTAGGCGTGTCAAGGCTGATCCGGGGGAGCTGCGCCGTGCTGGAGCACATGCTGTCAAGCGAAACCCGGAGGCCCGGCAGGATGGCCCCGCCGATATAGCGCCCTTTCTGGTCAATGACGGACATGGTGGTGGCAGTGCTCATCTCTATAATGATCAGGGGCGGCTCATGCTCGGACAGCGCTCCGACCGAGTTGACAATCATGTCGCTGCCCACGGATTTCGGATTGTCCATCAGGATATTGAGGCCGGTTTTCATGCCGGATCCGACGTGCATGGCGTTGATGCCGGTGATTTTTTTTACCGCCGCCTGAATGGTCCGGTTTAACGGAGGGACGACGGAGGAAATGATGGCGCCTTCAATCTGAGAGGGACTGATATGGTAAATCTCCAGAATGCTTTTGAGAGTGATGGCATATTCCAGATTTGTTTTGCCGATCGTGGTGGTGATGCGCTCCATAAAGTGCGTTTTGGCCGTGTCAATGCCTCCGATGAAGGTGTTGCTGTTGCCAATATCAATTGCTAAAATCATTCGGTGCTCCTTTTTCAAACACGCTCTGGTAAATGTGGAAGCGGCGCTGCTTTTCAGGCAGCGCCATGAGTCTGGCGTTTGATATAGTATACAATATTTCGGGAGTAAAAACAAGATGGAGGAATCTTATGACAATCAAACAGTTACCTCTCAATCCCGCAAACTCCGGAGAACCGGAAACTTCTCCGGAGAACGGCGCGGTTCTGACCTGTTATCTGAAGGACAATACGGAGGGCAGGCCGCATGCCAGGCGCAGGGCGGTTGTGATTTGTCCCGGCGGCGGTTATGAGTTCTGCTCGACCAGGGAGGCTGAGCCGGTGGCGATGCAGTTTCTGGCCATGGACTGCCAGGCCTTTGTCCTCTCCTACAGCACGGCTCCGGCTTCGTTTCCGGCTGCGCTTCGGGAGCTGGCGCTGGCGGTGGCGGTGATACGGGCGCATGCCAGGGAGTGGCATATTGATGAGAAGCGCGTGATCGTGTGCGGCTTTTCGGCCGGCGGGCATCTGGCAGCCTCTCTTGGCGTGTTCTGGGACAGGGAATTTGTATGGGAGGCTCTGGGCCTTAAGAAGAAGGAGGAGGCGCGGCCGGACGGGCTGATTCTGGCGTATCCCGTCATCTCTTCCGGGGAATTTGCGCACAGGGGATCCTTTGAACATCTGACAGGCCTAAGCGGGGAGAGGAAAGAGAGGGACGGGCTCCGGGAGCTTTTATCCCTTGAGCGCCAGACCGGGCCTCAGACGCCCCCTGTCTTTATGTGGCACACGGCGGCGGACGCGACGGTTCCGGTGGAGAATTCACTTTTGTTTGCGATGGCGCTGAGAAAGGCGGGAGTGAGCCTGGAATTGCATATTTTCCCGGAAGGGCGCCATGGGCTGGCGCTGGCGTCGCAGGAGACGGCCAAGGATATGGACGACGGCCGGGGGACCTATGTGGTTCCCGCGTGTCAGCAGTGGATCCGGCTGGCCGGGGTATGGCTGACCGGGCAATTCCCGGAAGCAGACGGCATATCCGTAGGAAACACGCCCCGGTCAGCCGCCGGCGTTTAGAGTGTGTCCGGCAGTACCGGCCTGCGCCCGCCGCGCTTTTGTCTGAGCGGGAGCGCGGTTTCGTCCGCCGGATATACGGTCTGCTTCAGGCGGCCCGTTCACGCCGGATGGATCTATACAGATATATCAAGGGAGAAGGCTTCGGGCGCGGAGAAATCCATGGAAGCGGATACGGCGTCCCCGGCCGCGTCCATGCCGGCTCCTGCGCTGCTCCCTCCCTGCGGGACAGGCGAGGAGGCCATGCCGGGCATGCCCTCAAACATTTCCTTCATCGCTTCCTTCTGATCTTCGTTCAGCTCTTCTTTGGCGTACTTTTGTTCCTCCCGGCGGCGCTTCGTCCTCCGGCGGCGCAGCTCCTCGCCGATCTCTTTGGCCTCATCCATCTCCATCTTATGCTCAGCGGCCTTTTTGCGCATCTCCATCTGCTGTTCCTGATTCAGGTGGCGCATCTTTTTGTTGATGCGCTTGATGAGCTTTTCCATACGGCGGATCATCTGCTGGATCTTCTGTTTGTCTTTTCCTTCGGAAAATGCGGCCGCGATTCTTAGATTGGACAGGGCGCGCGTGGCTTTGGAGGAAACCTGGAGGACATCTGCCTTTGTCTCCGCTTTGGCGAGGAGAGACGCGAGCTGGCCCACAGAGTCCTCGGGCATGGAGGACTTCACTTTGCCATTCGAGCCCGATGACTTGGGAGCAGAGGCCTGTTGGGCCATCTGTTTCAGGGACGACACGAGGAGATCCATCTCCTTATCCTTTTCGCCGCTGTTTTTGCCTTTGTCTGCTGAGGAAACAGGTTCGGCTTTCGGCTCCGTAAGGGCCGGGGACACCGTCCCGGCGGCTTCCTGAACCGCTTCGGAAATCTTATCGGAGGTTTGGCCGGGAGCGGCGGTTTCCTGGGTCTTATAGAGGGACGAACAGGAGCTGCCGGCATCCATCTGCCAGTTTCTAAGCGTTACATTCATATATACACCCCCCTGGTGATATAATATTCAAACGGTCTATACTTTCTATATCGGCTCATCCGGCGAAAAGAAAACACAAAGCAGCACATTTTCATGGAAATATTGACTTTCCATTTAATTCATACTAGAATGGGGATACTGAAAAGGCGCGGTGTCAGCGCCCGGACGGCTGCATGGCGGCGAATGAAGGATACGATACATGGCAGCGATCAATATCGAGTGTGGAGGAGAAACCTTTGGAGAATATAGCAGAAGAGATAAAACGGCGGCGCACCTTTGCCATTATTTCCCATCCCGACGCGGGAAAGACGACTCTGACAGAGAAATTCCTGCTGTACGGAGGGGCGATTAATCTGGCGGGTACCGTAAAGGGGCGCAAGGCGGCGAAGCACGCAGTGTCGGACTGGATGGAGATTGAGAAGGAGAGGGGAATTTCCGTCACCTCGTCCGTGCTCCAGTTCCAGTACGACGGCTGCTGCATTAATATTTTGGATACCCCGGGGCATCAGGATTTCTCGGAGGATACGTACCGGACGCTGATGGCGGCCGATTCGGCGGTGATGGTGATTGATGCGTCAAAGGGCGTGGAGGCGCAGACGATTAAGCTTTTTAAGGTCTGTCTGCTGCGGAATATCCCGATTTTTACATTTATCAATAAGATGGACCGGGAAGCGAGGGATCCGTTTGAGCTGATGGACGAGATTGAGAGCGTGCTGGGGATCCGGACATGCCCGGTTAACTGGCCGATCGGCTGCGGCAAGGGCTTTAAGGGGGTCTACGACCGGGACACGAGGCGGATCACGACCTTTACGGCGGCTATGGGCGGACAAAAGGCCGTGGCCTCGCAGGAATTTTCCCTGGAGGATGCAAAGGCGGTGATCGGCGCAGACTACCATCAGCAGCTTTTGGAGGACATCGAGCTTCTGGACGGCGCGAGCGACGCGTTTGATATGGATCCTGTCAGCCGGGGAAAGCTCTCCCCTGTTTTCTTTGGCTCAGCGCTTACCAATTTCGGGGTGGAAACCTTCCTGGAGCATTTCCTGACCATGACGACTCCGCCGCTGCCGAGAAAGACGACGACCGGGATCGTGGATCCGTTTGATGCGAATTTCAGCGCCTTTGTCTTTAAGATACAGGCAAATATGAACCGGGCGCACCGGGACCGCATCGCTTTTATGCGCATCTGCTCCGGGAAATTTGAGGCGGGCATGGAGGTTTCCCATGTACAGGGCGGCAGGCGGATCCGGCTCTCCCAGCCTCAGCAGATGATGGCTCAGGATCGGAAGATCGTGGAGGAGGCGTATGCGGGCGATATCATCGGCGTGTTCGATCCCGGTATTTTTTCGATAGGGGATACGCTGTGCGGTTCCGGTGACAGGGTTGAATTTGAGGGAATCCCGACCTTTGCGCCGGAGCATTTTGCCAGGGTGCGTCAGATAGATACCATGAAGCGCAAGCAGTTTATCAAGGGGATTTCCCAGATTGCCCAGGAGGGCGCGATCCAGATCTTCCAGGAGTTTAACACCGGCATGGAGGAGATCATTGTGGGTGTGGTGGGAGTGCTCCAGTTCGAGGTCCTGACCTACCGCCTTCAGAGCGAGTATAATGTGGAGGTGAAGCTCGATAAGCTGCCCTATGAGTATATCCGCTGGATTGAAAATAAGGATGAGACGGATCCCGCCGCGATCCAGGGCACGTCGGACATGAAGCGCATCAAGGATCTGAAGGGCAATCCGCTCCTTTTGTTCGTCAATAGCTGGAGTGTGGGGATGGTCCTGGAGCGGAATCCGGGGCTTAAGCTCAGCGAATTTGGCCGGAATTAAAAGGAGTGCGTCTGCGCGGGGAGCGGCGTATGCAGCGTCATGGCCGTATAAGAATAATTATGGAAAGGAGGAACGCCGTCTGCGCGCGGGCGCGAAAAGGCGGCGGGAAAACGATATGTACCAGAAGAAGATTGAGGAGTTTATTGACGCGCACCGTCAGGAGATGGTGGACGACATCTGCCGGCTGTGCCGGATTAACAGCGAGCGGTCCGCTTACCAGGAGGGGATGCCGTACGGGAAGGGAGCCAGCATGGCCCTGTCTGAGGCGCTGGGCCTGGCGGAGCGGTACGGGTTTGCGATCCACAATTATGATAATTATGTGGGAACCGCGGATTTGAACGACAAGGAAAAGCAGCTTGATATTCTGGCGCATCTGGATGTGGTTCCGGCCGGGGACGGCTGGAGTGTGACAGGGCCGTTTGAGCCTGTGGAAAAGGACGGCAGGATCTACGGCCGGGGAACGGCCGATGATAAGGGACCGGCTGTCGCGGCTCTTTTTGCGATGCGCGCCGTGAAGGAGCTGGGGCTTCCGGTGAGCAAAAACGCGCGCCTCATTCTGGGAACGGATGAGGAGTGCGGGAGCTCGGATCTGCGCCATTATTATAAAGTGGAGGAGGAAGCGCCCATGTCGTTTTCACCGGATGCGGAATTTCCGGTGGTGAATGTCGAAAAGGGAAGGCTGCAGGGCCATTTTACCGCAGAATTCGAGGCGTCCGAAGAACTTCCCAGGATCTGCTCCGTAAAGGGCGGGACGAAGATGAATGTGGTTCCCGGAAAGGCGATGGCCGTGATTGAGGGGTTGGACGATGATCTGGTGCGCGGGGAAGGGAAAAAGGTAGAGAGTGAAACCGGCGTGTCCTTTTCGATCCGCGGGATGAATGAGACTCTGGAAATTACGGCAGAGGGGATCGGAGCGCATGCGTGCGGGCCGCAGGAGGGGAAGAATGCCATTACTGCGCTGCTTTTACTGCTCACGCGCCTCCCGTTTGCGGATTGCGGCCAGCTCCGCGCGATCCGCAGCCTGACAGAGCTGTTCCCGTATCATGACACAGCGGGCGGCGCCCTGGGCATTGCGATGGAGGATGAGATTTCCGGAACCCTGACGCTGGCCTTTTCCCTGCTGGAGATAACGGCGGACAGCCTGGACGCCTCCTTTGACAGCCGCTGCCCGGTCTGCGCCAATGAGGAGAATGTACTGAAGCCGGTGCGGGAGCGTCTGCGCGAACATGGCTTTACGCTTACCACTCCGGCCATGGAGCCGCCGCATCATGTGGACGGGGAGTCGGACTTTGTGAAAACGCTGTTAAAGGCTTATGAGCGGTATACGGGAAGGAAGGGGAGCTGTGGATATATGGGAGGAGGCACCTATGTCCACAGTCTGAAAAACGGCGTCGCGTTCGGGGCCGCAATGCCGGGGACAGACAACCGGATGCACGGCGCGGATGAGTTTGCCGTGGTGGACGATCTGCTGACAAGCGCGAAGATCTTTGCGCAGGTGATTGTGGATTTGTGCAAGTAGGAAGGATGCAGGAGCAGGCACGCTCTAAAGCGTGCCTGCTCCTGCATACGATTTAACAAAAATTTCAGAAAAGTTTTTGTTTTTCATTCGATTATTAAAAAAAGCTCCATTGATTTGCAGGAGCTTCTGTGCTAGACTTTGAACGTGTCTGAATATTGCTGACGGGATGCCCCGTGCGGGGCGTGCGACAGCGGCATGTCAAAGGAGCGATTGGTTTATGAAAAAAAGATTAATGGTATTACTCGCGTCCGCCGTGGTTCTGGCATCACTTGCGGGATGCGGCAGTAACAATGCGGCCGAGGCGTCCGGCGCTTCGTCAGAAGCGGAAGAAGCAGCCGAAACGGCCGGCCCGGCCCTGGAGTCTGAGGATGCGGCGGCCGGAACCGAAGAAGCGGAAAAGCCGGGAGAGAAAAAGACGGAGCTGGTGATTGCCGGAGGGGACGCAGCCGGTGTTGCGGCCGCGATCCGGGCTGTCTCTGAGGGCATGGATCCGTCCGCGATCCTGATCGTGGAGGCAGGGGATGAGCTGGCCGCGGATGCGGCAGAAAAGGGAAGCTTTTTTAATGAGGCTGATTCGGATATACAGTTTGAGGCCGAGATTGCGGACAGCTACGAGGAATTTCTGGGCGATACGCGCAAGGCCGGAGGCGATAAAAATGATACGGCTATGATGGAGTATCTGGTGGAAAGCGCGTCCGAGGCCAGAGTGTGGCTGGAAAGCCTGGGTGTGAAGTTCGGCGCTCCGGAGCAGAGAGAGGGATCCTCCGCTGCCAGAAGCCTGCCCGGAGCAGAGGAGGCGCTGGGCCTTCAGGTGGAAAAGGCGTTAAAGGCAAAGGCTGCGGAGCTTCAGATCCCGGTTCGTTACAATACGGCGGTTGTGAAGCTTGTGTATGACGCAGACAAGGCTGTATCCGGCATTGTCCTCAGTGAGGACGGAAAAGAGGAAAACGTTGACTGTCTGGCCGTGGTGGCGACGGATCCGGCGCTTTTACCCCTTTTTGAGGAGTTAAAGACCGTGAACGGCGCGGACGAAGATGCGGCGGCCGTTGTCGTGACGGCCTGCGCGGAAGCGATCCGGGCGGGCAGCGGGGAAGAGGAGGAAACGGTTCCCGGGCTCTACGCGGCCGGGCGGATCATTGAGGCCGCCGTGCATGGCGCAGGCGCGCTGGAGGGAAATGAGATGGTTTCCATGGCCGTGTACGGCATGACGGCGGGCACGGAGGCTGCGATTTATATCGGAGATACGCGCGGATAACGGTGAACAGCATGCGCGGAATGTACCGGAATTTATACATGGGCGTACAGGCGCCCTGCCGCCTGCGGCGCATAGAATAGGAGTAAGGAACGGTCCGGAGGGACTTGATTTGAGGATCTGTGATCTGAAACAAAAGGAAGTAATCAATGTAAAGGACTGCCGGAGGCTGGGCTTTGTGGGCGATGTGGATTTTGATATCCAGACCGGAAAGATAACGGCCATCATTGTGCCGGGTCCTGGCTGTATATGGGGCTTTCTGGGCCGTGAAAAAGAATATGTCATTCCCTTCTGCGATATATGCCAGATAGGGGATGACATTATTTTAGTGGAATTAAAGGAAAAGAAGGAAAAGGATCGATAAAACCGAATATTTATAAACAGGATGCGCGCTGCAGAACCAAAAGGCCATGGTTCTGCAGCGTTTTTTTGTGCTGTCCGAAAATATCCGTGTCTGTCCGGGCGGCTGTGTGGTTCCGGCAAAGGGCGGCGCGCGGAAACGGCAGGAGATGTTTGCATAGAAAATTTCAATATAGTGTCTCTTTTTCAAAATAGATAACAAAATGCCGGATTTTGATTGACAGGATACATTTTCTGTCGTATACTACGGTCATGAAAACACAATAATGAACTTGATTTCAAAATAGTGTCTAAAGAAGGAGGATAACATGAATAATTTTAGTCTCAGTAAACCGCTCAATATGGCTCCCACTGGTATTGCAACCTTTGCCAAGACGCAGATGTGCGAGGACATCCGCAAGATCGATGCGGATATCGCGATTTTGGGAGCGCCCTCTGATCTGGCAATTCAGGGAAGAACCGGATGCCGTCTGGGGCCGAGAGGGATCCGTATTGCGTCCACCCGTTTTTCTTACAAGCCGGGCGGAAGCTATGACTCGGAGAGAGGAAAGTTTTATATGGACAGCAGCCGCTGGACGGTGAAGGACTGCGGCGACGTGGATTATGTGCCCGGGGATTGGGCGCAGACATCGGACAATATTGAGGCGGCGGTGCGGATTTTGGCGGATAAGGGTGTGATGCCGGTTGTCCTGGGAGGAGACTGTGCGATCGGATATCCGGTGATTAAGGGGATGGAAGCAGCCGGAAGCTTTGATATCATTCATTTTGACGCGCATCTGGACTGGACGCGGCCGATTGGCGGGCAGAAGTATTTTAACGGAGCTCCGATGCGCAACGCGGCCGGCCTTCCGTATGTCGGCCGGATTCTTCACTTAGGCATCCGCGGGGCGGGCAGCAGCGGGCCGGATGATTTTGCGGACGCGAAGGCCCACGGCGATATGATTTATTCTGTTAAGCAGACAAGGGCAGCCGGGATTGAGGCGATCCTGAACGAGTTTAAGCCCGGTAAAAAGGTTTTCATCGCCATCGATATTGATGTGATGGACGCCTCGTGCGCAAGAGCCACCGCCTCCCCGATGTTCGGCGGTTTCTGGTATGAGGAGATGGCGGATATGTTTGAGGCAATTGCAGCTTCCGCGGAAATCATCGGCCTTACTCTGACAGAGGTGGCGCCTCCATACGATGACGGTGTGGATACGACCGCGTATCTGGCGGCGCGTATGATTTCAGATATCCTGAATTTTGCCACAAAAGCCAAAGAAGAAAAACAGTAAAAGGAGCGGAGGGACTTAAGATGACATTTGAGACATTGGGTCATGTTTTTACAATCAATGCAAACGCCATTATGACAGTCGCGATGGCATCCGTGCTGCTGCTGCTCGGATATTTTGTGAAAAGTAAGGTGAAGGTTCTGGAAAAATATTGTATTCCGGCTCCGGTAATCGGCGGATTCCTGTTTATGTTTGTCACCTTTATCGGACATATGACAGGCACGTTTTCCTTTACCTTTGACTCGTATTTTCAGTCGCCGTTTATGCTGGCCTTTTTTACGACGGTTGGACTTGGCGCCAGTTTTGAGCTTTTGAAAAAGGGCGGCGTAATGCTTTTGGTATACTGGTTTATAGCCGGCCTTGTTTCCCTCTGTCAGAATATAATCGGTGTTTCTGTCGGCCGGATGGTTGGCCTGGACGCGCCGTATGCGCTGCTCTCGAGCGCGATTTCCATGGTGGGAGGACACGGGGCTGCCGCTGCCTATGGGAGTACGTTTGAGGAGATGGGATTTGCCTCGGCGCCGTTAGTCGGCGCGGCAGCCGCCACATTCGGCCTGATCAGCGCCGTGATGGTGGGCGGCCCGGTGGGAAGGCGGTTAATCGTCAAGCACGGCTTAAAGGCGGATCCGGCGCAGAATTTTGATATGGATGTCAGCGGGATAAACGCAGCGTCCGGGGATAAGCTCAGCGGCCTGGACGTGATGAAAAACGTGGCGGTCATCCTTTTGTGCATGGCAGTCGGAACCATGGTTTCGGAATGGATCGGGACATGGATCGGGATGAGCTTTCCGACATATGTGGGAGCGATGTTTGTAGCGGTGCTTGTGCGTAATATGAACGAGTCGCTGAAACTTTACAAATTTGATTTTTCGCTTGTTGACGGGATTGGCGATGTGATGCTGTCCTTGTACCTTTCCATTGCGCTGATGACGCTGAAGCTGTGGGAGTTATCCGGCCTGATCGGCGGCGTTCTGGTTGTCCTGGTGTGCCAGGTGGTATTCATGGTTTTAGTGAGCTACTTTGTCGTATTCCGCATTCTCGGGAAAAGCTACGATGCGGCGGTCATGTGCTCAGGCCTCTGCGGCCACAGCCTGGGGGCTACTCCCTCTGCGATTGTCAACATGACGGCAGTCAATGAGCAGTACGGCATGTCCAGGAGAGCGATGATGATCGTTCCTATCGTAGGGGCTTTCCTGGTAGATATCATCTATCAGCCTCAGACGATCTGGTTTATCAAGACCTTTGTCCAGGGCTATGCCGGATGAACGGCCGGAAGGGGGAGATGAATCATATGCTGGTTCGGATCAGAGAAAAGGATTTGCGCGTCAGCGAATGGAGCGGCGGCGTGACAAGGCAGTTTGCCATTTTTCCGGACGGCGCGGACTACGGAGCGCGCGATTTCCTCTGGCGCGTAAGCTCTGCCGGCGTTTTTCAGGATGAGAGCGATTTTACGGCGCTTCCGGATTATAAACGATGTATTTCCGTCATTGACGGGGAAATGCTTCTGGAACACGGGGACGGGAGCAGAATCCGCTTAACGCCCGGTATCGTTTACTGCTTTGACGGCGGGGCGCCGACGCATTCTTACGGAACATGCACGGATTTCAACCTGATGCTGAGAAAGGGACGGTGCGAAGGCGGGCTGTCGTTCCTGTCCCTTGAAAAAGGGGAGCAGAGGGATTTGCCCATGGCGCGGGAAAACAGGGGGCTCAACCCCCGCGTCATCCTGTACTGCATCCGGGGAGCCGGATGGATACGGTCAGGCTCAGATGAAGAGCCGTTTGCCGCGGGCGATGCGTTTTTTGCGGGGGGCGGGGAGAGCATACGGATCGGGTGCGGGGAGCGCGCGGCGTTCATGGCGGCAGAGGCATATGAGACGGATTCGTCAGGGGAGACGCCTGCCCGGTAAGCGCTGCGTCAGGCGCGGTTCAGAGCGTGTCTGAACAATGCTTCCTGCCGGATGTGCGTCCGCCAGCATGGGGCGTGCAGATGGCAGGAAGCATTGTTTACGCACGCTCCAGGTAAGCGCTTTTTTGTATGATACTCTCAGCAGTCAGAAGGAGCGATTTCTTAAGGATCTGGTAGTCCAACTGCTTAAGCCGTTCCATCGGCCCTGAAATCGTCAGCGTGTATGTACAGTCATTCAGCGGGAGGGGAACTGCGATTGCGGCCACGCCCATATCGACTTCGCTTTCTGAAATACAATAGCCGTCTCTCTGAATGTCCCCAATCTGCCGCTTAAGCGCTGCGGCTTCATCGTCCGGATACGATTCCAGAATCGTGCGGATGACATCCGGCGGCTGGGAGGCTAACAGGGTTTTTCCGGTTGCCCCGCGTTCCAGGGGGACGATATAGCCGTTTTCAGGGGAGATAGAGAGGCTGTGGTGGGATTTCACCATATCAACGCAGATCCCGATATTTCCCCGGAGCGCCGAGAGCACGACGGTTTCGTTGTGAAGCTCCGACAGTTTCCGCATCTCCTCTGCGATCAGGCTGCGGGTCGTCCGGTGAACCGATACGGCGGAAGCAACGAGAAGGATACCGGTTCCCAGGCGGTACCGGCCGTTGGCGCTGGACTGCTCGATCCAGCCCACGGACTGCAGTGTCCGCAAAATGCGGTATACGGTGGTCTTATGCATATGCAGCGCATTGCTGATTTCTGTCAGACTTAAATATTCTTCACGCTGGGCGGCATAATACTCCAGAATTTTTGTGGCGTGAATCACAGAGCTGACCCGCGGCGTGTTGGATGGCATCATTTCTTTGTCCATTTCTTACTGAATCTCCTGTTTTAAATTTGATGGGATGCAGCTTCATTGTAAAATGCAGGCATTGGTTTGTCAATGCCTGCTAGAGCGTGTTTGAAAAATCATTCCCGCCATCTGCACGCCCCACTTTGCGGTATATTTGGGCCAAATTCACTTAACGCAGCCCACTGCGCCGCGTTTATTTGGCCCAAATCTCCCATAAAGTGGAACGCACATCTGGCAGAAAGCATTTTTCAAACACGCTCTAAAGCATGTTTCAAACCTCTAATTTGCGCTTGCGGATTTTTTTCAGATACGTTAAAATATAAACAAAGAGGGCTTCACGACGTTACATTTCCGGTAACAGTTCAGACAGGTCTGCGCGCGTTCGGCGCTGACCGTACGAATTCCGTGAGCATTCCAAATAACGACAGGAGGACAAATGATTGAAATGCCCATTTTGCAATGCAGCGGATACAAAGGTGGTTGATTCCCGGCCGGTTGACGACAACAGTTCGATCCGGCGCCGGCGTCAGTGCGAGACATGCGGGAAGCGCTTTACCACATATGAGAAGCTGGAGACGCTTCCGCTGATGGTTATAAAAAAGGGCGATACGAGGGAGGCCTACGACCGGACCAAGCTGGAGGCCGGAATTATCCGTTCCTGCCACAAGCTGCAGGTATCGCCGCAGCAGATTGCGGCTCTGATTGACGAGATTGAAAATCAGATTTTCAACCGTGAGGAGAGAGAGATTCCGTCCTCTGTGATCGGAGAGCTGGTGATGAAGAATCTAAAGGAGCTGGACGAGGTCGCCTATGTCCGGTTTGCGTCTGTGTACCGTGAATTCAGGGATGTGAGTACATTCATGGAGGAGCTGGGAAAGATTTTAGAGGGCAGGCAGAGCGGAAAGGATGTATGATGCTTAAGCGGTTTTATCCGGGGAAATACACGGCTTCTGCGTATGAGATCCCTTACGGGGATTTCTATAAAAAGGGAGTCAGAGGCGTGATATTTGATGTTGACAATACGCTGGTTCCCCACGGGGCCCCGGCAGATGATCGGGCGAGGGCCCTGTTTAAGGAGCTTCGGGAGATGGGGATGCGCACCTGCCTGATGTCGAATAATAAGGAACCCAGGGTGGCGTCCTTTGCCGGGGAGGTTGGCTCCGGTTATCTTTTCAAGTCCGGGAAGCCGCGGCGGCGCGGCTATGAGAGAGCGATGAGCCAGATGGGTACGACGCGGGAAACCACGCTTTTCGTGGGCGATCAGATTTTTACGGACATTTACGGCGCAAACCGCGCCGGGATCCGCTCGGTTCTGGTAAGGCCAATCCACCCCAGGGAGGAGATCCAGATTGTTTTAAAGCGCATCCCGGAGCGGCTGATTTTGTGGTTATATAAACGGGAACAGAAGAAAAAACGGAACCTGCGCCCCAAAGCTTAAAAGGATCTGAATGAAAGAGGAGAGACAGGAAGATGGATGGAAGAACAAAGGTTTACGGGATTATAGCCAACCCGGTGGAACACAGTATGTCCCCGGTTCTGCACAATCTGTACGGGGAGCAGACAGGGGTTGATCTGGTCTATGTGCCGTTTAAGGTAAAGGAGCAGGAGCTTAAACGGGCAGTGGAAGGCGCATTTGCGCTCAATGTGCAGGGGATGAGCGTGACCGTACCGCACAAGCAGGCTGTGATGCAGTATCTCGCAAAGATAGATACGGCGGCGGCCGATATCGGGGCAGTCAATACCCTGGTGCGGACCGAATGCGGCTACAAGGGCTACAACACCGACGTCACGGGCCTTTTAAGGGCCGTCCGGGAGGAAGGCATTGTCATGCAGGGAAGGAAATGCATCGTCCTGGGAGCCGGAGGAGCGGCCCGGGCGGCGTCCTATATGCTGGCCAAAGAAGGCGCGGAGGAGATCTGGATTCTCAACCGGAGCCCTGAGAGGGCCCGGGCGCTGGCCGGGTGGCTGAACGGCCTGACCGGACAGGATACGGCAAAGCCCCTGGCCCTTTCCGACTGCGCCGGGATACCGGGAAACGGTTACTTTGCCATCCAGTCAACCAGCGTGGGGATGCACCCGGAAACCGGGAATGCGCCCATAGAGGCCCCGGCGTTCTACGAAAAGATCAGCGAGGCGTACGACTGCATCTACACCCCGGCCGAGACAAAATTTATGAAACTTGTAAAAGCAGCCGGGGGCCGTGCCTTTAACGGCTTAAACATGCTCCTTTATCAGGGAGTGGCGGCATTTGAGCTCTGGAACCCGGACATCCGGGTGGAAGCCGCCGCCGTAAAAGCCGCCCGCCGCCGGATACAGCAGCTTTTAAGCCAGGAGAAACAACAAGCATGAAAAACCTGATTTTAACCGGCTTTATGGGAGCCGGAAAGACAAGTGTGGGAAAAGCCTGCGCCCGGGCCTTTGGTCTGCGCTTCTGCGATACGGATCAGATGATCGAGGCCCATGAAGGCCGCGCCATAACCGAGATTTTCTCCAATCAGGGCGAGGAAGCGTTCCGCCGTATGGAGACCGAGCTTTTAAGACGTCTCACGGACGCCGCCTCCTGTCCGTCGGACCCGGAGGACGGGTTTGTTCTGTCCGTAGGAGGCGGACTTCCCATGCGCGCGGAAAACAGACAGCTTCTGAAACAGCTCGGCCGGGTCGTGTGGCTTGAGGTGTCAGCGGACACGGTCCTGGCCCGCTTAAAGGGCGATGCGACCCGTCCCCTTCTCCAGGGCAGGGATGTGCGTGAACGCGTGGAAGACCTGCTGTCGCAGCGGAACGCGCTGTATGGCGAAGCGGCGCATACCGCGATCTGCGCGGACGGAAAGACGGTTGAGGAGCTTGTGAGTGAAATCAGGCTTTTCTGGCATTCCGGCAAAAAGTAGTTGAAAACCAGTCTGTTATAGTATAGAATAAAAAAGATCAAGACAGATTACTCAAGGAGGAATAACATTTATGATATCAGCAGGTGATTTCAGAAACGGCGTCACACTCGAAATCGATGGAAACGTATACCAGATCATGGAATTTCAGCATGTGAAGCCCGGCAAGGGCGCTGCCTTTGTCCGGACCAAGATCAAGAACGTCATGAGCGGCGGCGTGGTGGAAAAGACGTTCCGCCCGACCGAGAAGTTCCCGGCAGCCAGAATTGACAGGGTGGACATGCAGTATTTATATTCGGACGGCGATTTATTTAATTTTATGGATGTGAATACGTACGAGCAGGTGGGCTTAAACGCCGAAACGATCGGGGACGCTTTAAAGTTCGTGAAGGAAAATGAGATGTGCAAGATCTGCTCCTACAACGGCAAGGTATTTTCCGTTGAGCCGCCCCTGTTCGTAGAGCTTGAGATCACGGATACAGAGCCGGGCTTTAAGGGAGACACGGCCACAGGCGCGACGAAGCCGGCTGTGGTGGAGACGGGCGCTACGGTTTATGTTCCGTTATTCGTAGATCAGGGCGACAAGATCAAGATCGACACGCGTACAGGCGAGTATCTTTCCAGAGTTTAATACGGTTCGGCGCGGCGCTGGGATCGGGACTGCCGTAAAATCCAGAGTAGGCGGGTTTTACAGCAGTCCTTTTGTCTGTGTGTCCGTTTTGCATGTTGCACATGAAAGAAACGCGTTATCCGGTACGTCCGTCCGGGGCGTTGCTTTAAGGTAGCGCGAACGCTGCGAAGGAGGAAGCCAATCACATGATGGAGATGGAAGAGAGACGGCGCGACGTCCGCCGGGCAGAGCATATCAGGCAGGTGAAGCGCAGGCGTCTGAGCCGGAGGCGCCTGCTGCTCCGCTGCGTGATAGGGATTGTAGCGTTTTCATTCGGGTTCGGGGCGGGGTGGGCCGCCCGGGGGAGACGGGTGCGAAAGCCTGTGGATCTAAGCGCCATAGAGCCGCCGAACTGGGTGGAACAGCAGCTTTTGACCGAGAATCCGAATTCCCGGCCGGGAACGAAGCTGGCTGTGGTGAACAATATCGTGATCCATTACGTGGCCAATCCGATGACGACAGCGCAGAATAACCGGGATTATTTTGAGGGGCTGAAACATGAGAGCGGCAGCAATTCGGAGCAGCGCAGCAGCCATTTTATCGTCGGTTTGGACGGCGAGGTGATCCAGTGCATCCCGGTGTATGAGAAGGCGTTCGCCTCGAATGACCGCAACTGGGACACGATCGCGATCGAGTGCTGCCACCGCACGGAGGACGGATCGTTTACGGAGGAGACGTATGATTCCCTGGTCCGGCTTACGGCCTGGCTGTGCAAGGAGCTTCATCTGACATCAGAGGATCTGATACGCCATTATGACGTGACGGGTAAGATCTGCCCGAAATACTTTGTGGATCACGAGGACGCGTGGGAGCAGTTTAAAAAAGATGTGAAGAAAGCAATGCGATAGAGGTTAAGAAAGGCTGAGTGAACGGCGATCCGCTGCGGATCGCGCTCAGACGATGCAGGAAGGCAGGGAGACGACCCATGAAGAAAATTGTGGATTTGATTATAGAGGAGCTGACGCCGGCGTTTGAGGCATGCGGGTACGACAGGCAGTATATCCGCGTTACGCGCTCAAACCGCCCGGATCTTTGCGAGTACCAGTGCAATGGGGCCATGGCGGCGGCGAAAGCTTATAAGAAGAAGCCGATCGAGATTGCGGGCGAGGTGGCGGATCGGGCAAAGGCAAGCCGGATGTTTTCCGAGATCGGGGCCGTGGCTCCGGGCTTTATCAATATCCGCCTGGATCCCGCATATCTTTCTGAGTATGTAAGCGCTGTTTTTGCAGATGGGAAATACGGACTTGAGACAGCCGGCCGGCCGGAGACGATCATTGTGGATTACGGCGGGGCCAATGTGGCGAAGCCGCTCCATGTGGGCCATCTGCGCTCTGCGGTCATCGGCGAGAGCATGAAGCGGATCGGGCGCTATATGGGCCATCATGTGATCGGCGACGTGCACCTGGGCGACTGGGGGCTGCAGATGGGCCTGATTATAGAGGAGCTGCGCGACCGGCAGCCGGATCTTCCCTATTTTGACGAGGACTTTGAAGGGGAATTTCCGTCGGAGCCGCCGTTTACGATCTCGGAGCTGGAAGAGATCTATCCGGCTGCCAGCGAGAAATCAAAGAAGGATGAGGCATTCCGCGAGCGGGCGCAGCAGGCGACGCTTAAGCTGCAGAGCGGGTACGCGCCGTTTCGCGCTGTCTGGGATCATATTATGTCCGTCTCCCTGGCGGATCTGAAAAAGAACTATGCGAATTTAAATGTCTCATTTGATCTCTGGAAGGGCGAGAGCGATGCGCAGGCCTATATTCCGGGCCTGATTGCGGATCTGACTGACAAGGGGCTGGCCTATGAGAGCGAGGGGGCCCTGGTGGTGGATATCGCGAAGGAGGGAGACGCAAAGGAATACCCGCCGTGCATTGTCCGCAAGTCGGACGGGGCCGCGCTGTACGCGACGTCGGATCTGGCCACGCTGATCGAGCGGGAGAAGGATTTCAGCCCGGACCGCTACATCTATGTGGTGGATAAGCGCCAGGAGCTTCACTTTATCCAGGTGTTCCGCGTGGCGAAAAAAGCCGGGATTGTGAGGGAAGAGACGCCGATGGCCTTTCTGGGCTTTGGAACCATGAACAGCAAGGACGGCGGCCCGTTTAAGACGCGCGACGGCGGCGTGATGCGCCTGGAGACGCTGATGCAGGAGATCGTCAAAGAAGTCTATAAAAAAATCGAGGAAAAGCAGAAGGTCCCGGAGGCAGAGAGACAGCGCACGGCAGAAATCATCGGCCTGGCGGCTTTAAAGTATGGAGATCTGTCGAATCAGGCCACCAAGGATTATGTGTTTGACATCGATCGCTTTATCTCATTTGAGGGAAATACAGGTCCCCATATCCAGTATACGATTGTGCGCATCAAGTCTATACTTGACAAGTATGGGCCAGGCGCGGCGGCAGGAGAGATCCTTCCGGCCTGTTCCGGGACGGAAAAGGAGCTCCAGCTTAAGATCTGCGGTTTTTCGGAGGCAGTGGAGAGCGCCTTTTTTGAGACGGCGCCTCATAAGATCTGCCAGTATATGGCGGCCGTGGCGGATGCGTTCAATGATTTCTATCAGGAAAACAAGATCCTGGCCGAGGAGGACAAAGAGCGGCAGGCCGGCTGGATCCGTCTGATTACGCTGGCAAAGGATATCCTGAATACGTGTATGGATCTTCTGGGGATGGATTCTCCGGAGCATATGTAAGGACAGGCCGGCTGTCCGGGCGGCAGGAAGAGGCAGCCTGAACGGATAGGGGAGATTGGAACGGTTTTATGATCATACAACATTTTCAGATTGATTCCTTCTGGAAGGGGGAGGCGCGCGTCATGGGGGCGGTGCAGGATGGGGAAGGCCTGTATGACGCGGCGGTGTTTCTGAAGGCGGGGAAGATACAGGATTATTCCTGCTCCTGCGAGGGAGGGGCGTCGGGGGCAGAGTGCTGCCCCCATTGCCGTGAGCTTTACAAGCGGTTTCTGACAGAGCAGGACAAGGAGCCGGGCAGGCCGGTGGCCACCTCCATGGGGGTGCGCGAGCTGATCCAGAAATATGAAAGGCGCGAGCTTTCGCGGAC
This sequence comes from Clostridiaceae bacterium, assembly GCA_009911305.1. GTDB lineage: Bacteria > Bacillota > Clostridia > Lachnospirales > Lachnospiraceae > Otoolea. The sequence continues at coordinate 71,018 of QXXC01000010.1, read as the reverse complement.
AGCGGCCGGGCTGGAGGAGACAGAGGCGGAGCTGATCCCGACGCTGATCATGGACAAGGGGAACGTGTCGCTGGCGTGCCGGCTGCGTGGAAAGAAGGAGTATAAGATCCGGGATCTGTCAATGTTTGCCTACGCAGTGCAGGAGGGCTTACGGCAGGAGTATGGGAAGGATCTGACGTTTACGCATACGCCGGCCGCTTTTTCAGAGAAGAGCCGGCCGCTGCTCTCCCTGATTTTACAGCAGGCGGACGCGTGTGAAAAGCGGCGCCGGGAGACGGCGCGCAAGGACGGGAGGGGGCCCTATACGCCGAATCTTCCTCTGGATCTGGCGGGCCGGGACCGCCTTTTTGACATTGTGGAGAGCGGCGTCAGGCTGGAAGCGAACTTAAACGGACAGATGGGTTTTTCTCTCCGCCTGATCCGCGGGAATCCGCCGTTTCGGGTAGAGATAGCGCCGGAGGGGACGGAGGGCATTGCCGTCTCCATACCCTGCAGCCTGTATGCATTTTATGGGGAAACGGATCTCTATGTGGCTGACTGGCAGTGCCTGTACCGCTGCAGCGCGGCGTACACGGATGCAATGGGGCCTTTCCTGCTCAGGTTCTTATCAGATAAGGAAAGGTTTATGGGCTCCATGGTCAGAGGGCGGTATCAGGAGACGGTCAATAAGCGGGATATCCCCCTGTTCTATGCCCGGGTGCTGCGCCCGATGGAGGAACTGGGCCTTCTGGATGATGAAGGGATAGACTGGCAGGAATACCGCGCGCAGGAGATGAGGGCCTGTTTTGCCTTTGACAGCAGCGGTCCGGATGAGATCACGGTAAGGCCGTCTATTTGGTACGGGAATTATACCTATAATCCGCTGAAGGACGGGACGGTTCTCCAGCGGCTGTGCCGGGATGTGACGGGAGAATACCGGATCAGCTACCTGATTGCCGAGTATTTTGAGTACCGCGACGAGGAGGCGGGAGAGGCGGCGATCCGGGGGGATGAGGCGGCCGTTTACCGCCTTTTGAGCGAAGGGATGGAGCGGTTCAGGCAGGCGGGGGAGGTACGGCTTTCCGGGGCGTTTCGTTCGCTTGCGGTCTCGCCGCCCCCGCGCGTCAGCCTGAGCGTATCTCTGAATGGAGGATGGCTCGATCTGGATGTAGATACGGGCGGCATAAGCGGCCCGGAGCTGATGGAGATCCTTTCGCAGTACAGGCTCAAGAAGAAGTACCACCGCTTAAAAAGCGGGGAGTTTCTGACGCTTTCGGACGACGGGCTGTCGGCGCTGTCACGCCTGACAGAGGAGCTTTCCGGGGAGGAGATTCAGTCAAAACGGCTGCGTCTGCCGGCTTACAGGGCCTTCTTTGTGGACAGCCTGTTTGAAGGGCGCGCGCAGGCGCGCCTGCTGCGCGGGCAGAAATTTGATACCATGATCCGCGAGATGGGAGCGCTGGAGGATGTGCAGGAGGATCCGCCGGAGGCGCTTTTGGGAGTGCTCCGGGAATACCAGAAAGCGGGCTTTAAGTGGCTTAAAACGCTGTGGCGCTATGGCTTTGGCGGGATTCTGGCGGACGATATGGGACTGGGGAAAACGCTTCAGATCCTGACGCTTCTGGCCTCCGTCTACGGGGAGGACAGGGAAACAGGGCCGTCTCTGGTCGTGTGTCCGGCTTCGCTCATCTATAACTGGGGCCATGAGTGCTCGGTTTTTGTGCCATGGCTGCGCGTTCTGCTGGCTGCGGGTTCCCTTAAGGAGCGGCAGGCATGCCTTCAAAAGGCCGGGGAATATGAGGTGATTGTGACCTCTTATGACCTGCTCAAAAGGGATCTGGCTGTGTATCAGGAGATAGAGTTTTCCTTTCTGATCCTGGATGAGGCGCAGTTTATCAAAAATGCGCTGACGCAGACCGCAAAAGCGGTTAAGTCGGTCAATGCCGCGTCACGGTTTGCCCTCACGGGCACTCCGATCGAGAACCGGCTGGGAGAGCTGTGGAGTGTGTTTGATTTCCTGATGCCCGGCTTTTTGTTCAGCTACCAGGCCTTTAAGAAGCGGTTCGAGGATCCGGTTGTAAAAAAAGACAGCGCTTCGGCGCTGGAAGAACTGCGCCGCATGATCCGCCCCTTTGTGCTGCGACGGCTCAAGTCCGATGTGCTAAAGGAGCTTCCGGGAAAGCAGGAAAAGGTCGTGTATTCCGCCGTTTCGGGGCGTCAGGAGACGCTCTACCGGGCGGAGGCGCTGCGGCTGAAAAACCGCCTCTGCCAGACTTCGGAGGCGCAGATGGGAAGCATGCGCATTGAGATTCTGGCCATGCTGACCAGGCTGCGCCAGATTTGCTGCGATCCGTCTCTGTGCTATGAAAACTATAACAGCGGATCCGCTAAGCTGGAGACAGCGGTTTCCCTGATCCACTCCGCGGTGGAGGGCGGGCATAAGCTTTTGCTGTTTTCCCAGTTTGCCTCCATGCTGGAGACGATAAGGGAGAGGCTTGAAAAAGAGGGAATCCTCTGCCATCTTCTGACAGGCAGCGTGCGCAAGGAGGAGCGAAGCCGTATGGTGGCTGCGTTTCAGGAGGATCCGGTTATGGTGTTTCTGATCTCCTTAAAAGCAGGGGGCACGGGCCTTAATTTAACGGCGGCGGATATCGTGATCCACTATGATCCCTGGTGGAATGCGGCGGCGCAGAACCAGGCCACGGACCGCGCCCACCGCATCGGCCAGGATCGCCCGGTTACAGTATATAAGCTGATCGTGAAGGACACAATTGAGGAGAATATCTTAAAGCTTCAGGAGTCCAAGCGCTTACTGGCGGATCAGATTGTGACAGAGGGCATGGTTTCGCTGGGGTCCCTCGGACGTGAGGAGCTTCTGGCCATACTGGAAGGGGAATGCCCCCTGCCAAAATGACGGTCAGAGATCATGGCAGGGGCAGAAAGGATGAGAAAAAGAATGAGAAAGAGACTGTTATTTCTGGCTGCAGCGGCGGTGAGCATGACGCTTTCAGGCTGCGCAGGGGCCAAAAAAGGGAATGCACAGATAAAGGCAGAGACAGAGGCCGGCGCGGCTGCACAGGCAGAGAGCGCTGTCAAAGAGGAGGAGAAGGAGAGCGAGCCGTCAGTGGAATCGCAGGAATACATTTCCGCAGATGGAACCTACTGTATTACCATGTTAAAGGGGTTTGAGCAGACAGATGTGCCAATCCAGGCAAATGGAAGCATGATGGGCCTGGACAGCGCGGCGGATCGCCCGGGCTTTTCCGCGATCTCCATCGGGAGCGCGAAGGGCAGCGTTCCGGGAAATCCGGAGCGCCTGGAAAGTCTGGAGGATTATGCGGATCACGTGGCGCATCTGGCATTGGACGGAACCGGGATGCAGGTGGACTGGCAGGAGGCTGAGGCAGAGAACGCGCCGGAGATGACGCGGACCATCGCCAGGGAGGGAACAGCCAGAATGAACGGCGCGAAAGGCCGGGCCTATGCGGAATATATGGAGTCAGGGGACAGCTATTTCGCGGTGCTCCTGATCGGACGGGACAGCGATATCGAGGAGGCAAAGCAGGTTCTCTCCCTGACGCTTCTGGACCGCGCAGCCTCGCAGAAAAAAGGAAGCAAAGCCTTTTTAAGCGCGATGACCGCCGTTATCGACACAACGAACGGGGCCAGCATGGTGGAGACGTACCGGGCTTTAGACAGCGGAAGCGGAGTCGGCAAGATTACGGAGAAGGCCAAAGCCCTGCTTTCCGAAAGCTGGGAAATAAACAGCGGGGAGGATCTCTATGAGATGGCGGGCTGGCTGATGTCAGAGGGGCATAACCGGGATGCAATCGAGTTTTTAAAGCAATACGGAGGGACGGACGGTATCAGCCGCGAAGCGTTTGCCGGGAAGGCAGAGGAGGCGGGAGCAGGAAAAAGGGAAAGCCTTATGGCGGCGTACGATGCCTGGTCCGCGTATGGAGAGGCCGCTGTTGCCGCATGGGATTTAAGCCGTGTGGGAACGATTATGGGATTTGGCTATGCGGCCGGGTACTGTACGTATGAGGAGGCGATGGATAAGACGCTCGAGGCGGCCTTAAAGGCGCAGGAGCTGTATGATTCCTGGGACAGCTTTAACCAGAGTTATCTGTATGGGTATGCTTACTGGTCGGAAGAGTCACTGGAGGATCCGGACAGCAGCGCGGCGGAGAGGGCCGGGATTGTGGAGACGCTTACATCCCAGGCGAACGGGCCGTTTTCGGTGGATTGGGAGACAGAGCTAGTGAAGGAATGGTAGGAGGCCGGCTTTCGGGGGTAATGCTGCGCTGACGTACAAAAAAGGGGATAAAAGGAGAGGGAGCTCAGATGTTAGACGTTTTGATTGCAGATGATGAACAGAAGATCTGCCAGCTCATTGAAAAGCTGGTGGACTGGCCCGGCCTGGGGATGCGGGTGGCGGGGACGGCAAGGAACGGGATTGAGGCCCTGGAGAAAATCCGGCGGGATCGCCCGGATATTGTGATTACAGATATCCGGATGCCGGGATATGACGGCCTGGAGCTGATCCGCCTGGGAAAGGAATGCAACCCCAGGATGGAATTTATTATTATCAGCGGCTACCGGCATTTTGAGTATGCCCAGACAGCGATCCGCTACGGCGTCGGGGCCTATATCCTGAAGCCCATACGCAGGGATGAGCTTACGGAAGCTCTGGGAAAGCTGGGGGAGAAGCTGACAAAGACGACGGAGCGGCTGAGCCGCGAGGAGCAGGTAAGGCTGACGCTTAAGAATGACGAGGAGGCGCTGCGCCAGGCTTTTGTGGGCGACGTGGCCTGCCGGAGAAACCGGGAGCGGCTGGGATATCCGCTGGAACGGCTCAATCAGGAGTTTCATTTTTCCTTCCTGCCTGAGGAATTCTGCATGGCGATTTTAAAGCTGGACGGACAGGTCTTCAATGACAGGAAAAATCTCCGGTTTATGGAGGAAAAGGTTCAGAGCGCTGCCGCCCGGCTCTTGGAGGAGTGGGTCCGGGATTATGAGATTGCCGCTATTGACAGCTCGTTTTATGTCCTTTTGAATTATGAGAGGGGACAGAGAGGGAATGTCCGGCGGCAGATGAAGCTTCTGATGGATGAGATACGGATTCAGGGCGGGATCCTGCGGGATTTTGCGGCTACCATGGCCTTGGGGGAGGCGTGCGAAGCGATAACATCTCTGGACGAGTCGCTCAAAAATGCCCGGCTTTGGATTGAGGAGCGGCTGGTGGCAGGCACAGGAAAGCTTTTAGAAGGGCAGCCAAAGGGCGGGGGCATGTTTGCGGCGAGCGATCAGTTTGCGGAGTTTAACCACCGGATGTCCCAGGCATTGGAAAGCCTGGAGGTCTTTTCCGTGCGGGACGCGATGATGGAGCTGAAGACGGGAATGCTGGCCATGGAAGGGATCACAGGCCATGAGATCCTGCAGATGGCAAAGGAGGCCTGTAACCTGTACCTGTTTTTCATGAGGAACTGCCGCCTGCCGGTGGAGGATGATTTTCTGGAGCGCTTTATAAGCGGGGCTGATAACTGCGCCTCTGCTTCGGAGCTGTTTGATTACATGATCCGCAGTATCACCGTTTCCTATGAAAAGGCGGCGAAGCTCAAGCGACAGGACGAAAACCGGCCGATCCGCATTGTGAAGCAGTTTGTGGCCGAGCACTACGCAGAGCCGCTGACGCTGGAACAGGCCAGCGGCCTGGCGGGCCTGTCCCCGGCGTATTTTGGAACGGTATTTAAGAAAAATACGGGCTTTACCTTTCTGGAATACGTGTCTAAGGTCAGGATGGATCAGGCGAGGCGGCTTCTCAAGGAGACGAACCGTACGGTCGCGGATATCTGCACGAGCGTGGGCTACAGCGATGTGCGCTATTTTACAAAATCCTTTACGAAATACTCGGGCCTTAAGCCGAATGAGTATAGAAAGCTGTATTCATGAATAAGATGCGTTATTTGTCATACCGGATGTATATCGCCGCCTGCGCCTGCGCGTCTCTTCTTTTTGCCTGCCTGGGCGTGATCTGGGGCATGAGCCTTAAGAATGGCTTAAGCCTTTTCCCGGCCGTGCTTCTGAGCCTCCTGGCGGCCTGTCTGCTGGGGCTTTCGTTCCGCCTGATTGTGAGGCCGTATCAGGAGACGAAAAAGATTTACGAGCAGTTTTCCAGGGGATATGTGCTCAACGATCTGTTTCATATGCGCCATCCGCTTACCCCGGAGAGCGAGCAGGCGGTTCTGCGCCTGAATGAAATGATTGACAAGAACAACCTGATCAGCGTTTCAAAAAAGCAGGCGGAATATCTGGCGCTGCAGAACCAGATTAATCCGCATTTCCTCTACAATACTCTGGAGGGGATCCGCAGCGAGGCGCTGATCAGCGGCCTGGACAGCGTTGCGGAGATGACAGAGGCGCTGGCCACCTTTTTCCGCTATACCATTTCCCAGGTAGAGCATCTCGTGACGCTGGAGGATGAGCTGGCCAATGTGGAAAATTATTACTATATCCAGCAGTTCCGCTTTGGGGATAAGCTGGCTTTGAGCATTGAGTACGAGCACGACGATGACCTGGACCACCCGGATATTCTGCGCTACCGGCTGCCGAAGCTGACGCTGCAGCCGATTGTGGAAAACTCCATTTACCACGGGATCGAGAGAAAGATTGGCCAGGGGAGCCTGACCATCCGGGTCGGCGTCAGCGATCAGCGGATGCGGATCCGCATATCGGACGACGGCCTGGGCATGCCGGAGGAGAAGGTAAAGCAGCTCAATGAAAAGCTGCGCCGTCTGACGCTGGATGATGTGAGCAGGGATACGAACCAGAAGGGAGGCATTGCGGTGGTCAATGTCAACAACCGGTTAAAGCTGCTGTTCGGCGAGGAGTATGGGATCATCTTTTACAGCCGGGAGGGCGTGGGCACAGACGCGCTGATCACGCTGCCTCTGGTGCTGGAGGAAAACGGGCCCTCCGCATTTCCGGGGACGTAGACAGACTCCCAAAATCCCGCAAAATCAGGCGCGGCGGGATTTTTGGGAGCGCCTTAAGGCGCAAGGGAGGAGTTCCATGAAACGAGAATTACTGCGCATGGATCACATCAGCCTGATTCAAAATGGCGAAGCGCTGCTTGACAACCTCAATTTCCAGATGTTCGCCGGAGAGATTATGGGGCTGATATCGCGCAGCAATAAGGGGCATGATCAGCTCATTGATTTAATCTGCCATAATCACCCTATTTCCTTTGGGACCGTGTGGTATGACGGCCGTGTTGTGAACAGCTATTCGAGCAGCGGCGGCGCGGCGAACCGGGTGTCTGTGATCGAGCAGAAAAGCCATCTGGTAAAGGATTTGAGCGTGGTTGACAATCTGTTTGTGCTGCGCAGGGGCTTTAAGAAGTATTTTATCAATGAACGCGTCCTCCGCGAGCAGGCGGATGTGCTTTTCAGGGAACACGGCCTGGATGTGAACTTAAGAAAGCGGGTGGCTGAGCTGAGCTGCCTGGAGCGGTGCCTGGTGGAGCTGGGAAAGGCCCTGCTGCTCGGCTACCGCCTGCTGATCATCGATAATCCGGGTAATTTTCTGAGCCAGTATGAGCTGACCCGGTTCCAGAGGGTGCTGCGAAGAGTGAGAAACAGCGGGATTTCGGTGCTGTATGTGGGAAATCACCATCAGGAGGTTTTCCGCATCGCGGATCGGACCTCCCTTTTTTCCGACGGACGGATTATCAAGGTGTTTGAGCGGGACGAGATGACGGACGCGGCCATCGCGCCTTATATTACAGAATGGTTTGTCCCCCATGGAGATCCTGCGCCGGACGCGGCAAAGGGGATCCTCCATTTTGACAACGTGCATGCAGGCAGCCTGGACGGGCTGGATTTCGTCCTGCACCAGGGCGAATGCGTGACGATTTTGGATATGGACAACCGGATTGCAGAGGATATCGTGCTTCTCCTGACCGGCTCCCTGGCCTGCCAAAAGGGCCGGGTGCTCCTGGAGCAGGAGAACTATACGCCGAAGAGGGCGGTTCGCTATCTGGATGCGGGAATTGCCATTGTTCCGAAAAATCCCGCGGAATCTCTCCTGTTTCCGGATCGGACGTACATGGAGAACCTGACCTTTCTTCTGGACCGGAAGCTTAAGAGGAGCGTGATACCCGCGAGGATTTACAGGAGCATTCGGCGGGAATACGCCGATGTGGCGGGGGAGGCGCTGTTCGAGTCTTCGGTCAGCGCTTTACCGCCTGAGGAGCAGATCGCCCTGGTCTATTACCGCATGCAGCTCTTAAAGCCGCGGGTCCTGGTGTGCGTCCAGCCCCTGGCAAAAGGGGATATGTTTGTCCGCATGCGGATCCTGGGCCTTCTGCGTCAGATCATGGAGGGAGGGACCGCGGTTCTGATCCTCACGGCCAATATATCTGATACGCTGGATATATCGGACCGCCTGCTGGTGGCGGAGCACGGGACCTGCGCGGCGTCGTATGAGAAGGAGCAGTTCGGGCAGGTGGAGTGGTAGGCAGGGATGCTGCCGCCTGCAGACGTGTATTTTTCTGCAAGATCAAAAGATTGTCTACATTAACCGAAAGAATGCCCCCTTAAAGGGGCATTTTTGTTATGTTATACTGAACACAACGGAGAAAAGCTTATGAAAGAATATATTGGAATTGACATCGGAGGAACGAAATGCGCGGTGGTCCTGGGAAATGAGAGGGGAGAGATTGTAAAAAAGCTCCGCTTTCCCACAAAAGGGCGCGATGAGACGTTACAGCGCATCTTTGAAAGCGCGGAGGAGCTGCGGACCGCACATGTCGTCTCGCTGGGAGTGAGCTGCGGAGGACCGCTGGACAGCCGGAGGGGAGTGATTCTGGGGCCGCCGAACCTTCCCGGATGGGATGAGGTGCCGATAACCACGATGCTCCGGGAGCGGTTTGGCATTCCTGCAAACCTGCGCAACGATGCGGATGCCTGCGCGGTGGCGGAGTGGCGGTTCGGGGCGGGGAAGGGCTGCGGCAGCATGATTTTCCTGACCTTCGGGACAGGGATCGGAGCCGGGCTTATCCTGAACGGGAGGCTTTACGAGGGGGCCTGCGGCATGGCCGGGGAGGTCGGCCATGTGAGGCTTCTGGAAGAGGGCCATGTGGGTTATGGGAAGGCCGGATCGTATGAGGGCTATTTGAGCGGCGGCGGCATTGCCCAGTACGGGCTTGGAAGCGCGGCCGCGCTGGCCGGTCTGGCGGCCGGAGGGGACGAGAGGGCGCTGGGGCTCTGGGAGCAGACAGGGACATATCTGGGAAGCCTTCTGGCCATGCTGATCGACGTGCTCAATCCGGAGCGGATCGTGATCGGAAGCATCTATGCAAGAGCCGGGCATCTCATGGAAGCAGCCATGCAGTCGGTGCTGGAAAAGGAGGCGCTGGAAAAAAGCCGCCGGGCCTGTCAGGTGCTTCCCGCCGGGCTCGGGGAATCGCTGGGCGATATGGCAGCCTTAAGCGTCGCGATGGAGCCGCCGCGGTAACGAAGCGGAACATGAAACAGACAGAACGTTTGCAGCAGTTCCGATGCATGGAATTGCCGCGAAGATTCAAAAATAAAGAAAGCGGGAAAACGGATGAAAGAAGTAATCGTATCAATGAAAAACATTGTCAAGACGTTCCCTGGCGTAAAAGCGCTTGACAATGTCCATTTTGAACTCCGTTCCGGGGAGGTTATGGCTCTTTTGGGGGAAAACGGAGCCGGGAAGTCCACGCTGATGAAGATTCTCAGCGGCGTGTACACAAAGGACGGCGGGACGATGACCATATTCGGAAAGGAATATGACAACCTGACGCCGAAGCAGGCCCAGGAGGTGGGCGTGGCGATCATTCACCAGGAGTTAAATATGTGCCGCCATCTGTCTGTGGCTGAAAATATGTTCCTGGGCCGGGAGCGGGTCGGCGGCGTGATGCTTAAGAACGCCGAGATGGAGGCCGAGGCCGCCGCGATTCTGAATGATTTGAAGATTGATATTAATCCGCGCCAGATAGTGGGGGATCTGCCGGTGTCCAGGCAGCAGATGGTGGAGATTGCCAAGGCTCTTTCCATCCACGCCAAAGTCCTCATCATGGATGAGCCGACCTCAGCCCTGACGGCCAAGGAGATCGACGAGCTGTTCCGGATCATCCGCAAGCTCAAGGAGGACGGGTGCGGCATTGTGTATATTTCCCACCGCTTAGACGAGCTGAAGGCCATTGTGGACCGCGTGACCATCATGCGCGACGGCCAGTATATCACAGACGGCGACTTTGAGAGCATGACCATGGATCAGATCATCGCAAACATGGTGGGGCGCGAGATCAAGGAGCAGTTCCCAAGGGTGGAGTGCGGGAAAGGGAAAAAGATCTTTGAGGTCAGGAATTTAAATGCCGGAAGGCAGGTCCGCGACATCAGCTTTTCGCTCTATGAGGGGGAGATCGTGGGCTTTGCGGGCCTGATGGGGGCCGGGCGGACGGAGACGACGCGCGCGATCTTCGGGGTGGATCCAAAGACCGGCGGACAGATTTTCCTGGACGGGAAGGAGGTCCGGATAAGCTGTCCCATGGATGCGATTAAGGCTGGCATTGTGCTGGCGCCGGAGGACCGGAAAAAGGACGGACTCTGCACGAAGTTAAGCATCCGCCACAATCTGGCGCTGCCCAATCTGGATCTGATATGCGACGGGCTCGGCGTCATCCGCAACAGCCGCGAGGATAAGCTCTGCGAGGATGCGGTGAAGAACTTAATGATCAAAACGCCCAATGTAGAGATCAATGCGGCCAATCTCTCCGGCGGAAACCAGCAGAAGGTCGTGGTCGGAAAATGGCTTGCCAGAAATTCCAGGGTGGTGATCTTTGACGAGCCCACAAGAGGAATCGATGTGGGCGCAAAGGTGGAGATCTATAACCTGATGAACAAGCTGAAACAGGAGGGGATCGCGGTGATGTTCGTGTCCTCCGAGCTTCCGGAGGTTTTGGGCATTGCGGACCGGGTGATTGTCATGTGCGACGGCCGGATCACAGGGGAGGTCATGGCCCGTGAAGCCACGCAGAACGAGGTCTTAAAGTACGCGACCGAGTTTGAGAAAAAGCAGGTCAGCTAATAGGGAGGAAAGAACAATGAATGAAAACAAACAGAGCGCGGTAAAGCGTTTTTTGAGCGCCAGAGGCATGGGCGCCGTTGTGACGGCGTTCGCGGGCCTGGTGGTGATTTACATAGCCTTTGGACTGATTGACCGGAACGTGTTTTCCGGACAGAATGTGATGAACCTGCTGCGTTCCATGTCCAAGTATCTTCTGATCGGCGTGGGGCAGAGCTATCTCCTGATTACCGGAAATATTGACCTTTCCATTGGTTCCATGGTCGGTATGAGCGCCATGATCAGCGCCACGCTGATGACCATGGGGATTTCCCCGGCTGTCGCCATGCTGGCGGCGCTGGCCTGCTGCCTGTGCTGCGGTGTTGTCAACGGAGTCCTGGTGGGAAAGTTCAAGCTTCCGCCCTTTATCGCCACACTGGGCACGATGTTTGTGACCAGGGGCGCGGCCTATATGGTCAACAATAACCGGAATACAGACGCCATTGCCACCGGTATCGGAAAAGAGGCGGGCGACAGCTTCCAGAATTTCTTCTATTACGGGAAGACGCTCGGCATCTTCAATACCTTCTGGATTGCGCTGATTCTGTTCCTTATCTTCTTCTTCCTGCTGTCCAGGACGAGAACCGGACGCCATATCTACGCGATCGGCTCCAATGTGGATGCGGCAAAGCTGTCCGGCGTGAATGTGGTTGCCACGACGATCAAGGCCTATCTGGTCAGCGCAGTGTGCGCCTGTGTGGTTGGCTTAATCCTGTGCGCGCAGGCCGGCATGGGCAACATGGAGGCCGGAAACATGTATGAGATGTACGGTGTGGCGGCCGGCGTAATCGGCGGCATTTCACCCTTAGGCGGAACGGGCCTTCTGCTGGGAACCTTTGCGGGCGCGGCCGTATGGCAGACGCTGGAAAACGGCTTAAACATGATCGGCGCGCAGGTGGGAATCCAGCGCCTGGTGATTGGCATTATCGTGGTGTTCTCCGTGCTTCTGGACGTAGTTGTGCGCTCCGGCAATTTCGGGAAAAAATCGTCCTGACGCTTACGGGACAGCCGTTTCCGGGCCGTACGCCCGGCGGCAATGATGAATAGTTGGCCTCCGTGATACGGCGGTTGATTATAAATTTTATAAGGAGGAATTTTTTATGAAGAAAACGTTACTTGCATTCTTAGGGTGCCTGACGCTTACGGCAGCTTCCCTGGCAGGCTGCAGCAGCTCCAAGCCGGCCGAGACATCGGCGGCTCCGGCTGAGACAAAGGCGGCGGCTGCTGAGAAGGAGGAGGCCCCGGCCGCCTCAAGCGACACCAAGATCGCCCTGATCACCATGGACTCCATTGACCAGCACTGGGTGACTCTGAACGAGGGCGCGCAGAAGGCGGCAAAGGAGCTGGGCGTAACCGTAACCTTTATGTCCCCGAACACCAAGGACGACGCGCAGCAGATCGAGTGCGTGAACAATGCGGTGGCCGGCGGCTATCAGGCGATTATCGTAGCGGCCAACGGGCCGGACGCCATTTCCTCTGCTCTTAAGGAAGCGGCATCCTCAGGCGTAAAGCTTGTCTATGTTGATTCCCCGGCCAATGTGGACGCGGAAGCAACCTTTTCCACTGATAACGAGGCGGCAGGAAAGACGGCCGGCGAGGAGATGCTGAAAGCTCTTGAGGAAGCAGGCGTTACTTCCGGAAAGATCGGTATCGTAAATGTAAACGCAGCGACAGATTCCACAGTAAAGAGAGAAACAGGATTCCGCTCCGCCTTTGAGGGAACCGGTTTTGAGCTGATGGAAACCCAGTACGGCGAGGGCGACGCGGCGAAGTCCCAGACGATCGCGGAAAACTACATCACGCAGGGCGTGGTGGGAATCTTTGGCTGTAACGAAGGATCCACCACCGGAGCCGGAAACGCCATCAAGGCCTCCGGAAAATCCGATATCGTGGGCGTGGGCTTTGATAAATCCGATGCCATCTTAAATCTGATCGATGACGGATATCTTCTCTGCACCATGGCGCAGAACCCGGATGTGATGGGCGCAGAGGGCGTAAAAGCAGCCGTAGCGGCTATCAACGGCGAATCCTTAGGCGGCAAGGTAACAGATACCGGCGTGTCCGCTATCAAGGCGGGCGGCGCGGCAGCTCCGGCAGCCGAGACCTCCGATGAGGCTGTGAAGGCAAGCAAGGAGTGGAAGATTGCCCTGATCACCATGGACTCCATTGACCAGCACTGGGTGACCTTAAATGAGGGCGCGCAGGAGACGGCAAAGGAAGCCGGCGTGACCGTAACCTTCATGTCCCCGAATACTAAGGACGACGCACAGCAGATTGAGTGTGTGAATAACGCAGTGGCCGGCGGCTATGAAGCCATTATCGTGGCGGCCAACGGACCGGACGCTATCTCTTCTGCCCTCAAGGAAGCGGCTTCCTCCGGCGTGAAGCTGGTTTATGTTGATTCCCCGGCAAACGTAGACGCAGAGGCGACCTTCTCCACCGATAACGAGGCGGCAGGAAAGACGGCCGGCGAGGAAATGATCAAAGCCTTATCGGCAGCAGGCATCACCTCCGGAAAGATCGGTATTGTAAATGTAAACGCAGCGACGGATTCCACAGTAAAGAGAGAAAACGGATTCCGCTCCGCTTTTGAAGGAACGGATTTTGAACTGATGGAGACTCAGTACGGCGAGGGAGACGCTGCAAAGTCCCAGACCATCGCTGAGAACTACATCACACAGGGCGTTGTGGGAATCTTCGGCTGCAACGAGGGTTCCACAACCGGAACCGGAAATGCGATCAAGGCTTCCGGTAAGTCTGACATCATCGGCGTGGGCTTTGATAAGTCCGATGCGATTATGAACCTGATTAATGACGGACACCTTCTCTGCACCATGGCGCAGAACCCGGATGTAATGGGAAAAGAGGGCGTGAAGGCAGCCGTAAAGGCCTTAGAGGGCGAATCCTTAGGCGGCGCGGTACAGGATACGGGAGTTTCCGTACTGACAAAATAAGGGGACGGCTGCAGACAGCCTGACCTGCATGTGATGCAACTGATTCCATGTACATACAGCGAAACGCCGGACGTAAGGAGCCGGCGTTTCTGCTGGATAAATCTATCTGAAACAGATACGTTCCGAATAAAACAATGAAAGGAGAATCGTTCAATGAAGCGAAGTGAGATCAACGCGGCATTAAAGGAAATGGAGGCCATGATAAACGAGTACCGGTTTGCGATACCGCCGTTCTGCCATTTTACCCCGGAGGAGTGGAAGGAAAAAGGCCATGACTATGACGAAATCCGCGACAATATGCTGGGCTGGGACATCACAGACTACGGTCTGGGCGATTTCAACAAGGTGGGCTTTTCCCTGATCACCATCCGCAACGGGAACCTGGCCATGCGGGATAAATATACGAAAACGTATGCGGAAAAGCTCTTATACATCAAAGAGGGACAGTATTCTCCCATGCATTTCCACTGGTCCAAGATGGAGGATATCATCAACCGCGGCGGCGGGAATGTGCTGATCCGCGTGTATAATTCCACAAAGGATGAGGAGCTGGACAAGGACAGCGAGGTGCACGTTCATGTGGACGGCAGGGAGATGGTGGTTCCGGCCGGAACGCAGGTGCGGCTTACGCCTGGGGAGAGTATCACCATTTATCCGTACCTGTACCATGATTTTGAGGTGGAAGAGGGCGGCGGGCCGGTTCTCTTAGGGGAGGTCAGCCAGTGTAACGATGACAATACGGATAACCGGTTTTATGAGAAAATGGGGCGTTTTCCGGAGATTGAGGAGGATGAGGCGCCGTATCGTCTGTTGTGTAATGAATATCCGGATGCGGAGTGATTTGTAGGCATCAGGGAGCAAAAGGCGTTTTGGGTTCAGCATCAGGGCATTTATTCGTGGGAAGGCCGCCGGAGGCTGCTTCTGTATCCACAAGGAACCCCGCTTTCGCTCGGAGAAAAGCGCAGCGGACGCTAAGCTCGAAAAGACCTCGCTAAGCGCCGGCGGTTTTCTACGGGTTCCTTGTGGATACAGAAGCTGCCTCCGGCTGTGTTATTGGCGGGCCATGAATAGGATGCGGGCCGGGGATTTTTTTAGGTTCATTTTGAGTTTATGGTAGTGTGCCTGGATGATTATTAAAAATAACAGGACTGATTGTGATGCATGCTTTTCAAGGTGTACAGGGGTTGTGAATGCAGAGGACGGGAGGGGATGATCCGGTGGATAAAAGGAAGGAATTGCTTAAGCTGTGTGGAAATATGGAACAGCTCGCCGGCGTGAGGCGGATTGAATATCAGGACGGGCGGGCTTCGGGGCTGCGCTGTGCATTGGTGGAAAACGGTGTTCTGGAGTTTCCGCTGATGCTGGATAAATGTCTGGATCCGGCGTGGCTGCGGTACAGGGGGATGAATTTGAGTTTTCTCTCAAAGCCCGGCCTTCAGGGGAGGAATGCCTATGATACGGCAGGCGAGGAGGCGGTTTACTCGATCATGGGCGGGGCGATGTTTACGTGCGGGCTCGGGAATGTGCACGGGTGCAGGAGAATCGGGGGCACGGATTATCCGACCCATGGCCGGATCCGCACGACTCCGGCCGAGAAGGTGAGCATGGACGCTTTCTGGGACGGCGGGGAGTACCGGATCCGCGTCACGGGTGAGATGCGCGAGGCGCGGCTGTTTGGGGAACATATGGTTTTGAGGCGAAGCGTGGAAACCGTATACGGATCGCCCTGGATACGGTTTGTGGATGTTATCGAAAATCAGGGGGCTGAGCCGCAGCCGCTTCTGCTTTTGTACCACTGCAACGCCGGATATCCTTTTTTAAGCCCGGGCGCGCGGATCCTTGTGCCGGAGCGCTCCTGTGTGCCGAGGGACAGCGAGGCGGAGCGGGGGATGGAGGACAGGCTGCGCATGGAAGGCCCGGAGGACGGCTGCCCGGAGCAGGTGTTCCAGTACACCCTGGCCGCCGACGCCAAAGGGAATACCTTTGGCGCTGTCGTGAACGACGGTCTTGAGCTGGCGCTTTGCGTCCGCTGGAATGTCCGCAGCCTTCCCTTCATGACCCAGTGGAAGAGCCGCGCGTCCTGCGACTACGCCATGGCATTGGAGCCGACAAACTGTGGCTTAAACGGCCGCGCGGGCCAGACGCAGGTGCTGGAGGCGTTCGGGACATATGTGAATGAGCTGCAGTTCTGTGTGGTGGAAGGACAGGAAGCGATCCGAAGGCTGGAGGAGGAGTGCCGGAGACTCTGTATCGGCATGTAATATGGCCCGGGTATGTCCGGGAGTATCACGGTTTACAGGTTATTTCGTGACAATTCCTTATTTTTAACAGTTCCTTAGTTCCGGGCCGCCAGTAACATAGCTGTTTCTGGCGGCCCGGAACTATAAACTACGGCTTGCAAGGATTTTTTTGTATTTAATTGTCAAACACCAGGTCAGAGAAAACAAGATCTTTATCCTTTGGAAAATATAAATGAATTGGAGTGTCAATGCTGTAGCAACAAAATATGCATTGACAATACTTATATATTGTAGTATCATCATTAATGTATTAGGATTAAATTTCTAATATATGAAAAGCATGGCAGATGAAATCCTATATAATTTTTAATGGAGGTGATTAGATATCTTGTTTAGAGTATACTATGTAGATTTTTTAGCTAAGAAAGGTGGTAAATTATGAACTTAAAAAGTAAATTTAGGAAAAATATGAAATGCAAAAGAAAATATGCAAAATTAGTGGCTGGGTTTTATATTGCCTTTTTAATGGTATCATCCGGCAAAATAACCTCGTATGCTTTTGCACGTCCTAATATTACCAGAGAAGTTGAACCTAATAATACAAAGGAAACTGCTCAACTGACAACACAAAATAACGAAATTGCAACAGTAGTTGCAATGAGTGACTGGTCCGGAAGATATCTGATATCTGGAATAACTAATTCATCAGACGATGATTGGTATAAAGTAGTTCTCACACCTGGGGATCAATATTTAACAGTTGGTTGTTATACAAAAAATGCATCTATCCATATTGAGCTCTTTGATTCAGAAAATAAAATAATTGTTCCTGGCTATATATCTTCTGATACGGATACGGTTGTTAAAAGATTCCAATCCAATGGCGGGACTTATTATGTTCACATTGAGGGAACATCAGAGACAGATACCGAATATAACTTAAGTGTAGGGTCGCCCCGAGTTATTTCACATGAATTAAATATACAGTTTGATCGTTCAACTACAAGCGGAACTATATATAAATCCTTTTCACTCAAGAATGAAACAATACTACCAAGAGATTCTATTGTCTCAAGCATTTCTGTGCTTAACTCATCTGAGTACAGTAGTGCCCGGGTCACCAGTTCTGCTTACCCCAAAACCTTTACTACGACTGATGGAACGATAAAAGATCTTGGATTAAAAGATATAAGCTTAAAGAGCGATTGGGAATTCATATATTATCCCAAAGGAAGCACCGCAAATGTATCTCCGGTGAGATTCCTTTTTGTCTATCCTTTATATGATGATACTGTTATTCCACCGCCTTTCCATACTATAAAAAAATAGAAGAGGATTATAAATGAAAATTAATCATTTTAAGGATCGTCATATACACACTTCCAATGCATATAGAGCAACTGGAACCGTGCAGGGAGCACTGTCCAATATCCTTACTGGCTTGGGCCGTAGCAATCATATACAGACAAAGGATACTTTTACTTTTCAAAGACAAAAGGCGTCAATAAGCGCGCCTAAATTATCAGTGAGTATGCTTGATAAATTTAATTCCAGCGACAGTTATACACGTATAGGAGATGTAATTACGTTAAATGACGGCATGACATTTCATGTAAACCAAATTCCCAAGCTTAATGTTGAGGCATTAGACATTCTAACTGCGAAAGATAATTTTATAGATTTCGGAAGTGCGTCTTATTTTAGATATACAAATTCTTCAGGAAAAAGTATGGCGATGTTTTCAACACCGGACGGAGCTATATGCCGGCCCTGGTCGGAAAAATTTTATTCTGACGGAAATGATTATGATAAAGAAGCGGTGAGATATTTACATTTTTGGAATAACCTTGCATCCGGTGGAGCTATGATGTCTTCACCTAAACATTTCGGGCAAGTGGGATATTATAACTCTGAGATTTGTGATTATCTTGATGATGCTGGAATATCCAAAGGATTCTTTTCTGTAAAAGTCGGATCAAGAACCTCAGAATTCTTTTATTCCGCTTCAGAACACTATCCAGTGTATACAAAGCAACAGTATGATGATCAATATCGTGCTATGACATCGCCTGATTTTTCGTACAATAAAAGTATGTTTCGTTATCTCGAACCCGGAACAGAAATTACGATTGCGGGAGAAAAATTTGCTCTGAAAGAAGATTTAACCTTAGATATTCCTTACGGAATCGATATTTATGATATCCATTATAAAGTTTCTTTTCCGGAAGATACATCTTCTGGCAGCAAGACGGCTTCTGGCATTGACTGTCTGGCATGAATGTATCACAGGAAGCGACTATATCCATAAGGAACCCGTAGAAAACCGCCGGTACTTAGCGAGGTCTTTTCGAGCTTAGTACCGCTGCGCTTTTCTCCGAGCGGGAGCGGGGTTCCGTTGGATATAGTCGCTGTCTCCGGCGGCCCATTCACGATAAAAGCAGAAAACCTCACCCCCAAAAATTCAACTGCTTTGCAGCGCATTTCTCCTCAAACCTATTCACATACCGAAATATCTCTTCATTATCATGAACAATCCCCCGTTCCCTGCATGTCCGATGAAACAGTTTCATCAAACAACAACTGTCCGGACTTTCAACCACATACTGATTTCCATATATCCGTATATATTTTTCCTTAAAATACTCCCTGTTCCCGTCCCGGAGCGTCAGTCCCATGCCGAAGCAGATAACGCCGTAAACATTTGCCTCCCCGCACATATCCAGGATACGGGAAATATTTTCTTTTGTATCGTTGATAAACGGCAGAATCGGCGTCATCCATACAACGGTCATGGAGCCTGTGCCAATCATGCATTTTTTCCGCTTGCGCCTGAGGGCGTATTCTAATAAGTCAACCGCATTTTCCTTGACTTCGATGTCTTCAAAGGCGTGCTCCATGTGATAGCATCTGCTTCTGGAATCACAGTAGATGCATCCGTGGGTGCAGCCGCGGTATAGGTTCATTCCGTTTTTGGAAGACAGGATTCCTTTTGCCGTTACAAAATGCATGCGCTGTTTCCTCACCTCCAGCGCTTTAAGGTCGGGAACCATTCACGCATGGCGTTTCTTGCCTGTTCTTCGGTCATATTGGGGTTGGCGGCAGCCATATGCGGGACGCACAGCTCGATCATTTCTTCCATCGTCCCCTTAAATGTAAATTCGCCGTTTTGAAAACAGTATTGGCAGTATTCGTCATGTTTGCCGCCGTCAGCATTGGTTCCGTACAGCTCGTCCGTGTCTCCCATGGGCATGCCGCAGCACTGACAGAATTTCTGATTCATCTGATCCATTTTCTTACCTCCGGTTTTGTGGTGTTAAAGGTCTGTGTATTGCTGTATGATTACGACATTCAGAATAACACATATAACATGACATTGTTTGTCAGGATTTATTTTTTTCATAGATCTGTCTGGCCTGTTCTGCGATGGCCTCCTTCAGACAGACAGGTGAGAGGATGTCCACCTGCGTTCCGAATGACAGCAGAAATCCGGTCAGCCACGCGTCCTGCGGCATGTCTGCAGAGGCGATGAGATCGCCGTTTTCCAGTCTCTGCACCTGCGCCGGATCGAACTCATCATAAACGCGGTAGGCCATTTCTGCCGGAAAACGAAGCGTGACTGGATGACAGTCCTGCCCGGAGGCGCCGGCCGGTTCCGGGACATCGCGGCGTGTAAAAGGTTCGTTTAACATCTCCAGATCAAAAATGCGGTTTAATTTGAATATCCGCATGTCCTGCCTTTCTGTGCAAAACGCTTTCAGGTACCATGCTTTTGATTTGTAGGCCAGTTTGTATGGATACACGATCCGTCTGCTTATTGTACCATCAGAGCCTGCATAATGGATTCTGACGCTTCTGCACTGGATGACGGCTGATTTGAGCAGATCAAAGGTTTCCTTATCAGACCCGGTATTGCCCCATCTGGAAAAATCGACTTCCAGCCAGTTTTCCGCGTGGAGATGAAACATGGCGGAAAGCTTCTGTAAGGCGTGGCTGCCGTCCTCATTCCAGGCGGCATGTATGATCTGCAATGCCGTGAGGATTTCCTGTTTTTCCCTGTCTGACAGCACGGCCCGGTTCAGGACAAAATCATTCATTAAGCGGATACCGCCGTTTCTTCCGGCTTCCGCGTAAACGGGAATGCCTGCTCCGCTTAAGGCGTCGATATCTCTGTAAATCGTCCGGACAGATACTTCAAGCTTTTCTGCCAGTTCCGGGGCGGTAGCCTGTCCTTTATCCAGTAAGTAGTATACGATCTTAAATAATCTGCTTTCCTGCATGGCCGGTTCCTCTCTTTCATGGGCAGAATTGCGTTTCAATCCTGATATATTCCATCCAGTCAGGATTCATTATAGCTGTTCGTGATGGTTATATCAACCATGGAAATGATTGTGACAAAAATCACAAACGTATAGACAAAAATACAAATGACTGATATAATTTACGAATTGAAATATGCGAAAAATATGCGAAAAAAGCAGTAAAGGATTGACAGATATTCCTGAAATGAGGTATGCTATTTTGACAGACAGACAGACAGACAGACAGACAGACAGACAGACAGACAGACAGACAGACAGACAGACAGACAGACAGACAGACAGACAGACAGGGCTGCCTCTATTTGAGTACGCTTTTTTTTAATAAAATACAGGATGCAGCAGGCCATTTTGCCCGGCAGGGCAGAGTGAGCCTGCTGCGTTTTTGTATTTAAAAAATGGAAACCAAAAAGCAGAGGAAATCATATTTTTTGGAAGAGAGAAGTACAGACAAAAAATGAGATGTTTATGTTAATGCTTAAGTTTTACTAAGGAAGGGAAAGGATGAACGATTTTTTATGGACTGCGGAGAATTCAGGGAAGCTGTACAGACAGGGAAAAGGAGAGATACAGGAAGATAAGGAAATCCTGGATCATGCTTCGGCGGATCCCCTGACCGGGCTCCTGAACCAGAGGGCATTTAAGGAGCGTGCAGAGAACGATATGGAGCAGTGCGGGAACCATGCGGCGCTTCTGCTTCTGAATCTGGATGATTTTAAGGAGATAAATGACAGATACGGACACTCTTTTGGGGACAGGCTGCTGGCTGAGGCAGCGCGTATTCTGAAGGAGGAGACGAGAATGAGCGACTTTGTCGGCAGAGTGGGCGGTGATGAATTTATCATTTATCTGCACGGCATACGCTATCGGGGTTATGTCAAAAAGATTGCAAAACGGCTCTGGCGCAGAATGAAGCGGATACACAGGTTCAAAGAGAAGAACGTCCGCATTTCCTGCAGCATCGGGATTGTGATCGCGCCGGAGGACGGAACCAGGTATGAAGACCTTGCGGATGAAGCGTGCAGACGTCTGTATCGTGTAAAGGAAGAGGGAAAAGATGGATTTTACATACATGGATAGGGAAGATTTGGTTAAAACCAGAAGGGATGCGGGAATATGAAGCGCTTTTATTATTTACTTGCCGTGATCATCCTCATGTGCGGGGGTGTGCTGGCGGCGTTTGCACCGGATGTGCTTTCCATGATTATCGTTGCTTTCATGTGTCTGCTGACGGCAGGGGGGATGTTTTGGGGCCTGTTCCCGGTGATCCGCTTTGCCATCGGCCTGGAAAACGGTCAGAAAAGCGTCCGGCGGGCAGAGGAGGTTCAGACCGATTCCCCATGGCTGGCGATTGCGCAGCAGGAGAAATTTTTCCGTCAGAAAACGCTGGACGGGCTCTTTCGGGAATACCGGGATAAGGTTCAGGGCCAGAAGGAGTCAGGGCAGATCCTTAGCGATATCGAAGAATATATCAATGAGGACATTTTAGGGCTCATGAGCTGGCGCGGGGTGATTATGCAGATACCGGGGATCATGACCGGCATCGGTATCCTGGGAACCTTCGTGGGCCTGATCCTGGGCATCCGTGAGATCGGGTTTGGAACCGTGGAAGCGGCTCTTTCAAGCGTCCAGCAGATTCTTGCGGGGATTGATACCGCATTCTATACGTCTATTGTCGGTGTGATTTTGTCTATCCTGTTCAATATTTTTTATAATGTCCTCTATAATGTGATGAACCGGGAGCTGGGGATATTTGCAATGGGCTTCCACAGATATGTGATACCAACCGTAGAGGAGCAGAAGCGTTACCGGGAATACCGGGAGGCGCGCCAGGTCATAGAGCTTTTGAGCCGGATTCCCAAGAATAAGGGATTTTCCCTTTCCAATACCCAGAATCCTGCTTACACGGACGGGGGAAGGGGTGAGAACGAACAGATCCTGATGCCCCAGATCCTGGAGGGCCTTAAAAACAGGGAATTTATCTTTTATCTCCAGCCCAGATATGAGCTGAAAAGCCGGAAGATCATCGGGGCAGAGGCATTGGTGCGGTGGAAGCATAAAACGCTGGGGATTCTGTCGCCGTCTGTGTTTATTCCGGTGCTGGAAAATAACGGGTATATCGCGAAGCTGGATCAGTACATATGGGAAGAGGTCTGCAGGCTGATCCGCCAGTGGATTGACACCGGGATACGCCCGGTGCCCATCTCGGTCAATGTCACGAAGACGGATATTCTGGCCATTGACGTGGCAGGTTTTTTTGCTGAGATTCTGGAGAAATACCGGATTCCTCCCCGTTATCTGGAGATCGATATCGCTGAGAATGCCTATCTTCAGACGCACGGCGCGGCCTTTGAGGTGGAAAGCAGCCTGCAGCACAAGGGCTTCCGCGTAATCGTGGATGGTTTTCGCGGCGACTATCTGTCTCTGGAGACGGTGGGGCGCATCAATGCCAGCGGGCTTAAGCTGGATCTGCGCTATTTTGATGTGAGCAGCCAGACAGAGGCTCTGGCCAGTATCTTTGAACAGGCCAGAAAGCTGAATCTGACTGTGACGGCAGAGGGGATCGAGAACATGGAACAGTTGGTTGCGCTCAGAAAATGCGGCTGTACAGAGGGACAGGGCTTCTATTTTTCAAAGCCTATGGTGACAGATGAGTTTGTGACCCAGATGAGCGCAAAGCCTGAACCTCAGGACACACGGCGCGTTGTCCGCAGTAAAAAGCCCTTTTCAGCAGGGCGTTTGCGGGGCCGCGCGCGGATTCAGAAGTGACGGCTGTGTACAACGGCGGCTTTTCAGGCGGGCTGTGACCCGCAGCAGATAAGCAGGAGGATAAAGCAATGAACCGATTCAGGAAACCGGGACGTGATGGAGAATACAATTTCTGGCAGCCTGCCACTGACCTTATGACCGGCCTGGTCTTTATCCTGATGCTCCTGGTCGCTCTTTTGGGGCTGTATCTTTTGTATACGCCGTCTCTGTTTGACGCAATGGAGCCGTCAACGGAGGCTTTGGCTGAGGAGGAGCAGGGGGATATTCTGGAGACAGGCGGCGTCGGGGAATTGGAGGGCGACGGTGTGGATGAGGAAGAAGGGGACGATGACGGGGAAGGCGAAGACAACGAGGAAGGCGATGACGATGGAAACGGCGACGGCCATGACGACGGCGGCGACGGCTATGGCCCGGGAGACGATGGTGTAAAATCAGCGGTTCTTGCAGAACTGATCGATGGGGAGACAGGACGGATCGTTAAGGCAGAGAATGTGGAATTTGAACTGTATGAGTCCAACGGAACGCTCCAGATCCTGAACACGTATTATCCGGAAAAAATTTCCTATCGGACGTTTGCAACAACCAGTGAGGGGATCTTCTACCTTCCGGAAAAGATTTGGAAGGGGACGTATTACTTTCGCGGCCTGACGGCCCCGGACGGCTATGATCCCGCAAATAATCAGTATTTTGAGATCGCAGAGCTCTATGACTGGCCGGCGCCCTTCCTGGTACAGATCCCGGTGTTTCCGTCGAAAAATGTGATCCGGATTCAGGTGACGGACGCGCAGAACGGGACGGGCGTGGGAGACGGCGTGTTTGAGGTGATCGCAGCAGAGGATATCCGGACCCTGGACGGGACGGTGAGGTTTGGCAGAGGCCAGACGGTTGAGAGGATTACCTGTGATTCCAGTGGCTACGGCGAGAGCGGGGAACTGTATCTGGGAAACTATATCCTGAGGCAGGACCGAATCCCGCCGTATTATGCCGGCATAGAGGAGGAAGCGCAGGCCGTTGTGGAGAGAAAGACCGACACGGAGCCCGGACTCTGCGAGATCGGGACCGAAAAAACCAGAATCCGTGTCTGCCTGTCTGATGAGCTCTTTCCGGAGCAAATGGTGGAAGGCGCCGGATTTCTGGTGACAAAAGAGGGGGATCCCACTCTGAAAGAAACCATGTACACCGACAGCCAGGGCGCTTTTGTGCTTACGGATCTGGATAAGAACGCAGTCTACCATATTGTACAGAAAACGGCTCCCGGGAATTACAGAGCTGACGAAACGGATCACAGGATAACCGTGGAGGACAACGGCCGGATCGACGGCCAGCCGCAGACGACATTGGAACTCTCCAACCGGATGCTGAGAGTGGCCATAGGAGCGGTGGACGCAGTGCTCGGAAGCGGTATTCCGGATGTGGCTCTGGATCTTTATGACAGCGGGGATCACCTGCTCTTTTCCTGGGAGACCAGTGGAAATGAGCTTCTCTTTACGGATCTTAAAGAGGGTTCCTATTATGTGGTGAAAAACAGGGATCCAGAGAAACGTTATGACCTCCAGGTGACGGACAGCAAAGAGATCCAGACCTTACATATATCTGTCATTACCTGGATGAGCGCGGCGGCAGTTGCCGGGGCGGCTGCCGGACTGGCTCTGCTGATCCTGCTGATCGTTTTCCTGGTGAAGACGGCCGTGAAATGGCGCAGGAAGGATGCCGCAGCTCTGAAGCAGGCAGAACAAGAGGACAGAGAGTAAACATATGAATGATGGAATACAGATCCGGATCGGTGATCTTCTGTACGCGGTCGCCAAGCGCTGGAAGTGGGTGCTGGCCCTGTCCTTTGTGGGGCTTGGCCTGGGGATCGCGTTAAATGGGCTCACCTATATCCGTGGAAAACATATGAATTATGAGATTACCTGCTCGGCTGCGGTCACATCCCAGTCTGCGGCAGGGACCTTTACAGGAAATTCCGAATACTTTAACCCCAATGATTTTTATCTGGCCCAGGATATGGTTGATGCAGCGGAATATGTGCTCCGAAGCGACCGCCTCCTTACGGATGCCGCCTCCCGGGCCGGTCTGTTAAATGCGGATCCGAAGACGATACGGGATCTCCTGGAGATTTCCCGCTATCACGACACACAGATTCTGGAAATGACGCTGCGCTGGAACAACGGGGATGAGGGAATCCGCCTGCTGAGCGGGATCCTGGACGCGGCAAAGGCCATCCTCCCGGAGACGCTGATGATCGGAGCGGTTTCTGTGATCGATGCGCCTTCGGCCGTGTATCTGATGAGCGGGAGCATGTACTCCAATCTGTGGGGATTTCTGATTATTGCAGGCTTTTTGATGGGAATCGGCATTGCGGTCCTGGATCTGATCATGCGGCCTACACTGCTAAATCTGAACGATGTGGAGGATATCCTGGGGCTTGAAACAATCGGAACCATCCCGAGAGACGACTGGTTTTTCCAGAAAGGGCGGGGAATTCTGGTAAAGGATGGCGCGAAGAGCTCTCCGGCAGAGCAGAATTTTGCGTCCTCGGCGTATATTCTTCAAAATCTTCTGGGGTCAAAGGAAGAAACCCATTGTCTTTACATCACCTCCTCAGAGGACGGGGAGGGGAAGACCGCTGTGTCTGCCAATCTCGCGATCCATCTTTCGGATATGGGAAAAAAGGTGCTTTTATTGGATCTGGATACGAGAAATCCAAGCCTTGGCGGGCTTTTTCTGGATGCAGTGGATTACAGCCATTCCCTGAATGCTCTGTATAAGGGGGAGGCGACGCCCCAGGAGGCTGTCATTTCCCTGACCGGCTGCCTGGATTTTCTTCCGACCGTGCTGGAACGAAGCGCAATCCCCATGGATCAGGTGCTGTTTGATTTCATCAGCAGCATTTCCGGGGACTATGAATATGTGCTCATCGACGCGCCGCCGGTCGGACGGGATTCGGATACCTTAAGCCTGAACCGGATTGCATCCGTGGTACTCTTTGTGGTGCGGTATGATATGGTGACGCTCTATGAGATCCAGAAGTCGATTGAAAAGCTGGATAAGTCCGGAACCCGGATTCTGGGCTGTATCGTCAATGGAACCCAATCCTTCTGGGACGGCGGATTCTTTGCAGAAAAGGGGCCGAAGGACAAGAAACAGGACAAAAAGCAGGATAAAAAAGGCGCGCCGATGACGATGCCTGGGGCGGCCGGCGGTAAAAAAAGAGAAAAAGAAAACGATAAAGCGCAGCAAAAGCCTGCGCCGGAGGCGGCGGGAAAGAAATCCGGGAGACATGGGAGGCCGGAGGCCAAGAAGACGGCCGGGGCAGGAAATACGAGGCTCAGGAACCTCCTGGAGGAGCTGGACGAGACAGGCTCATCCCCGGAGTGGATGACGCAGATGAGCGATGAGGAAGCGGTGTCTGCCCTGCTGCGCATGGGGACAGACGGGAGCTGGAAGCAGGACGGGCCGGGAACGGCGGGAGCATATGAGAGAGAAGAGTCGGATCAGACAGAATAGAAAGGAGCAGCAGGAGCGGTTTGTGAATGCCGCGATTGGATTTATCATGCTGGTCAGCCTGGGATTTCCGGGGAAATATGAGGTGATAGTGGGGGAACAGGGCGATATGGCGTTTCAATACCTGTCCTTTGGCCTTCAGATCATAGTCATGCTGTCTGCCGGCAGAAATGTGATGGAGTGGCGTCTGGTGGACGTAAAGCTCCGGTACTGGTCCCTGTATCTGATGGCCGCCGTATTTTTCGCCGGCTCCATGGCAGTGACCGGATATCCAAGGGAGCAGTTTGTCACCTGCGTCCGCTTTACCGTTCTTTTGCTGTTTGCCCTGTGGCTTTCAGAAAACCGGGAGCCGGAGGAAAATCTGCGGCTGTTCTGCATGGCTCAGGCGGTCTTTGCGGCGTCTGTGCTGATGTTTATCGTTCTCTATCCGGATCGGGCATTCGTCCGGGAGGTGGGAGAACATGACTTTACCGGGATCCTCCGCACAAAGAACAATGCGGCCGCGGAGGTTTCCTTCGGACTGGTCCTTCAGGCCGCCCTTTACCGGATTATGAGGGACGAAGGAAAGCAGATCCCCAGGTGGTTTGTGATCCTGTCAGGCGCACAGCTTACGCTGCTTGCGCTGTGTAGCTCCGTGGGCGCTCTGGTTTATGCGGCGGTTCCGGCCTTTTTTGTGCTGGCGCTGTCCCGCCGCCATGTGCGCGGGCTTCCTCTGGGGATCCTCTATGTGGCCGGAAGCGTGGGTTTTCTCATCGCGGTTCAGACAGTCATGCCGCTCGCAGCGCCGGTTCTGGAGGCGGTCGGGAAGGATGCGACCCTGACCGGGAGGATCCCGCTCTGGAGGCAGATCATACAGGTTATGACGCAGCACAGGAGCTTTATGGGATGGGGCTTCTGCATGTTCTGGAGGGATCGGAGGGCGGTGGCTCTGATCCACACGGCGTTTTCACGGTATTCCTTTATGGGCTCCATGACCACCGGCGCGCACAATGTGCTGCTGGAGCTGTGGCTGGATACCGGGCTTTTTGGAGTCGCGGCTTTTTTTCTGGCCATGCTGGTGTCCACGAGCCAGATAAAGAGGCTGAAGGACGCGCAGTATGTGTTCTGTGCGGCGGTCATTCTGTGGTTTTTCCTTCACGGATTGCTGGAACGGGCCTTTTCCCCGTCCTCCTATCACACGCTGTCCCTGCTTATGGCCATGGGAACAGCCTGTAAGAAGCCGAGGCTCCAGGGAAGGAGATGGATCCGTGAGGAAGACAGGGAGCAGCCAATCGGGACAGAGGAAACATTTTACAAAAAAGAGGAGGAGATATGATGGCGCGGGAGGGGATGGAGGCTGTGCTGATGGCCGTCTTTCTGTTGGGCGGATATGCCGCCGCTTTGTCTGCCGTCTTTGGCAGGATGCGCGGGCAAAGAGGAAAGGGAGCGGCTGCTGCTGTTCTTTTTGCCGTGTTTTTTGTGTGCGGCATCATGTTATTTCTGGTTTCCCAGGCCATGGGGGGAATGGGGGCCGCCCTGTTTTTCCTTTTCATGGCAGTCTCTGCAGTAGCTTTTGGGGCGTTTTTCATTTTCTTAGTCAGCCATTTTCGCGAGATCAGAAAAGGAATGCTGGTTCTTTTCTTCGTGTATGTGCTTTCCGTGCTTTATATGACCGTGTTCTCCCGTCTCGAAAGCCATAATGAGTCCGTGAAGCTGGAGATCTTTGGCACAGTGGCAGAGGCGATCCGGACCGGTTCCCCGGAGCCGGCGCGCCATCTGCTGCTGAACGGCGCTATGTTTGTGCCGATGGGACTTCTGCTTCCCATGGCGGAGCCGAAGCGCCTGGCGGGCGCTGGCTGCGTCCTGGCAGCGGGACTCGTTCTGTCCACATCGATTGAATCGGCGCAGATGATCTGGGAGATCGGCCAGTGTGATATCGATGACATTATCAGCAATACCCTGGGGGCGCTGACGGGCTTTATCATCTACGGGCTATTCTTCAGGAGGTATTATGAAACTATTGATGACTGAACATTTTCTGCCGGAAAGCACGTATACCCTGGAGCTGGGAAAGGAGCTTAAGAATCTTTCAGAGCTCACGTGCTTTTGCAGGAAAGGAGCGGCTGTACCGATGGACGGGATCCGGTGGGTGGACGGCTTTTACGGGGGCGGGAAGAACATGTTTCACGCTGCGGCTTCATATCTGGCCGGGCTCTGGCGGCTGGCGCGGGAGATCCGGCAGGGCGGATATGACATCGTTCATGTCCAGAGCTTTAAGAGCGCCGCATGGGAGATGCCCCTTTATCTGCGGGCGGGCAGACATTACCGTTTTCTGGTTCATACGGTGCACAATCTTCTGCCCCATGAGGCGGTAAAGGCGGATCGAAAACGGTATCTGCGGTTTTATAAAGCCTGTGATCTGCTGATCGTCCACAATGAACACTGTAAGCGGCTTCTGGAAGAAGAATACGGGATACGGCCGGAAAAAATCTGCGTCGCCCCGCACGGCGCGTATACGCTTTCGGAATGCGTCTGTGAAAGAATCCAGGGCGATATCGTACGTTTTCTGCAGTTTGGAATCTTCCGCCGGTATAAGGGGATCGATATTTTGTTCCGGGCGCTGTCGCTGCTTTCAGAGGAGCAGAAAAAGGGGCTGCATGTGACCGTGGCGGGCGCGTGGTTTCCCAGGCTGGATCCGGTGGATTACGAGGCGCTGGCAGAGAGCATGGGGCTGAGCGGGGTGGTTACGGTACGCCGCGGCCATATCCCTGACCAGGAGCTGGACAGCCTGTTCGCAGAGACGGATTTCTGCCTTTTTCCTTACCGGCATATCTACGGCAGCGGAGCGCTTCTCATGGCATACAGCTACCAAAAGCCGGTGATCGCCAGTGATATCCCTGTGTTTGTCGAGGAAACGCAGGGGGGAAAAACCGGGATCCTCTTTGCGGGCGGGGATCCGCAGGCTTTAAAGGATGTCATCCTTCTGGCGGCCGGCTGGACAGACGAAGCGTATGCGCTCTGTCAGAAACGGATAGAGGAACTGACGAAAGGAAAATACAGTTGGAGAAATTCGGCAAACGCGCTGGTAAACGCGTATGGGGCGTTAGGGAAGAAGCAGGTGTCAGACAGGCGATCATAAAAAATATGGCCTGGTCCATGCTGGCGGTATTGGTCAATTCCTGTATGAAGCTGCTGCTCACTCCCTATGTGATCCGCAATATCGGAGTGGGAGCTTATGGCTATGTCTCGCTGGCAGTCACATTTACCAGCTATATTGATATTATTTCCGTGAGCCTGAATGCGTTCGCGGGGAGGTTTATATCCATGGCGTACCATGGCGGCGACCTGGAGCGGGCGAACCGATACTATTCTTCCACGATCATGGCGGATTTACTGCTGTCAGCCGCCGCCCTGGTTCCCGGCGCTTTGGTGATTGCCTGTCTGGGTCCGGTTTTAAACGTCCCGGATGCTCTGACCGGTGATGTGCGGCTTTTGTTTGCGATGATGCTGCTCAAATATATGCTCACAATCATGCGGACTGCGTTTGATACAGCGGCCTTTATCGCAGACCGGCTGGATCTGGCGGAGAAAAAGCAGAGTATTTCCTGTCTGATCCAGGCAGGCGTCCTGTTTGCCGCCTGCGCGATTCTGCCTCCCCATGTGTGGTATGTGGGAGCCGCTGCGGCTGCGGCCGCGCTCTACCTTCTGGCGGCCAATTACCGTCTGTGCCGCCGTCTGACGCCAAAGCTTTCCTGCACCCGCGGCGCCTGGTCTTTCGCGGCGGTGAAGGAGATAGCGGCCGCCGGGATCTGGACGTCTCTGAACAATCTGGGAAATGTGTTAAACAGCGGGCTGGATCTTCTGATCACGGATCTGATGTTAGACGCAGCCGCCCTGGGAGGGATTTCCGTGGCGAAGAATCTGGTGCTGCTCTGCAGCGTCATTGTCATGAAGCTCAGCGACGCCTTCCGGCCCAGGATGCTGCAGCTCTATGCAGAGAAGCGGATGGAGACCTTTGCCGGGCTCTGTCAGACCGCCATCGGGCTCGTGGGAATCATCTGCAGCTTTATCACAGGGATGTTTTATATCTGCGGCTATGACTTTCTGGCCCTGTGGCTGCCGGGGCAGGACACGGAATTTCTCTTTAAGGCTTCCATGATCGTGTTTTTGGGCGATATGGCCCCGGCGGCCGTAAAGCCCCTCTATTATGTCTATACGCTGACCAAAAGGGTGAAAGCGCCGTGTATGATCACACTTTTGATGGGCAGCGCCAATGTGATCGCCATGTATCTGCTGATCCGGTTTACGGATCTTGGCCCCTATGCGGTGATACTGACGACGCTGGCGGTTAATTTGATACATTTCATGGATGCCCCCCTGTACTCGGCCCACTGTCTCGGCGTTCCGCTCACGAGCTTTTATCCGGCGGTTCTGCGCCATCTTCTGGGGATGGGCTGCGGGTTTCTGGCGGCCGGCGGCTTAAAACACATCATGCCAGAAGCGGGAAGCTGGGTCGGGCTGGCGGCAAAGGGCGCTGTTTCCGGCGTCCTTCTGGCCTCCCTGCTGGCAGCCGTATGGCTTTGGTCCGCGGGGATTTGGAAGGGAGGAGAGCACAGGTGAAAAAGCAGGCGTTACTCAATACATACGTCAATAATCTGACCATGCAGGAGGCGGTCCGGGAGCTGATGGACCGCCTGCGTGGGAGGAAGGTTTCCTATATAGTGCCCGTGAATGTGGACGTTCTGGTCAAGATGGAGACAGATTCTTACTTAAAGGAGATCGCCGGCCGGGCGGATTTAACACTGGTGGACGGGACACCGCTTTTGTGGATTGCAGGGCTGCTTGGCAAACCGGTAAAGCAGAAAATTTCCGGATCCGACCTGGCGCCGGCGCTTATGGAGGAGGCGGCAAAGCACGGGTATTCCGTATATATTCTGGGCGGGATGGGAGATGTGCCGAAGAAGGCGGCTGCGATGATAAAAAAGACATGGAAGGGGATCCGGATCGCCGGGTTCTGCGCGCCGCCGTCCGGCTTTGAGAAGGATGAGGGTGAACTGGAACGGATCAATGAGCGGATCCGGGCGGCAGAACCGGATATCCTGCTGGCCTGTTTTGGCTGTCCGAAGCAGGAAAAATGGGTGTATGAAAACTACAGGAGGACATCGGCAATTGTCACTATCTGCGCGGGGGCGACAGTAGATTTTCTGGCGGGAACGGCGCGCCGCGCGCCGCGCTGGGTCAGCCGCATGGGGTTTGAGTGGTTTTACCGGTTTTTACAGGAACCGCGCCGTTTGTTCAGGCGGTATTTTGTGGATGATTTAAAGATCGTTCCCATGATCTGGAAATACGGCCCGGGGCCAGAAGCAGGAAAAAAGGGAGGAGGCGGCATATGTCGGGGAAGGTAGGGATCCTCTGTACCATGATCAATGGCTTTGGGAGGCGGGGCTATTACAACAGCCAGGAGATTGGCCTGGGGAGGGCTCTGGCCCGCATGGGCGCAGAGGTATGGATTTATAAGGGAGTGAGAAAGCATGAGCCGGCCGGCTTAGAAAGGCTTCCGGAGGGTGTTACAATCGAGTATATTCCCATGAGGGGCATGGGCGCTCACGGCTATCTGGACTGCAGCCGGCTGGATCGCGGCCTTTGCGGGCTGTTCTGTTTTGGCGATCAGCAGATCTTTCTGCCTCATGTGTACCGGTTCTGCAGGAAAAATGGGATCGTCTTTGTGCCGTATGTGGGGACTGCGCACAGCCTCCATGCCAATTTTAAGAGCCGGGTCATGAACACGCTTTTTGCGCTCGGGACACTCCGGATCTATCAGAAGCATCCGGTGGTGGCAAAGACCGAAGCGGCAAAGAGGGAGCTTGAGGCTCTGGGGGCAGAGCGCGTGACAGTAGCGCCCGTGGGCCTGGACACAGCGGTTTTAAAGCAGGATTTCCGGGACTGCGACCGCATGGAGCTGAGAAAAAAACACGGCTTCTCCGAAACGGATGTGGTGATCTGCAACGTGTCCCGCCTCTCTCCGGAAAAACGGCCCCTGGAGCTTTTGGATCTTTTTTCCTCTGTGCGGGGAAAGAAGCCGTTTAAGCTTATCATCGTCGGAGACGGCGCGCTGCGGGACAGACTCAGGGAGACGATTGCAGAGCGCGGGCTTGAAGAGGAGATTACCGTATATCCCAGCGTACCCTATGAGGAGATGTGGGAGATCTATGTCATGTCTGATTATTACGTCAACTTAAATAAAGGCGAGATATTCGGGATGGCAGTTATGGAGGCTGTCTACTATGAGACATCCGTTGCGGCGATCGCCGCCGCCGGGCCGTCCGTCACCCTGAGGGGAATGAAGGGGCACAGGCTGTGCGAAACGGATGAGGAGGCGGCAAAATGGCTGACCGCGCCTTATCCGCCGGCAGAGGAGCTCAGGGAGAGCGCAGCAGAGCTTGAGGCGGCTTTTACCTGGGAGCGCTGTGCCAGAGTCTTTTTAGGAATTTTGGGGGGACAGAAGGGGGAATTTTCAAATGAAAAAGGGATGGCTGAGACATCTTGACTTTATCGTGATCGACATCTGTGCGATGGAACTTTCTCTTATGCTTACCCAGTGCGTTTACCCGCTTTTGTTCCGGGGGGAGGCCGCCGCGTTCTGGCAGCTCTATTTTTTTACTCCTCTGCTGCACCTGTTCCTGACCGTCATGTTCTGCACCTGTAACGGGATCCTGGAGAGAGGGCGTCTGAAGGAACTGGCGTCTGTCCTCCGGATCGAATGCTTTGTCTTTTGCGTCCTCTGCTTCAGTGCCTATTTCCTGCGGTTCATGCCGAATCTGCCCTGGAGGGCGCTGGCCGTTTACTTCATGCTCTGCATCCCGGCTACCTGGGCGCTGCGCTGCCTTCAGAAGTTTTATCTGAAGCGCCGCTATAACAAAATCAAGTATTCCCGCCAGATCCTGGTGGTTGCGACAGAAGCGGCGGCCAGGGATATGATCCGGATTATTACAGCATCCGTCATCCGCAATTACCGGTTCTTTGGCCTTGCAATCATTGACCGGCCCATGGTGGGAGAGAATATACAGGGCGTGGCTGTCTGTGCGGATCAGGATTCGCTGATCCGCTGTGTGATGGATCAGGTGATCGACGAGGTGGTCATCAATATCCCGGATCAGTCCGGGGCCAACCTGCAACTGGCACGGACATTTCTGGAAATGGGCGTCACGGTACATATCTATATGGAAGAGGTTTACCGCAGCCTGCCCAATCGCAGCGTCAGCAACGTATTTGGCTATAATGTGCTGACCACGGCCATCAGCTCCATCTCTTTTCGCCAGTCGCTCTTCAAACGCCTGATGGATATCATCGGCGGGCTGGCGGGCTGTATGCTTACCCTTATTCTGACCCTGTTCATTGGTCCGGCTGTCTTTCTCAAATCGCCCGGCCCGATCTTTTTCTCCCAGATCCGGGCCGGCAAGCGGGGCCGTCCCTTTAAGATCTACAAATTCCGCTCCATGTACATGGATGCAGAACAGCGCAAAGCGGAGCTGATGAGACAGAACAAGATTCCCGGCGGAATGATGTTTAAGATCGATCACGATCCCCGGATTATTAAAGGGATCGGAACGTTTATCCGGCGCGCCAGCTTAGACGAATTTCCCCAGTTCTGGAATGTGTTAAAGGGCGATATGTCCATGGTTGGCACGCGTCCGCCGACCATGGACGAATATGCCCGCTACAGCCCGCATCACAAGCGCAGGCTCACCATGCAGCCCGGCATTACAGGTCTGTGGCAGGTCAGCGGGCGCAGCCGGCTCACGGATTTTGAGGAGGTTGTGCGTCTTGATACAGAGTATATTGCGAACTGGAGTCTGGGGTTGGATCTGAAGATTCTTTTAAAGACGGTTCGGAAGATGATAAAAAGTGATGATGCTTTTTGAAAGGGAATGATATGTGGGAGATGGTAGTGGTAGTTGGCCGGGAGGCGGGGCTGCTGCTGTGTATATCCTATGTCATGGATTTGAGGAAGCGGGGGGGATTGTGAAAGGGCCGCCATTGACCGCTTCTATATCCAGCGGAAACCCCGCTTTCGCTCGGAGAAAAGCGCAGCGGACGCCAGAGCATGTCTGAAACATCATTCCCGCCATCTGCACGCCCCGCTTTGCGGTATATTTGGGCCAAATTCACTTAACGCAGCCCACTGCGCCGCGTTCATTTGGCCCAAATCTCCCACAAAGCGGAACGCACATCTGGCAGAAAGCATGTTTCAGACACGCTCTAAGCTCGAAAAGACCTCGCTAAGCGCCGGCGGTTTTCTACGGGTTTCTGCTGGATATAGAAGCGGTCAATGGCTACGTTTCAGCAGGCTGTTTACAATCAATCACGGCCTGATGTACTTCATGTTTTGTGTATGGATCGTTACGGAGAAGAAGGGGTATAAGTTTTCCGGTCGCATCATTGATTTGCGGGGCTGTTGGCGGTATAATAAAACTGTCAGCGGCTCTGTTTCTTTTTTAGAAACGGAGCGGCGGATGGATAATCGGATAGAAGGAATCTATACAAGACCTTGATAACAAGCGGCGGGCGGGGGGATTTGATGCTTACCACTATCGCCGCCACAAGTGACAGCTTGAACGTTACATGGAAAATCTGACGGGCGAATCAGCGCCCGTCACCCCGTTACTTTGTGTAACTCTAACTGTACTTTATATATGTAAACTATTTTTGGAAGAAAGGGAGTATTTACATATGAATAATATTGAGAAAATACAGAAGTTAAGAGTCGCCTTCCAATCCATATTAAGGGCAGATTATATATCTATAGATGACATTCGCCAGTTGGCTCAACTGGATGACTATTATGTGGATTATTTTAATAATGTACCAAAGGTTTTACAGGATCAGGACAGTTATATCAGCGGAAGAAGGGGGACTGGGAAGACCTCTCTTTTAATGAGATGTTATTATGAATGTTTAAAGACTGTTTCTACCAAAATTTCAAAGGAGAGTTTAATATTTAACGATAAGAGGGTTCTTCCTTTATATATTGATTTAAGTCAATGCAAAGATATTTTTGAGAGAGAGGACGAAAAAAATATAGAGCATAATTTTATTAAGTATCTTGTAAAAGAATTAAAAGAACAACTGGAAATTATGTTTGAACAATCAAAAATGAAAATTTTTAAAGAGGATACCTCTAAAATGCCGGAGTTTGATTTTATAGCCCGGGCTTTAATGGAGGGAATTACTGTTAAAAGAGAGATTATGACTCAGGAGCTTACACAAAAAGAATGTGCAAAAGATGGTATCGCTGCGGGAATAGCCAAAGAGAAAACTGGTGTAAGCGTTAATTTAGAAGAAGAGTATGAAACTGAGGTAGTAAAAAGTATATCAGAAACGACAAATTTTAATGTTCTGGAATTGTTAAGCGCTTTAGGGGCAATACGCAGAAAAAGTAAGCTTGATGCGATTTATGTATTTGTAGATGAATTCTCTGATCTTTCAGAAAATGAACAAAAAGAGTTTTCTGCTTTGTTAAAGAAATTACTGGGATCAAAGAATAATATATTTTTTAAAGTGGGAACAATTACAGATAGATTTGAATTTGGGGAAAAGATTATTATTGGCAGAGATATTTTTCCTATCTTTTTGGATTTGAATGATTTTGTGGAAAAGTATGGAGGAATTGTTACCGCATTAAAACAATTAGAGGAATTTACCACTTCTTTAGTAAAGAAACGATTAGAATCATATTGTCCGGAGGTTGCTTACCATACATTGTTTGATGAAAAAGGAAATGACATTATTGCAAGGATAACGAGAGAAGCAATGGGAGTGCCTAGGACGATAGGCATGATATTACAGAATGCATTAATCCAGACGGAATTAAATGGAAAAAGAAGTTATATTACGATTAGTGATATAAATGTAGGAATACAGGAAACAAGGAAAATATATTTTAGCCAGTTTCAGGGAGCAGTCAAGAAGAGGGTTATACCTGGGTTTTATATGGATATGTGGAATAGTATCCTAAATCGGGCATTAAGTGAAAAAAGTAAAAATAAAAAAGAACTAAGGCCATCGAGTCATTTTATGTTAGATCCTTTAAGAAGAAAGTATATGAATATTTTCTGCGAAAATTTTTTAGTACATTTGCTGGAAGAAAGCAGGGCTTCAAAATATGGAGGGAATTACTTGTTATTTTCGATTGACTATGGTATATGTATAGAAAATAACATATTATTTGCAGAAGAAAAAAATGAATTTACAGCGGCCAGATTCATATATGATAATACGATTGCCCAGTATGATTGCTATTTTGTGGAGGAACAATTAAAAAGCTATAAATGTCCAGTCTGTGAAAGAATATATAAAGAGGAAGAGGTTGCACAAGCAAAAGTAAAAAGATGCTTTGATTGCGATGAGAAGTTAATTGAAATTGTTCACAGAGATGTTCCAATGACAGAAGGAAATTATACAGAGGTTGAAGTAAAAATACTGGGAT
Organism: Clostridiaceae bacterium; assembly: GCA_009911305.1. Classification (GTDB taxonomy): domain Bacteria; phylum Bacillota; class Clostridia; order Lachnospirales; family Lachnospiraceae; genus Otoolea. Next base: position 33,637 of record QXXC01000010.1, on the reverse strand, counting down.
TAATAGGTAGTTTAAGTGAGAAGGAGGCAATGTCTGCAACTGAAATAGGTGACGCTATCGGTTGTACATGGCAGAAGGTGTCAAATTGGTGCAGCAAAGTTTTGGGAAAGCAGGAATTGATAAATGTTAAAAAGATAGGAGGGAAAAACTATTATTTTGACAGAGAATAAGACGCAATGCTGCTCATTTAACAGAAAGGATGGTTTGCTAGAAATGAAAAAAATTTTTAAATGTGGTTTGTTAGCAACGGCTTTTACATTATTAATCAATGTTGAAGTTCCATATGCACAGGCAATGGATGAGTATGAGGAATACCGGAAAATATTATCTTCGACGGATTATTTATATTATACACTGTATGATATAGATAAAGACGGAAGCCCGGAACTTCTATTATGTAACAGCGAATTTGGAATACAGGGTTCAATCCAGGTATACACGTATAAAAACAACGGCCTGATTGATTTGGGAAGTGAATTGTATACGAAATATAGTTTGCATGCATATGAAGGGAACGGAATAATTTGCGATACAGGAGGAACCGGTGTTTATGGCGCTTACCGCCAGTATATTGATCAGGACATGATAAAGACGGATGATAGTTGGATCCTGGACTACAGTTACGATCCCTTTGAAAAGGTTAAATCTTATTATTTTCAGGGCAGTGAAATATCAGAAGAGGAATATAATCAGATAAAAGCTCAAATGATAAAGCTTGATGATACATTCCATGAAGTAACAGATCTTATTTTTTTGCAGGATGTAGAAATGAAATTTAAACAGTAATAACTATATAGATCAGCCTCCGTTTCAAATCGTTGGACGAAGAAGCCTGTGCAATATATGGAGGCAGCGAATGTGCGCCAGCAAATCTGATGATTTTCAACAGGCTTCAGCGATTTTATATCAGGCATAGAAACAGAGAACGGTTTATTAAGGCAGCGCCTGAAACACATACATAATTATAAACAGAAAGGAGAACATCCGCCCATGGATTCCGATTTCCTGCAGATTTTAAGGCCGGCAACGGTGTATCCCTGCCATTCCGTTATCTGTTATTTGATGTCAGAACACAAATACGGCAGGAAAACCACCCTGCTCATATGGGCGGCCAGCGCCCTGCTTTGTTCGGCTCTGATTGTGATTTGCGGACTTCATCCGGAATCGTTTGTCACGTACAGGTATGCGTATGTATTCTCTGTAATCGCCTATACGGCGGCGTTTATTGCGTCCTCCACAGGCGGAGTGTGGAAGAATGTCTTCCTGTTTGTCACCTATGTGCTTTTCTTTTTGCTCATTAACGGCATCTGCATGGGCGCGTTAAAGGCGCCGCTGGGGGAATCGGACGCGCTCTTTCTTGGCGTGCGGGCGTGTATGTTCGGGATAGCGGTTTATATGCTCTGGCGCTATGTTCTGCCTGCGTTTCGCAGCGTCAGCCGGAACATCCGCCATGGCTGGGGGATGCTTGCCGCTGTGTCCGTGCTGTATCTGATCTTTGTCTCGGCATTCGGGCTGCACGATACATCGCCGGGCGGGGATTCCTTTGCATTTATGGAAACAGAGGTTCCGTTTCTGACCATGAATCTGCTTCTTCTGGCGATTCTTTCAACATCCTATGTTGTTATTTTCCGCCTGGTGGGCTATCTGAATAAGGAGAACAGCCAGCGGCAGCTTAAGCTCTGGCAGAAGATGCTGGAGCATGAGCTGTGCGCGGAGAAGGAGTATGTGGAACAGGCCAGACGGTTTCAGCATGATCTGCGCCATCACAACCGCCTGCTGGCAGAATATTTAAGCCAGGGCAGGGTGGAGGAGGCGGCGGAGTATCTGAGGGACTATGAGGCATCCACGCAGGAAACGCAGCTTCAGGAATTCTGTGCGCACCCGGTCGCGAATGCGCTGCTGTGCATCACGCAGCGCCGGTGTGAGGCGGGCGGCATCTGTTTTAAGGCAAAGGTACAGATACCGGAGCGTTTGCCTCTGAGCGCGCCGGAGGTCAGCATGCTGCTGGGGAATCTGCTGGAAAATGCATGGGAGGGCTGTGAGGCCGGCGCAAAGGATCCGGGGCCGGCGCAGAGAAAGGCAGAGCTTTCCGTCTATGCCAGAGCCTGTGACAACAAGCTTTGCCTGGAGGTGAAAAATACAGTCAGCCGGAATGTCGAGTGGATCGGCGGCCTGCCGCGCGGAGCAAAAGGCGAGGGCGGGATCGGGATCGGAAGCATGCGGGCGGTTCTGGAAAAATATAAAGGGATGCTGCGGTACCGCATGGACGGGGATGAGCTGGCAGCGCAGCTGATCCTGCCGCTTGGCAGACAGGATCCGTCGGCCGGCGCTTAGCGGGGCCGATTGTCTGAAATGTTACATTTCACTTGAAATTATTTCTGTTTTCTTGTACAATATCAACATGGACTAAAATTAATATACGGGAGGAATTTATATGAATGTATATGGGACGAAACAAATCCGTAATGTGGTTTTATTAGGTCACGGCGGCGCGGGAAAGACGACGGTGGCAGAAGCGCTGGCCCTGGTGACAGGAGTGACCAAGAGGATGGGTAAGGTTCCGGACGGAACGTCGATCAGCGATTATGATAAAGAAGAGATAAAACGCCAGTTCTCCATTTCCACATCACTGATTCCGCTTGAATATCAGGGAGAGGAAGGCCCGCTTAAGATCAATATTTTAGATACTCCCGGTTATTTTGACTTTGTGGGCGAGGTGGAGGAGGCCATCAGCGTGGCTGATGCGGCCGTGATCGTGGTAAACTGCAAGGCCGGCATTGAGGTTGGAACCGAGAAGGCATGGGAGCTGTGCGAGCAGTACAGCCTGCCGCGTCTCTTCTTTGTGACGAATATGGACGACGACCACGCGAGCTTCCGCGAGCTGATCTTAAAGCTTGAGAAGCGCTTCGGCCGCCAGATCGCGCCCCTGCAGGTGCCGATCCGTGAGAATGAGAAGTTTGTGGGCTTTGTAAATGTGGTGAAGATGGAAGGCCGCCGCTTTACGAACTTAAGCGATTATGAGAAGTGCGACATTCCGGAGTATACGCAGAAGAATCTGGGGATCGTGCGCGACGCCCTTATTGAGGCCGTGGCGGAGACGAGCGAGGAGTATATGGAGCGCTATTTCTCCGGCGAGGAGTTTACCCAGGAGGAGATCTCCAAGGCGCTCAGGGAACAGGTGACGGACGGAAGCATCGTTCCGGTGCTGATGGGCTCCGGCGTGAACGCGCAGGGCTTCAGCCACCTGTTACAGGCCATTGACAAATATTTCCCGTCGCCGGATAAGTTCGAGTGCGTCGGCGTGGATGTGTCCACCGGCGAGCGCTTTACGGCAAAATACAATGATGACGTGTCCCTGTCCGCCAGAGTGTTTAAGACGGTTGTGGATCCCTTTATCGGCAAATATTCCCTGATGAAGATCTGCACCGGATGCTTAAAGCCGGACAGCGTGATCTATAATGTAAACAAGGACGCAGAGGAGAAGGTTCAGAAGATCTATCTTCTGAGAGGCAAGGATACGATCGAGGTTCCGGAGTTAAAGGCCGGCGACATCGGTGCAGTGGCCAAGCTGAATGTGACCCAGACAGGCGATACGATCGCGGTGCGCACCGCGCCGATCGTGTACCACAAGCCGAAGGTTTCCACGCCCTACACATATATGGCATACTCGGCGAAGACCAAGGGAGACGAGGACAAGGTTTCCAGCGCTCTGTCAAAGATTATGGAAGAGGATCTGACGTTGCGCTCTGTCAACGACCCGGAGAACCGCCAGAGCCTGCTCTACGGCATCGGCGATCAGCAGCTTGAGGTGGTGGTGAGCAAGCTGCAGGCGAGATATAAGGTTGACATTGTGCTGAGCAAGCCCAGATTTGCCTTCCGCGAGACGATCCGCAAGAAAGTCGAGGCCCAGGGCAAGCACAAGAAGCAGTCCGGCGGACACGGCCAGTACGGCGATGTAAAGATGGAGTTTGAGCCCTCCGGCGATCTGGAGAAGCCCTATGTATTCGAGGAGAGAGTGTTCGGAGGCGCGGTTCCGAAGAACTACTTCCCGGCCGTGGAAAAGGGCATTCAGGAATGCGTCCTCAAGGGACCCCTGGCCGGCTATCCGGTTGTGGGCTTAAAGGCCACGCTGGTGGACGGTTCCTATCACCCGGTAGACTCCTCGGAGATGGCGTTTAAGATGGCGGCCACCCTGGCCTTTAAAAAGGCGTTTATGGACGCAAATCCGGTTCTGCTTGAGCCGATCGCATCCTTAAAGGTGACGGTTCCGGACAGATTCACCGGCGATGTGATGGGCGATTTGAACCGCAGGAGAGGCCGTGTGCTGGGAATGAATTCGGATCACCACGGAAAGCAGATCATTGAGGCTGATATTCCGATGTCCGAATTGTTCGGATACAATACGGATCTGCGCTCCATGACGGGCGGTATCGGACTGTATTCCTACGAATTCAGCCGCTACGAGCAGGCTCCGGGCGATGTCCAGAAGAAGGAAGTCGAGGCGAGAGCAGCGGAGAGCGAGAAAGAGTAAGATGCAGAGACAGCGCGTATACGGTGTGGGCCAAAGGGCAGCAGGACGGCTCCGGATGTGCCCTTTGCGCGCGGTTCTGGCAATCTTAATCAGGAAATAGAGAAATGGAAAAATCACAGAACATGAAGTCTGTGATTTTTCTTTTTGGCAGTTCAGAGCACCGTCTCCCTTTGAGCGGCATAGGATGTGAGAAAACGGCAGAAATCTTCGGAGAGAGCTCCATTTTCGGCAGGGCGGCAAATGAGGACAATATCACGCCTGCAGTCCGGGCGGCTGACGGGCAGAAGCGCCAGGCCCGGCTGGCGGGGCGCTCCCCAGGAGTGTATGGGCCACAGACTGACCCCTAAGCCGGCGGCAATAAGGCGCTGCGCCGATTCCGGATCGCCGCATTCACAGGCAATATGCGGGGAGAAGCCGGCTTCGCGGCAGAAGCGCAGGAAGGCCCCGCGGGCCGGTTCATCGTCTGAAAGGATAATAAAATCTTCATGCTTCACGTCCTCAAGGGGGACGCAGGGCAGGGCGGCGTATGGGGAGCCGGAAGCAGCGGCCAGAAAAAACGTCTCTTTTAAAAGAAAACGGCTTCCTTCGCCTGCAAAGGAGCCGGGACAGGGGGCGCAGACGCACAGATCATCCGGCTGCTCTGCACAGGTGTTTTTCCGGAGCCGGAAGCATGCCTCCGGGTGAAGGCGCCTGTATTCGAGCACCCCTTCGGTCACGAGAGAAGAGGCGGCCGGATGGCTGATGCGGATCGTCCGCGCCGTTTGCGCCGCCTGCTCCCGAACCGCAGACGGCAGGGAATCCAGGGCCGCCATGACAGGCGTCAGCGTCTGCTGCAGAAAGCGCCCGGCGTCGTTGAGCCGGATCCTGCGTTTCTCCCGGTCAAACAGGGAAACGCCCAGCTCCTGCTCCAGCCGCTTAATCGACTGGGACAGCGCCGGCTGGGCGATCCGCAGCGCATCGGCCGCCTGGGTCATATGCTGATACCTGGCGGCGGTGAGAAAGTAGCGAAGCTGTAATAATTCCATAAAAACCTCATCAAATTCCGCGGCACAACGAGCCGGATGGAACACATATCGCATGGAACGCATGTTTCAAATATGATCCAGTATATATCATAATATGAATATTATCAATAGATAAGAATAAAATATTGGAAATTGTTAAAAAAATAACGTATACTGTTCTTATATAAAGGGAACACTGCGCGGACAGCGCATGGATCGTGTTTTTACGCGGAGCTTGAGGATGCGGCTGCAGAGAACGTAAATTACGCCGCCGGGGCGTCTGCTGCGGAAAAATTCCCGTCAGGAGGAGAAGAAATGGCAAACAAAACGGTATGTATCGAACGAGAGTATGGGAGCAACGGAAAGAATGTCGCACAGTGGCTGGCAAAGAGCTTAAGTCTTGAGTGCTATGATAAAAAGGATCTGTGGCGCATAGCAGAGGAGAATCATCTGGTGCGGGAGGATTTGGAGGATGAGAACGAGCGGGATCTGGCGGCTCAGCGCGAGGCGGTAAAGCTCCTCTCCGACAGGGCGTCCTGCGTATTTGTGGGAACCTGCGCCGCATCTGTTCTGCAGGGGCGTCCGAAGAATTTAAATGTATTTATCCGGGCGGATCTGGAAAGCAAGATCCAGTGGGCCATGTCGAACGAGACCCTGAATCGGGAGCAGGCAGAGGAGCGGATTGCCCAGATGGGGGAGCGCAGAGTGGAAATCCGCAAGAACCACTCCACAACCGAGGACGGCGATCCGGTTGAGTTTGATTTGACGGTCAGCACATCCAAGTTCGGAATGGAAGGAACAGTGGAGATTATCAAAAAATGCTTGTCAAGAATGTAACAAAAAGAGCGTTTATATAAGGACGCCGGCCGCAGACCAGTAAAAGCTGCGGCCGGTATTTTTCAGCCCTTTTTTACATCCTATACGCCCGGGTCTCCCGCACACCTGCCTTTGCGGCTGATGTTCCGCTGCAGAATCAGGAGTCCGTCATAGGGAATGCAACAAAGGATCTATCAGGAAAGGAAATGTTTATATTGACGCGAAAGTTGTAAGAAATGTTCATTCTTCTTTAATAGCCATTTATGATGAAAAACGCTATAATGACAGTGTGCCGCAGGAACGAATGATACGGCGGCTGCAGGGACGGCCGGATGTACAGGGAGGCCGCAGGAATCGGAGAATCCGGGATAAACAGCGAAAATAAAAGAATTTAAAGGAGAACTTAATTACAATGAAAAAAAGATGGATGTTACTGGCTATGGGACTTACTTTATCACTGACGCTGCTGTCAGGCTGCTCTCAGCCGGCGGGGGCAGAGACGATCGCGCCTTCGCAAACAGCTTCCGACGCGCAGGAAGAACCGGAGAAAGCGGATCAGAAGAACGGGCCGGCCGGGGAAACGCAGGCCCCGGAGGCAGAGTCTTCCGACAGCAGAGAGGACGGGCAGGCCGCTTCGGTCCCGACGCGGATCTGGGGAACCGTCCTGTCATCCCAGGAGGGGCAGATGACGGTAGACAATACCTCGCCGGCCTCCTCGTCCGGGGAGATCGTATTCCACATCGATCCCGAGCATACCCTGGTGCTGGATGCGGTGAGCGGGCTTCCGGTTTCCTCAGAGGACGTGGAGCTGGGCAGTTTTGAGGCCTATCTGGGGCCGGCTATGACGATGTCCCTTCCTCCGCAGACTACGCCGGAGATGGTGATTGTCAATATTCCCGCTGATTTCCGTGCGCCCCAGTACGTGATCGCAGACGGCGCGCCGCAGCAGGACAACGACGGATGGATGTTAAAGGGTGCAGACGGCGCGGAGTACCGGATAACTGAAAAGACACAGTTTTCTCCGTATCTGACGAGGAATATCGTTACCATGGAGGACTTGAAAGAGGGTTCTGCATGCCTTATCTGGCAGGACGCCGACGGCGCGGCAGAACGGATCGTGATCTTTGCGCGTTAATTTAGAACGATTGGATAAAAGCACGCGGAAGGCGCGCTGCGGCTCATATGGGAGCTGCGGCGCGCTTTTTGGTGTGCCCGGCAGAGCTATTATGAATTTTTCCAATTTTTTTCAAAAATATATAAAAAGATTTACATTGCGCCCTCATTTTTATATAATAGGAGAAGACGAATGACAGGGTGCGGAGCGGTTTTGTGACGTTTGCCGCGCAGGAGGGAGAGCATGGCTAGAGGACGGTTGAAAAAGACAGAAACGCCGGCGCAGACGCCGACACCGACACCGGTGCAGCCGGATCAGATGGTATTTGCGCTGGATATCGGGACACGGAGCCTGATTGGCATGGTGGGAACCGTGGAGGACGGGAAAGTAAAGGTTATTGCGATCGAGCGGGAAGAGCACGCGGAGCGCGCGATGGTGGACGGACAGATTGAGGATATTGAAAAGGTGGCGGGCCTGGCCAAAAAGGTGAAGAAGCGTCTGGAGAGCAAGATCCGGTGCCAGTTAAAGCATGTCTGCGTTGCCGCTGCGGGGCGCGCCCTGAGGACGAAGCGCGCGGAGTTTGAGCTTGAGCTGCCAGGGACACAGTTGATTGACGATGAGATCATCAGCCGTCTGGAGGCCGGCGCGATCGGCCGGGCCGAGGATGCGTTTGAGGCGGAAAACAGCGCAGAGGAGATTACCGGGCGGTTTTATCTGGTCGGCTATACGGTATGCCAGTATTATCTGGATCAATATATGATTTCCAGCTTAAAGGATCACCGCGGACGGAATGTCAGGGTGGATCTGATCGCGACCTTTCTTCCCAGCGAGGTGGTAGAGAGCCTGTACACGACGATGCACAAGATTGGTCTGGATGTGGCGAGCATTACATTGGAGCCGATTGCGGCCATCAATGCGGCGATTCCGGAGAATCTGCGCCTGCTGAACCTGGTTATGGTGGATATCGGGGCCGGCACATCGGATATTGCGGCCTGTATGGACGGAAGCGTGACGGGCTATACCATGGCGACCGTGGCCGGGGATGAGATCACGGAAGCGATCATGAAGAAATATCTGGTTGATTTTGAGACTGCGGAGTCCATCAAGGCCCAGGTGGATCAGAAGGAGGAGCTCTCCTTTACGGATATTCTGGGAATTGAACAGAATGTCTCCAGGGAGGAGATTTTAACGTGTATTGAAGGCATGACGGAGCTGCTGTCCAAGGAGATCGCGCAGAAGGTCCTGGAGGTAAACGCGGGGCCGCCCTCGGCCCTGTTCCTGGCAGGCGGCGGGAGCAAGCTGGCCGGCTTAAAGGAACGGATCACAGAGGTTCTCCAGATGGACGGGAACCGCGTGGCCATTGCGGGAAATAACTTCCGGGCGAATGCATTTTCGGATGAATATGATCTGAACAATCCGGAATACGCGACCCCTCTGGGTATTGTGATTTCTTCGGGCCTGAACCTGATCAATGACAGCTTCCGGGTGACGCTGAATAACAGGCCGGCGAAGCTGTTCCGGAGCGGAAGCTTTACAGCGCTGAATCTGCTGATGATGAACGGCTTCAATTTCCAGGATATTCTGGGCCGTTCCGGGCTTAACATAACCGTGATGCTCAACGGGCGGCGGAAGGTATTTTACGGGACATCGGCGCAGCCGGCCTCCCTTTTCATCAACAAAAAGGAGGGAAAGCTCTCGGATGTGATCCACGCAGGGGACACCATAGACTTTATGCCCGCTATCTCAGGAGAATCTGCAAAGCCCTGCTTAGGGGACGTCGAGGGCGCAAAGGAATGCCTCGAAATTACACTGAACGGAGCGTATGCGCCGCTTAAAACGCTTTTAAAGAACGGTGATGTGATTATGCTGAGGATGCCGGATCCGCCCCGGCATGAGGAAACGGACCGGGATGAGACGCCGGCGGGAGATGTGGACACATGGCAGGACAATGCTTCAAATGAGGACGGGCCCGCTGAAGATGTGTGGAAGGAGAATGCGTCGGATGCGGCGGCGGACGGGACAGGCCCGGATGCGGCGGGACCAAGGGGCGGCGATTTGGATGCCGCTTTGGACAAAGACGCGGAGGCGGAGTATGAGGCAGACGCGGCGCCGGAAATCCGGAGTGAGCCGGATGCATCGGAAAGCGGGGCGGAAGCGGGAACGGATGGCTGTGAAGAAGGAGCTGAAGCGGCAGTAAAGGCAGATGCGCCGGAAAACGGATCGGAGGCATCCTCAGAGCCGGATGCGCCTGCGGGCGGGTATGGGGCTGCATCAGATGCATCCGGGAACGGGGCGCCAGCGGAACCTGCCGGGCCGGAGGACAGAGCGGCGCAGGCGTCCTTTGTCAGAAGAGAGGTTCTCTTTTATCTGAACGGATCGCAGCTCAGGCTTCCACGCAAAGCGGATGGAGAACCCTATTATCTGATGGATATGCTCCAGTATTCCGGGATTGATCTGAGGAATCCCGGCGGGGATATTAAGCTGACGGTAAACGGGCGTCCGGGGTTGTTCCAGCAGAAGCTTTCCGAGGGAGACACGATCTATATCGGGGAGGGAACATGATTGTGATGAAACATCATTCCCGCCGCCGGTACGCCCCGCTTTGCGGTATATTTGTGCCAGATTCACGTAACGCAGCGCACGGTTGCGGACATAAAAAAGCGCCGGACTGAGAAACTCAGAGCCGGCGCTTTTTTATCCAGCAGCAGACACTGGTTGATATCTGCTGCTGAAAAGATTCTGCAAGAGATCTGGAAGCGGTTGTAACGGAGTGTAATGCATCAAGGAATTCGGGTAACTTGATTTGTTGTTATGTTATGTTCCGCTTCACGCTCTCGAACAGAAATGATTTTCATCCGTTCAATAAGTTAATGCGGCGTCTCCGCATTTTATTGCACGTAGATCAAAAAAATTTTAAAAAAATTTTTTGATACCACCTATTTTATTATGAAATTGCGATTTCGTCAAGTTTTACAGGCGTAAATATATTGATGAATTATTTTTTCTATATTATAATGGACGCGCGGCAGTCAGGCCTGTCTGCCTTTTAACGGGCGGCGCTGCTCCTGCGGCGGTATGAAGCCGCAGGCTGCCGGCTCATGACAGCTATTTTAGTAATGGTTCTGGGCCATTGCCTATTTTTTACATCGACAGGAGGAATTGACCAATGGGTTTTGAGTATGTGAGCAAGCTTCCCACACCGGATCAGATCAGGGAGACATTTCCGCTGGAGCCGGAGCTTGTACGGGAGAAGGAGAAAAAGGACGCGCATATCCGGGATGTGTTTACCGGAAAAAGCGATAAATTTCTGGTGATTATAGGGCCCTGCTCTGCGGACCGGGAGGATTCGGTATGCGATTACGTCAACCGTCTGGCAGGCGTGCAGGAGAAGGTGAAGGACAAGCTGATCCTTGTCCCGCGGATCTACACCAACAAACCGCGGACCACAGGAGACGGCTACAAGGGGCTTCTGCATCAGCCAAATCCGGAGAAGAAGCCGGATCTGTACGAGGGGATCATCGCGATCCGCAAGCTGCACATGCGCGTGATACGGGAAACGGGCTTTTCGACTGCAGACGAGATGCTGTATCCGGAAAATCTGACCTATCTTTCGGATGTGATGTCCTACATTGCCGTAGGCGCGCGCTCTGTGGAAAACCAGCAGCACCGCCTGGTATCCAGCGGGATCGATGTGCCGGTCGGGATGAAGAATCCCACCAGCGGGGCGCTCTCGGTGATGCTGAACGCGGTTCACGCGGCGCAGCACGGCCATGAATTTATTTACCGGAGCTGGGAGGTGAAGACGCAGGGGAATTTGCTCACGCACTGCATCCTGCGCGGCGCGGTGAATAAGCACAGCCAGTGCCTTCCCAACTATCACTACGAGGATTTGAAGCTTCTTCTGGAGCTTTACGGGGAGAGGAACTTACAGTATCCGGCGTGCATCGTGGACGCCAACCATTCCAATTCCAATAAACAGTACATGGAGCAGATCCGGATTGTGAAGGAAGTGCTTCACAGCCGCCGTCATTCGCAGGATATCCGCCGCTTTGTGAAGGGCGTCATGATCGAGAGCTATATCGAGCCGGGCTGCCAGAAGGTGGGGGAGCACTGTTACGGGAAATCGATCACGGACCCCTGTCTTGGCTGGGAGGATTCGGAGCGCCTGCTGTATGAGATGGCGGACAGCCTGTAGAGATGTATGAAAATCGAAAATGATCTTGGCCGGGATGATATCCGCAGGCTGGTGCTGCGCCTGGCTGTCCCGTCCATGCTGGCCCAGTTTGTAAGCGTACTGTACAGCGTGGTGGATCGCATGTATATCGGAAATATTCCCGTGATCGGTGATGCGGCCCTGGCGGGAGTGGGCGTGTGCGGGCCGCTGGTATCCTTTATATCCGCTTTTGCCTACCTGGTGGGCGTCGGCGGCTCGCCTCTGATGAGTATCCGCATGGGACAGGGAAATGAGGAGGAGGCCGGGCAGATTCTTTCCACAGGCTTTGCGATGCTGGCAGCGCTGTCTGCAGCTATCACGGCGCTCGCCCTGGCCGGCAGGGAATGGATTCTGCGCAGTTTCGGGGCCAGCGAGGCCATTTACCCTTACGCGGATCAGTATTTTACCATTTACCTGACAGGAACCTTTTTTGCGCTGATGTCGCTCGGGATGAATCAGTTTATCATCTGCCAGGGCTTTGCTAGGGTGGGCATGGCCTCCGTGGCCGTGGGCGCAGCCATCAATATTGTCCTGGATCCGATCCTGATATTCGGCTGTTCCATGGGAGTGAAGGGAGCGGCGCTGGCTACGGTTATCTCCCAGATCGTGTCGTGCGGCTTTGTGCTGCGCTTCCTGTGCGGCGGACGGGTGATCATCCGCCTGGGGCTTAAGGGAGTGAAAAAGCGTCTGACAGGGCGCATCCTGGCGCTGGGGCTCACGCCGTTTTTGATCATCGCCTTTGACAATGTGCTGATTATCACATTGAATACCGTGATTCAGGCCTACGGCGGGGAAAAGGCGGACATGCTTCTGACGAGCATGACAATCGTGCAGAGCTTTATGCTGGTGATCACCATGCCGCTCGGCGGGATCACGGCAGGTACCGGACCTGTCCTGGGATTTAATTTCGGAGCCGGGCAGCCGGATCGCATAAAAAGCGCGCAGAAATACATTGTTCTGCTGGCGCTTGCCTTTAACTGCGTGATGTTTTTGGTTTCCCAGCTTCTTCCGGGCGTTTTTGTGAATATTTTCACAAGAAATCCGCAATATACTGCGATGGCCGTGCGGGGAATCCGGATCTATGCGCTGGGAGTCATCCCCCTGGCCGTACAGTATGCGATCGTGGACGGCTTTACCGGTATGGGAGTCCCCCAGGCGGCGGTCTGCCTGTCCATGTTCCGCAAAACCGTATACATAGCGGGAGCGCTTCTGATACCGCCGCTTTTCGGGATAGAAAATCTCTTTTACACAGAACCGCTGTCGGATTTTAGCGGAACCGTGGTCAGTATCACGGTTTATATGCTGCTGATTGGAAAAATTTTGAAACGGTGTGCCGAAAATAAGCGGTAAAAGAGTGCGGGACTGTCCATATTAGATAAAAATAGCTTCGGCGCGCGAAACTGATTGAAAAGCCATGTTACAGTGTGCTATAGTAAAAACGCTGTGACAGCGGGGGATTTGGCGGCGGTCTGGGCGGTCGGGACAGTTACGGCATCGGCGCTGTCACAGGATGCCGCTGTCTTGGAAGAGAGAAGAGAGTGAGCGTTCCGATCATCCGGGCAGTGACAAAAGGGGTTACACAGGAGGAAAGTTTTTATGTCGATGAGTGACGTAAGCAATCTGTTTGCATTTGCCGGGGGGCTGGGCATGTTCCTGTACGGCATGCGGATTATGGGCGACGGAATGCAGAAGACAGCGGGAAGCAAGATGAGCCATTTCCTGGGAATGGTGACAAATAATCGTTTTTTAGGCGTTGTGCTGGGGGCGCTCATCACGGCGATCCTGCACAGCAGCGCGGCCACGACCGTCATGGTGGTCGGCTTTGTAAACGCAGGGATTCTGAATCTGACACAGGCCGTGGGCGTGATTATGGGCGCCAATATCGGTACGACGATCACAGCCTGGATGGTTTCTTTAAATCAGCTTGGAGACGCATTTTCGATTCTCCAGCCGTCCTTTTTTGCACCTCTTTGTATCGGAATCGGCAGCTTCATGATCGTATTCTCCAAAAAGCAGAAGATGAATCTGATCGGCGAGATTGTGAGCGGCGTGGGCCTTCTGTTCGTGGGACTGGAATTCATGAGCGGTTCCATCGCGCCGTATACGGACGCGCCGATCTTTGCGCAGGCATTTGCGATTATGGGAAGAAATCCGATTCTGGGAATCCTGACCGGAGCGCTGGTGACGGCTGTGATCCAGAGCTCGACGGCGTCGGTCGGCATCCTGCAGACGCTGGCCATGAACGGGATTGTGACGACCGGGGCGGCTATCTATATCACCCTGGGCCAGAATATCGGCACCTGTTTGACCGCCATGCTTTCCAGCGCCGGCGCAAACCGGACAGCCAAGCGGGCGGCGGCTATCCATCTGTCCTTTAATACAATGGGAGCCGTTATTTTCGGGATCGGCATGTTCGCACTGTCCATGCTGCGCCCGGAATCGGCCTCGGCACACATAAGCTCCGTACAGATCTCGATGTTTCACACGATCTTTAATGTGACCAACACACTGCTTTTATACCCCTTTGCCAACCAGCTTGTGAAGATATCCGGGCTGATTGTAAAGGATAAGGAGGACGGGAGCGAGGAGGAGGCCGCAGGCGCCGGCGAGACGACACAGGCGCTCCGGCACCTGGATCAGCGTATTTTTGAGTCGCCGATGTTCGCTATCGAGGTGGCGCAGATGGAGACTGTGCACATGGGCCAGATCGCCTTAAATAACATCCGCCTGGCCTCAGAGGCTATCGAGAATCAGAATCCGGAGACGATCGAAAAGGTATATAAAAATGAAAAGGACATAGACCGCATGGAAGAGCTCCTGACCGGATATCTGATTAAGGTCAATAATCTGTCTCTCACAGAGCGGCAGAAGCTTCTGGTCAATAACCTGTTTTACAGCATAACAGATATTGAGCGCGTGGGGGATCACTGTGAGAACCTGGCGGAGCAGGCGGAGTATATGGCGCAGCACGGGATATCGTTTTCAGAGACAGGACGCTGTGATTTGAGGGCGATCAGCGAAAAGGCGGTAAAATCCTTTACACATGCGGTTGCGGCCCGGCAGACGGGCGATATGGACGATGTGCGCAAGGTGAGCCAGTATGAGGATGATGTGGATATGCTGGAGGAGGAGCTGCGCGATAAGCATATTGAGCGGCTGTCCAGAGGGGAGTGCCAGCCCTCGTCCGGCGTGGTGTTTTTGGATATTATCAGTAATCTGGAGAGGATTTCGGATCATGCGTATAATCTGGCCGGGTATGTGAAGGATGAGATGTAGGCAGGGGAGCAATGCGGGGGTTCACGGTAAATGCATGATTTGATATCTTGGCATTAGAGCGTGTTTGAAACATCATTGCCGCCATCTGCACGCCCCACTTTGCGGCATATTTGTGCCAAATTCACTTAACGCAGCCCACTGCGCCGCGTTCATTTGGCCCAAATCTCCCACAAAGCGGAACGCACATCTGGCAGAACAAGTAACAGGCAGGAAACCCCGGTAAAATGGAATTACCTGCCTGTGCCTTATTTTTTGAAAAGATCTGAGTGTGAACCGGTATCGATCAAGGTCAGCGTTAAAATATCATCTTCAATGAGATAGATTAACAGCCAGTCCGGTTTGACATGGCATTCCCGAAAACCTGCAAAGTTTCCGGTCAGTCCATGGTCGCGGTACCGTTCGTCGAGCTGCCTGCCCTGACGAAGCAAGTCGACAACGTTATCCAGCAAAGAGATATCCAGCCCACGTTTTTTCATGAGTTTATAAGCCTTTTTGTAGGCTGTGGTAAATTTGACCTGGTACATCAATCATCAAGAGCCGCTTTTAAATCTTCCATACTGGAATATCCTTTGACCTCAGGATCGCGGGAAATACGGCGGGCTTCTGCCATAGCATCAAGGGTTTTCCGGCTGTACGCCGGCATCTCCACGGCAAAAGGAAGTCCGCCGCGAAGGACGCATTGATACAGGAACATATTTACTGCACTGGACATATCCAGTCCGAGCCGGCTGAAAAGAGCCGAAGCTTCTTGCTTTATGCTGGCATCAATTCGGATCTGAGTTGGTGTTGTTGCCATTTGACTACCTCCTTTTTCTTTATTTTATACTATATGGTTTACAATATCAATCAAAATGAAAAATAAATGATGGCAGGGGCGTTAAATCGTTACTGTTCACACGCCAGTCCATGCGAGGCGTTTTTTGTGAGTGCAGCGCAGCGAAAGTCACAGAAAACCCGAGAGAAACGGCGCCAAACCGCGTTTTATGCGGTTTGTGTGCATCGCGGAGCGTGTTACTGGGCACAGCCCGGCGGGGGTGTGAACAGTAACGTTAAATCATTCTTGACAATATCCGTTCCTTGATCTATGATAAAAGAAAAATAACAAATCTTCAGGGCAGGGTGAAATTCCCGATCGGCGGTAAAGTCCGCGAGCGCTCCGGCGCAGGATTTGGTGAGATTCCAAAACCGACAGTATAGTCTGGATAGAAGAAGATGACTTTGCATATACCTGCATATATTCTGAATCAGGATGCAGCGGCTTAAGGAACCCCTGGAATTGTGTTTACAGTTCCGGGTTTTTTATTTGGAAGCGGCTAAAAGGCTTCTGAGACAGGAGGCAAAGCGGCCGCCGCCGGCTGTGCGGGGATAGATGCATGGATTTTGTAAACGTAATGCCCTGAACGAGAGTTTGGGGCGTTTTTTTATGCATATGCCCGTATAAAAAATGTAAAGAAGGTGAACAGATGGAACATCGGGAGAAATGTGCGGCGCCAGGCAGCCTGTGTCAGACGGATGAGGCGTTTATGCGCCGTGCGGTGGAGCTGGCTGAGCGGGGCTGCGGGCGGGTCAGCCCGAACCCTCTGGTGGGGGCGGTGATTGTGAAGGAAGGACGTGTGATAGGGGAAGGATGGCATGCCGGTTACGGAGAGCTTCATGCCGAGAGGGCGGCTCTGCGATCGTGCAGGGAGCCGGCCGCAGGCGCTGCGCTGTATGTGACGCTGGAGCCGTGCTGCCACACAGGCCGCCAGCCGCCCTGCACGGAGGCGATTTTGGAAGCGGGGATCGCCCGGGTCGTGGTTGGGGCGGGCGATCCCAATCCTCTTGTGGCGGGGAAGGGAATCCGGATGTTGAGGGAACATGGCCTTGAGGTGACGGAGGGTGTGCTGAGAGAGGCGTGCGAGGCGCAGAACCGGGTATTTTTCCACTATATCCGTACCGGCCTGCCCTATGTTGTCCTGAAGTATGCGATGACCATGGACGGGAAGATTGCGACTGCGGCAGGGGCGTCCAAATGGATTACCGGGGAAGAAGCGCGCCGGCGTGTCCATGAGGATCGGGGGCGGTATACGGCGGTTATGGCCGGCTCCGGGACGGTGAAGGCGGACGATCCGCAGCTCACCTGCCGGATTCCCGGAGGAAGGAATCCGATCCGGATCCTGTGCGACAGCCGGCTTACGATTCCAAAGGACGCAAAAGCGGTCGCCACAGCCGGGGATGTGAGGACGATTCTGGCCACCTGCTGCAGGGATCCGGAACGGCTTCAGCCGTACCGGGCTGCAGGCTGTGAGATCCTGACGCTGCCGGAGAGGGACGGCCATCTGGATCTCTGCGGGCTGATGCAGCGTCTGGGAGGAATGGGGATTGACAGCATCCTTGCAGAGGGCGGCGGGACGTTAAACGGATCGTTATTAAAGTCCGGGATGGTCAATTGGATCCAGGCATATATCGCGCCGAAGATCTTTGGCGGAAAGGCAGCGCCCTCGCCGGTCGGCGGAGGCGGCGCGCAGGCAGTGGAGGACGCCGCCGCGCTTTCACTGGCCTTCGTGACAAGACTGGGGGATGATCTCCTGGTGGAGAGCGAGGTGAAGAGATGTTTACAGGGATCATAGAGGAGATCGGCTCGATCCGGTCTGTGGCGGCAGGAACGCATTCCGCTGTTTTGTCTGTGCGTGCAGAGCGGATTCTGGAGGATATCCATACAGGGGACAGCATCGCGGTAAACGGCGTCTGCTTAACCGTCTCCTCCTTTGACAGGGAGAGCTTTACGGCGGATGTGATGCATGAGACGCTGAACCGCTCCGGGCTGGGGGCTCTGAAAAAGGACAGCCCGGTCAATTTGGAGCGCGCCATGCGTGCGGACGGGAGGTTTGGCGGCCATATCGTGTCAGGCCACATCGACGGCACGGGGACCATCATCCGGGTGAGAACGGACGACAATGCTGTATGGTATACGATCCGGGCCGCCTCGCCGGTTATGCGCTATATTGTGGAAAAGGGCTCTGTCGCCATTGACGGGATCAGCCTGACTGTGGCCGGGGTGGATGCGGAGTCCTTTTCCGTATCCGTCATTCCCCATACAGCAAAACAGACGACCCTGGGCTTGCGGCGTCCCGGCGATGCGGTGAATCTGGAAAATGACTGTGTGGGGAAATATGTGGAAAAGCTTCTGGGCCTGTCCGGCCAGACCGGGACGGCGGCCGGGAAACGAACGGGAGGGCTTACCAGGGCCTTTCTGGCGGAAAACGGATTTTAGGGCGTGTTAAAAAAAGGAGAGGCGACAAAATGGACAAGTTTGATACAATCGAGGAGGCCCTGGAAGAATTAAGGCAGGGCCGCGTGATTTTGGTCACAGACGACGAGGATCGGGAGAATGAGGGAGATCTCATCTGTGCAGCGCAATTTGCCACTACGGAGAACGTGAATTTTATGGCCACCCATGGAAAGGGACTGATCTGCATGCCTATGAGCGCAAAGCTTTGCAAAAGGCTGAGCTTTCCGCAGATGGTGGAGGAAAATCAGGATAACCATGAGACGGCGTTTACCGTGTCAGTGGATCACGTTTCCACCACAACCGGGATTTCCGCAAAAGAACGCGGCATCACAGCCAGAGCCTGCGTGGATCCGGATGCGCGGCCAGAGGACTTCCGCCGGCCGGGGCATATGTTTCCCCTTTTGGCAAGAAAAAACGGCGTGCTGGAGAGAAACGGACACACGGAGGCGACGGTGGATCTGATGCGCCTGGCAGGTTTAAAGGAATGCGGCCTGTGCTGTGAGATTATGAGCGGAGACGGCGCCATGATGCGCGCCAGGGAGCTGCATGAGATGGCGGAAAAATGGAATCTGAAATTCATCACCATCCGGGCTCTGCAGGAGTACAGAAAGCGCCATGAAAAGCTGGTGGAGCGGATCGCAGTTACCCGCATGCCGACGCGCTACGGCCAGTTTACGGCCTATGGCTACCGCAACCGCTTAAATGGGGAACATCATGTAGCCCTGGTGAAGGGGAAGATCGGCGACGGGACAGAGCTTTTATGCAGAGTCCACTCCGAATGCCTCACAGGCGACGCCTTTGGCTCCATGCGCTGCGACTGCGGCCAGCAGCTTGCGGCAGCCATGCAGCAGATCGAATCAGAAGGCCGCGGCGTACTCCTTTATATGCGGCAGGAGGGGCGGGGAATCGGCCTTTTAAATAAGCTGCGCGCATATGAACTCCAGGATGAGGGGATGGATACGCTGGAGGCCAACATCGCCCTGGGCTTTGCCGGCGATCTGCGCGAATACTACATCGGCGCGCAGATTCTGAGAGATCTGGGGGCAAAAACACTGCGGCTTTTGACGAACAACCCGGATAAGGTATACCAATTGTCGGATTTTGGCATGGAGATCAGAGAACGTGTTCCGATTGAGATCAAAGCGACACAATATGACCAATTTTACCTGAAAACAAAGAAAGTACGTATGGGACATATGCTGCACCTGTAGATGAATAAAATATAAATGTAAATACTTGATGATAATAAAGATAAAATAATAATAGATATTTATGCAGTATGACTTGGAACAGATAGGATTAAGCAGATTTTGATATTCAAAAATCGGGCTTAAATCATACAAAACGCAGTGGACTGCCAATGTGCGCATGTTTCAGACACGTTTTATAAGGAGAGAGAAGATGAATACTTTTGAAGGAACCTTTATACCAGAGCAGGTTAAAATCGGCATCGTGGCCTCCAGATTTAATGAATTTATCACATCAAAGCTTCTGTCAGGCGCTCTGGACGCCTTAAAACGCCATCAGGTGAGAGAGGAGGACATCGATGTGGCCTGGACGCCGGGCGCGTTTGAAATTCCGCTCATTGCTGCCGAGATGGCAGAATGCGGCGAGTACGACGCAATCATCTGCCTGGGAGCCGTGATCCGCGGAAGTACAGGCCATTATGATTATGTGTGCAGCGAGGTGTCAAAGGGAATTGCACAGGTCTCCCTGAAAAGCCGGATCCCGGTCATGTTCGGCGTACTGACCACAGAAAATATCGAGCAGGCGATTGAGAGGGCCGGAACCAAGAGCGGGAATAAGGGCTTTGACTGCGCAACAGGAGCGATTGAGATGATAAACCTGATGCGGGCGCTAAAAAGCCGGAAAGGCTCCCGGAGCTGATACCGCAATATACCGCAAAGCGGAACGCACATCTGGCAGAAAGCATGTTTCAAACACGCTCTAGCGGTCCAGAAGCCCTGCCTCCTGGTAATACGCTTCCGCACCGGGATGAAGCGGAATGGGGAGACCATCGCAGATATAGCCCTTCTGCGTCAGGGAGGACAGGGCGTCGTGCCTGGCGGCCAGATCCTCTGTGGACTGATTCAGAATCCGTGTAATGGTATACACCAGATCCGGATCCATATCAGCGTTGACGCAGAGAAGGCATTTCACTCCAAAGGTCGGGATGTCCCCGGTCTGGCCGGGATAGGTTCCCGCCGGGATAACGGCGCTGTAATAAAAGGGATTGGAGGAGATGATCTCACTCAATTCCTCTTTGGTATACGTCAGCAGATGGCAGGGAACCGACTGAGCCAGCTCCGTCAGCCCGGAGATAGGGATACCGGCAAAGCCGTGTACGGCGTCAAGCTCGCCCAGCGTTACAGCCCGGCTGCCGGAGCCAAGGCCGTAATTTAACAGGGTCGCGTTGGAATCCGTGACGCCCGCGGCTTCCAGGGCCGTCCGCGCCACTGCCTCTGTCGTAGAGCCCTGCGGCCCGACAGCGGCGCGGCGGCCGGCGATATCATGTACAAAGGTAAGTCCTCCGGAATCAGGAGCCATCCAGTTTGAGAGGCTGGAATAGAAGGCGCCAATAGTACAGAGGCTCTGATTGGGCTGTCCCTCAAACTCTCCTGAGCCAAAATAAGCGCAGAACGCCATATCCCCGCTGACCAGCCCCATATCGATCTGCCCGTCGAGGATACTCATCACATTATGGTAGGAACCATTGGAGGCGCTTAAATTTACCTTGAGGCTGCTGTCGTGGCCGTTGAGCGTCTTTGCAATCGCATCGCCCACCGGATACATCGTGCCGCCGCTGTCTGCCGTCCCGATCGTCAGTACCGTAAATTCATCCGGCGCGCCGCCGTTTTTCGCAAATCCGGCATCCGGAGCGCTGTCCGGATGCCGGAGAATGCTCTGCATGCGCAGAAGAGGCAGGCATACAAAGAAAAAAACAGCCGGAAGGAACAAAACGAACAGGCTCTTTTTCATGGAAATCTCCTTATCAATAAATAGTTCATGATTTAATCTGTCCATGGAAGGTATGGATACGTTTCTTTTACTATATCACATGAATGAGAATAGGGAAAGAGGTTATAGTTTGCGATACACACAAGCCGCGACGTTGTTCTTGACTTAAAGCCGGCTTTAAGTGGTATAGTAAGAACCGGAATACAAAAGAAGATGCGGCTGCAAAGCTGCAAATCACAGCAGCCCGGTAAGGGAAGGTGTCCAGTTTCAGACATCCTTTGTTTCAAGCGTGTTTGAAAAATCACTCCCGCTGGTTGGATGGAACGCCAGGAGCGCTGTGTACGGTGATAAAGGATGGTTAAAGCCAATGACAATTTCCGAGGTAAGTGAGAAATACGGTTTGACGGCAGTCACACTGCGCTATTACGAAAAGATCGGCCTGATTCCGCCGGTAACGAGAAACAAAAGCGGCGTCCGGGATTATCAGCCCGAGGAGTGCGGATGGGTGGAATTTGTAAAATGTATGCGCAGCGCAGGCATGCCTGTGGAAACGCTGCTCCAATATATGGCGCTGCTGCGCGAGGGAGAGCACACAAAGCCGGAGCGGATGCAGCTTTTAGTGCGGCAGAGAGAGGCGCTTCTGGAAAAGCGCAGGGAAATGGATGAAACGATCCAAAGGCTGGAGAGGAAAATTGCCTATTATGAGGATGAGGGGAAGGCCGCAGAGACGCCGTAACGATCCGGGCCGAAGGAGGCTGCCAGAAGACCCGGATAAAAATTCCACCTGTGCGGTTGGACGCTCCAACGCGCATCCGGCGTGACTCCCACATTCGCAACACCCGCGCTTACGCGCTCCTGCGTCTGCCTGCGCATCCGCGTTTTGCTCATTTGGGAGTATTGCAACCGCACAGGCGAAAAAAATTTTGAAGAAAGTGTATAAACCGTCAGAGACAGGTTATACTGTTACTATCACAAAAGAGAAAGTTTTGAATACTTATCCTCCCCTTTTTAATACCTCGTCTGTTCGCCGTGTGCAGCAGACGGGGTATTTTTTTCTTAAATTTACGTTTCTTCTTCTGTATCATCCTTTTCCGCCCGATCCTCGTCCTTCAGCCGACGCTGCCGCGCCTCTATCTGCTGTGCTTTTGCCGCGCGTTCCGGATCAAAGAGGCGGACTAAGTGCAGTGAGCTTAAGAGGGAGATCACGGAAAATCCAAGGATCAGATACAAAAAGAGGATCTCTCCCCAATAGGCGGGGGCTGTCAGGATCGCGAGCACAGGAAGCAGATTGATCACCATGATAAAAACCGTGAAGACGCCGTTCTTCATGGAGAATAGGAAGGCCCTGCGGACGCTTTCCCTTACGCCGGTGTCAAAATAGGCGAGTACGGGGAACACATGGCTGAGCACAGCGAGATAGAAGTAAAACACAGCCAGTATGACCACTATAAACAGGAATTTGAACGGTATACCCCACAGGATGGCGCACCAGAGATCCAGGGCCAGAAACAGTCCCGCCGCCAGGAAGGCAAGGAACAGCAGGGTCGCCTTTTTGAAGGAATGCTTAAAGGCTTCAAAAAAGGTCCTGACAATGGGCGGCTCCTCAAAGAGGGCATAGCGCATTGTGACTTCATAGAGGGCGCAGGTGGACGCGCCGATCGTAAAAATGGGAAGGCAGCACAAAAACCACAACATGTTTAAAAGGATTAAATCTGTCAGCCGGTTTAAAAAATTTGCCAGCGTCCCTTCCTGGAGAAATTTCATGGAGTCTACCCCGCTTTCTTTAAAATTTGATTCCTGCGGGCCAGAGCATGTTTCAAACACGCTCTGGGCGGGAATATGTATCTTTGCAGGTATCCGCCGCCGGGGCGGGAACTATTCCAGCTGGAACTGATGTACCAGCGTATTCATGAGCTGGGATTCATCCGAGAGCTCACGGGAGGTTTCGGCGCTGCGCTCTGAGGTTACAGAGGTGGACTGAACGACAGAGGAGATCTGATCGATACCCCTGGTAACGAGGGAAATGGCGTTGGTCTGATGGTTGACCGCTTCTACCATGAGGCTCATCCTGTCCGTCACATTGCCGGCAAAGACACTGGTTTTGTCCAGAGCGCCGGTGACGTTGCCCACTGCCTGGCTGCATTCGGCCACCGCCGCGATCGAGCCTTCAATCAGCTCCTTGGTGGCCTTGGCCGCCTCGTCGGATTTAGCGGCCAGCATGCCGACCTCATCGGCTACCACGGCGAAGCCCTTTCCGTCAACGCCTGCCCGCGCGGCTTCTATCGCGGCATTTAAGGCCAGGATGTTGGTCTGGAAGGCGATGGTTTCGATGGTTTCAATGATCTTGCCGATTTCTTTGGAGGAGGTTAAGATCCGTTCCATGGCGGAGTTTAAATCTTTGACATACTCCACGCTGACGCCCAACTGAGCCCCGGCCTGCTCGACGAAATGGTTCGCCTCGGCGACGGCGTCTGCTGTCGCCCTGGCGCTCCCGCCAATATCGTCAATGCTGGAGGAGAGCTCCCTGACAGCGCTGGTCTGCTGCGCAGCGCCCTGGTTCAGGGACTGGGCGCCGTCGGCTACCTGGCCCGCGCTGGCCGCCACCGTCCCGGCAGACTGGCGGATTCGCAGAAGCGTGTCCTTCAAAGAGCTCTGGATAGCCCGTATGGATTTCTCAATCGCAGAAAAATCGCCCCAGTAGCCGCGGTGTATCTCTTCGCGGAAATCGCCGCCTGCCATCTGTCCCAGATGATGGGAGACATCCTGCACCACATCGTTTAAACGCGATATCGTGGTTCCAAGGGCCGCTGTGAGCTCAGCCGTTTCATCGTTGGACTTCACGCCAGGGGTGGGGGTGCGCAGATCACCTTCCGAGAGGCGTTCCAGTCTGGCGACACAGGCCCGGATAGGGCCGGAAATCGATCGCGCCATCCGGATTGCGACCGGAAAAGAGGCGATTACCACCAGAGCCACGACCAGGATCGTGAGCAGGATGCTCTGGTCCAGCGTGGACTTAAACTCATGCTGGCTGGCTTCAATGGCAAGGCTCCAGTTCTCGCAGCCGCCGATGGGGGCAAAGCCGACCAGCTTGTTATCACCGTAAAACTGATAGGCGCCGAAGCCGGTTTCTCCCTGAATCATGCGCTGATTCACAGCAGCTACATCTGCAGCGCCGGGATCGGTTTTGGCCGCTTCAATCATATTGGAACCCTCTTCCACAACAGAATGCTCGCGGTGGCCGATGACATTGCCCCTCTGATCCAGAATATAGGCCACGCTGTCGTCGCCCATGGCCAGATTCACCACGATATCCGACAAAAAGCCGGCGCTGATGCCGCCGTAGACCACGCCGTCAAAGCGGCCGTCGGTTATGATTGGCGCCTCAAGCAGGAAGATCATCTGCTGGCCGTCGCTCATAATGTTGGATATGTAGGGTTTCATGGTCGTCCTGCACTGCTGGAAATATTCCTCGTCCGCATAGCTGTCGCCCGTGGAAGAGAAGCCGTCCGCATCCATCTTGCCTACATAGAGAAAACCGTTGCGGGAGGCGATGTCGTCCCGGACGGAGACCAGCTCAGGCGCCATGGGATCCGATTCCCGGAAGATATCGGAGGCCGCCGCTTCAAAGAGCGCTGTCCAGTAATTATCCATCCGCCACCGGACCGCGTCCGCCGCTATCTGCGTGGCAGGCCCCAGTGTTTTCTGCATCAGGACATCTATGCCGCGGGCATTTAAGAGGGCAGTAATTGCGCCGATTAAAATCGAACCAACCAGGACAACGGACAGCATACTTACCAGAATTTTTGACTTGATCGACTTCATGGGTTATGTTCCTTCCATTTTTTAATTCTTATTTTTGTAACAGTTTCCTGCGCATGACCGACAGAGGCTGCAGGGGCTTCATACGTTTCCTGCTCCCTGTCGCCGCCGCGTCATGGTTCGGTGAAAATTAAGTCTATTCTATCATAGGTCAGGGATTGCCGCAATGCTTCCTGTCGCTTAATTATGATATGTTACCTGTTCAGAGGATACATCGTTCTGTCCGGCTCAGAGCGTGTCTGAAAAATCATTCCCGCCATCTGCACGCCCCACGCTGTGGTATATTTGGGTCAGATTCACTGAACGCAGCCACTGCGCCGCGTTTATTTGGCTATGTGATTGGTAAAAATGCATAAAAATTATACCATGAAATTATGTACATTTCACATTTTTGGTGTTTTCATGCAAAAGATCGTGAAAAGCTATGGACAAAATTGAGAGAAAGTGCTAATATGAAGCCACAGACATGGAACGGGTTCCACAAACCCGGAATCAACCACAGGGGCGTCCTGTGGTAAAAAAATGAAGTATATGGAACGGGTTCCATATAACAAATTTAAGGAGGAAAATGATATGAAGAAAAGGAATGCAGCCAGTTTGGTTCTGGCATCTGCGATGGCTTTGTCCCTGACAGCCTGTGGCGGTGGCGGCGGCAGCGCCCAGCCGGCTGAGAGCGGCGGCGGTTCGGATGCCCCGGCAGCACAGGAGGGAGGCGTCACCTTATCCATATGGAGTCCGACGGATAAAGAGGCCGTGGAGAAATGGTGGGTGGAGAAGCTTGGAGAGTGGAACTCAGCGCATCCTGAGATTCAGGTAAGCCGTGAGGCGATTGACCGTTCCGACTCCTATGCGTATGAGAACAAGATTACCACAGCCGTTACGTCCAACGATCTTCCGGACATCTTTTTCGTAGACGGCCCGACGGTATCTTACTACGCCGGCAACGGCATTATCGTACCGATCTCGCAGTTCTTCGGCGAGGAAGACCTCTCTGATTTTGCGGCTTCTACGGTAGCGCAGTGTACATATGACGGGGAGCTGTACGCCATCTCCGCGACGGAGTCGTCGGTGGCCCTGTATTATAATAAAGACTACTTAAGCGCCTGCGGCGTGGATGTGGCGGACATCGAGTCCCGCACGCTGGATAACCCGCTGACCTGGTCCGAGCTGGAGGAGATTGCTGAGAAATGTACCACAGCGGATTATGTGGGAACCCACATTATCATGGATCACGGCGAGGGCCTTCCGTATGCGCTGGAGCCCATGTTTATCTCCAACGGCAAGGATTTCGTCAGCGAGGACGGTTCCCAGGCAGACGGTTATGTCAACAGCAGCGAATGCGTGGAGACAGCCGAGTATCTTGCCAACCTGATTGCCAAGGGATATGCGAATATTGACCCGATTCAGGATGAGTTCTTAAACGGCGCCTGCGCGACCATGCTGGGCGGCTCCTGGGATGTGGCAATCTTAGAGGGAAGCGCTGATTTTGAGTGGGGCGTAACCTATTATCCGGTATCGGATAAGACTAAAAAGGCAGTTTCCCCGTGCGGCGACTGGTCTGCCGCAGTCAGCAAGGACTGCCAGAACGTAGAGGCAGCGGGAGAATTCCTTCAGTGGCTGATGAGCACGGACAATGTGGCAACCTATGCCGCAGCGGTTGCGAAGCCGGCTACCCGCGCTTCCTCTTATGAGACAGAGGCCATGGCAGAGTACAAGGAGGGCGCGCGCGCCCTGTTCGTGGAGCAGCTTCAGAACACAGCGGTTCCCCGTCCGAGAACGCCATCCTACTCTGTATTCTCCACAAAATTTGCGGAATCTATGACAAACATCTTCTCAGTGGCCGCTTCCTCCCATACGGTGGATACCGCGGAGATCCAGTCTGAGCTGGACGCAGTAGCGGCGGCATTTAAGGAAGACTACGATA
The DNA here is from genome assembly GCA_009911305.1 of Clostridiaceae bacterium. Classification (GTDB taxonomy): domain Bacteria; phylum Bacillota; class Clostridia; order Lachnospirales; family Lachnospiraceae; genus Otoolea. The sequence goes on along the minus strand of QXXC01000010.1, from coordinate 6,711 downwards.
TGTATTATGCCCAGTAAAGGGCAGTAGCAGCGGGGATTTGGAGCTGTTACAGGTAAAGGGGTGTTTGTCCGGCCTGCCCCCTGCGTTTCAGACGCCGGGAAGACCGGCCGGACAGAAAAAAGAGCCGCGCCCGCGATGCGGCGCGGCTCTTTTCTTATAATACGCTGGTATTTGTTGTGTAAATAACCGTAAGAAATGCCACTAAAAATTCTTTTAAAAAACTTTCAAAAAAGACTTGACGTACCGTCTTTTCAGAGTTACCATACACACACCTTAAGGGAACGGAAACAAAAAAACGGAAGCAAGAAAGGTGATAAAAATGGCTGAATTAAAGAAAGTTAAAGATACAATGTTTAAGGAATATTACGAAGGGCTGAACTGCTCCCGCTGCGTGGTTTGCATCTTGGATGATTGCTGTGTGAGATATATGGTTATGGAAAACGGAAAGCGGAAAAGCCGCCGGGAATATGGAAACGAACCGAGTGCAAAAGAGCGTTGTTTTAAAAATGCCGTTAAAGCTCTGAACAAATAGGAGGATGCAATTATGAAGCTGAATAAGGAAAAGTTTTTAAAGACGGAAGTAGGGGCGGAGCTTAAGTGCTGTATTATATCCTGGGACAAAGCTCTGGACTCCTGCCGGGTAAATGAATATTATACCGAAGAATACAAGCGCGAGCGTAAGGTTGCGGACTGGTGCCAGGCTCAATGGGAAGTATATAAAATGGTTCTCCTTCAGTTCTTCGGTATCGAATACAACTTTACCCGGACGGATGAATACTTCGGGCTTGTAACCGAAGACGAGGAAAACTGGTTATTTAAAATTGAACGGGCGGCGGCGTAGCTGCTGCCCTGGCACTAAACCACCGACGGCCGGTCCAAAGCCCGGCGGGTAGAAGTAAAGCAAGCTCCCCAGCTTGTGGGATGGGTGCTATGTATAAATCAAGGCTTCCCGGCCTGAGTGTCGTTCAACAAGTTTTACTGATTTTTAATGGGAAAATCTTAAAACCGTCCGGGGAAACGGTGCAACTCGTAAACCTCCGCAGGATCTGCGCCTGGCGCGTGGAAGAAAGGTTAATAGGTGATGTGAAGCCGAGCTATGCAAGCTCTACCCGTCGGGCTATACCGAAGGGCGGCCGGGAAGCCTCTTTTATATAAAATTCGTTGCGACGTCGCAAAAGGAAGTGTAGGAAATGAAGAAAACAACAGAAGGAATTGAAACAAGGGAACTTAACTTAATCGCCAATAAGGGCGGCTCTGGTTCCGTTGGTTTCAAGCTCTCAGTACCGAAGCCCTGGGCGGCTGCCCTGGGTGTGGATCTGAATAATAGAAGCGTCGTAGCCTCTTTCGATGGCGACAAAATAATCATATCTGGAATTAAAAAATAAGCCCCAACTGCCAAAACGGCAGCGGGGCTTTTCTCGCTTTTCGGGGCTGGGGTTTTACCCCCTTATACCCCCCTCTGGCGCACAATTATACGCCTGTTTCCCGATTTCATCTATTCACTGAAATAGACAAAATACCGGGCTTTCCTTTGTGAAAATGTGACTACTTCTGGCAAAGCCTGTTTACTTCCGCCTGGACGGCGTTGTAATCGTAGCCGGCCGCCTCCAGGGCTTTCTTCCTGGCTGGGTTATTGCCCCACTTGCCTGCCAGTACCTCCTGGGCTACTGCAGAAACGCTTTTCTTTGCAGAAGCTCCGCTTTTCGCTTTCTGGTTTACTGCTGCCTGGACGGCTTCGTAGTTGTAGCCGGCCGCCTCCAGCTTCTGCTTGCGCTCCGGGTTATTCCCCCATCTTCCTGCCAGGACTTCCGTGGCGATCTCGTCTATGCTTTTCTCCGGAGCTTTCTCCGTCGCCTTGCTGGCGTAGTTCGGGCAAATAAAGCCCCGGATATATCTGCCGTTGACCTGCAGGTTCCTGCGTCCTACGACTCCGCCGCTCATGTTGCCCTCCATAACTTTTATCGTGTTTCCGCTTACTGCCTCAACCATGCCGACGTGTTCCGGTGTTCCGGTGCAATCCGTGGTAGCAAAGTTCGCCCCATCGTCCCAGTCGTAAAGAACTTCGTCGCCCGGTGCTGGGATGTATGCGTCGTTTTCCTGCCAAATGCCCATAGCCTTGGCTTTCTCAATCAAATAATAGCAGGAACACTCTACCGGGATAATATCCGTATAGCCTGCCTTGATCGCCGCCGCGCTGGTCGTGGTGGCGCAGTATGCGTCAGTGTAAGTAACCTTGTACCCCCTGGGCAGCGGCTTATCGCCGTTATATGTGTCAATGATCGGGGCGTGGCTTTTGTCGGAACGCTTAAGCCCGATCCAGCCCTGCATAATGCCTACGACCTTCTGTCTTGCCTGTGCCTCTGTCATACCTTCGTTCCCTCCTTCTTTCTGGTAAAGAGCTTCGTACTCCTGGCCATAGCCCGCCCGCTTCTTCTGGACGGCTTCGCTCTGATCCCCCGGTTTCTCAAACTGTAGCAGTACGGCATCGGAAGCCTCCCGGATGCTGGCGGCTGTCTTAAGAACTTTAAGGACTGCCGGGAAGCTCTCGGAAAGCTCCTTGTAAATAAATTCCGCCTGCGTCAAGGTGTCGCCAATGGATACGCCCTTTGCCTGGTGGAAAGCAAGCATAGCCTGTTTCCGGCTCCAAAATGTGCATTGATGTAAGCCGTAGCCTGCACCGTCGTGTACGAAGTCCTTATAGCTTCCATTGTCAACTGCTGCCGTGTAGCTCTCGTCTGTAAAGCCGAGTTTCTTTTCAAAGCTGTTCTGCAGGTTCTTCGGGTTCATCCTGCTCTCTGCGTAAAAGTTGCCGAACAGCCCGAAAATGCCATTGTTACAAAGTCCCTTGCTACTGTAAAAGGCGTAAAGCTCACGCTCTACGCCTCCCCAAATAATGCCCATGGTCTGCCTCCTATTCCTCGGTATCCTCCTGGACCTCGATCCCGACCTCGCCCTCAATGTTTGCCGCATCCGTCAATCCTTCCCCGATAATGTAGGCAATAACGGAAGCACCGGCCATAATAAGTGCCGTTACCTGCGTCGCCGTGTTCTCGGCTCCGCCCGTTGCCAGGATCATCATGGAAACGAAGGAAGCGACCGCCGTCCAAAGTTTCCGGCTTGTAAGTTTCTTTACCCAGTTAATCTGTTTCATGGTGTTGTCCTCCTTTAAGGTTTATTTTTTTTGCGCCGGGGTTTCCCAACCTTCCGGCGCGGTTGCCCTGTTACATCCCGATCTGCTTGAAAACAAAGCCGATAACAATGCCGACAATGGCGGTTGCTATGTAGCCTACAATCTTCCGCCACATCTCGCCGTCCTTTGCTTCAAGCTCCCGGAGCTGTTTTCCCTGCTGCTCCTGCTCCTTCGCCATGCTCTCAATGCTTACGGCCAGCTTTTCAACGGAAGCGGTAAGCGTTCCAATCTGGCGCACGGTTTCCTCCAGCTCGTCGATCCGCTTGTTCTGCCGCTTGTTTTCCTCGTCCTGCCGTTTTGCAAATTCCTGATGCTCTGCCCTGGTGATGGGTGTGTCCATGCTTTTGCCCTCCCTTCTTGCAATAAAATAAGCCCCTTCCACGGCGCGTCCTGCGCCGTTTCCTGGGCCTTTTGCCTTTTAGTGTAGAAATATTAGTCTAAGCCGATTCCCGCCCGGATTTCCGCCGCCTGGTTAATCCTGGCAATACACGGAAGGCCGTCCGCTTCTTCTGCGCTTATGTGTTGCATAAGAAGCAAGAAAAGCTCGTCAATAACGCCGCTCTGGATTCTTATAATGGCGTTCTGCTGCTCTACTATCTCCAGCGGGCCGCTGCTCCTATTCTCCATATTCCTCCCCCGTGATCTCCTGGTAATCGGCTTCGGTGATGGTTCCCTTCTCTACCCGTTCCCCGATCTGTTCCCTGGTGACTCTGCCTGCTGCATAAAGCCTCTTAAGGCTGTTTACTAAAATCGAAGCCATTATAAAAGCCCTCCTTCCATAAGCTGCATCGTGTACTCGTCAATAGCTGCGCTCACTGCCTCGTCCGTCCGGATTTCCTCTATGCTCTTAAGCATCTCGTACTCTCCGACGCTGATCTCCCGGCTCTCGCATACGAAGTCCGTATAGGCTGCCGCCTGCTCCGTGGCTTCGTGTTCCTCCTGCTGAATGTTCCGGCGCTGGATGAAAGTATCAGGCGCCACAAGCTGCAATTCTGCCGGCCGGCTTGCGCTTCGTTCCTGTGTCCACTGCTTCATTTCTGTTTGCCCTCCTTGTCAATTTTGAAATAATTTTCTTAAGCTGTCTTACTTTTATGTAAGGCTTTATATAGTCCTGGTATGCGTCGTAAGTGTCCGTACAACTGAACCAGCCCATATAGCTTAACATTGCCTCTAAGTGTTTCTTAAAATATCCCCTCCCGGCTTCCTTTGCTGCGTGTAGCTTGCTGGCCAGCCTGGTGGCTGAAAGCATAATAGCTTTCCGCATCGTTGTCCGGTTGCGGAAGAAAAGGAAGCCCATAAAATCAATAACGCGCCCTACGACCTTCCCGTTCTTCTTCTGGTAGTTGAACTTAAAGACCTGGTAGTTTCGCTTCAGCTTCAGCCGGAACCTCCGCCCTATGAATTTCTTAATTTCTACTATTGCCTGGTGCAACTTCTTTTTGTTGTCGTGTCCTAAAACAATATCATCCATATAGCGGATAAGGTTCGGTATTCCCAGCTTGTCCGTTATGAAGTGATCCAGCGGCTCCAACAAATAATTTGCCAGCCACTGGGAAATGTAGAAGCCCAGCGGTATTCCCTTCTTAAAGCCTTGTAAGCAAAGCTCCACAATGTATAGAAAAAGCTCGTCTTTTATTCTTATGCGAAGCTCCCGCATAAGAATGTCCAGCCGTATGCTGTCGTAAAAATGGCGGATGTCAATCTTCGCAAAATTCCGGATATTCTTTCCGCCCTGGATAATTTTTAAAAGCCGTTTCTTGCCGTAATGTGCGCCCCGCTTCGGGAAGCTGCCGCAGGAATATGGGTAAGCCGTGGCTGTTATAATCGGCTCCAAAATAAGGACGATTATATGGTGCAGCCATTGCTCGTGTATCTCCGGCATAAATATCTTCCGGGTTTTGCCCTTTTCCCTTATGATTTTCGGCTTGCGCTTTTTCGGCTTATATGCCAGCTCCGGGTGTTCCACCGGAACGTCTGGCGGCTTCGTATTCTCTATCATGCGCCGCATGGCGGCGACTTCGTTATCAAGATCGGCGTCTATCTTCTGTATCTCTATTCGCTTCGTTTTGCCCTTCCGCAGCTTCTTGTATGCTTTTCTTATTATGTTTTCGTCAAGCATACGGCGATACAAATATTTGTACTGTTTAACGCCTCTTTCCGTTGCGGCTTTTTCTACTTTCTGCCACAGCTCCTTCTTCCGCATAAACAATACTCCTATAAGAATATTTTTTCTTCTATCCTCTACGCACGGCAGGTGCGACCGCTTTACCGTGCGCCCTGTATCAAGTTAATTTACCACTTACCCTTCCAATAATGGCGGTTAAGGCGTATTTCAACGCCCAGGGGTGTAGGAATAAGGGCGGCTTTAAGTTAATGAACCGTATGAATAGAAAAAAGGCGGCGCCGATGTTCCAGTTCGCATTCGTGACACTGTTGTTCCAATTCCGCGCCCGTGGTCCGCAATTAAGCCCATTGTTGCAATTACCGAACCGTAGGCAGACGCCCCCAGGTGACGCCGCCCCTATCCCCTTATATTTTGTTGCTTATAATTTACGCTGCTTCAAAGCTCCGGTATCTCCTGGGGGAATTGCTTCGCACCCCCAGACCCCCTAAACGGCTACGCCGACAGGTGGTAAAAGAAGATCGGCGGCGCCGAGGCTCCCGTTCGCATGCGTGACACCGTAGTTCCAAGCCCGCGCCCGCGGTCCGCAAGCAAGCCCAATGTTGCAAGCACCGAACCGTAGGCAGACGCCCGTAAACGTCTGCTTCGGGTCTTTTCTCCAAAGCCCGTCACAGCCTCCGGTCGCGCTGCTCCCTCCGTCCATTCCTAAAGCCGGGATACTGCCGTATCCCGGTACGGTTCTGAAATGGGCCGGGTAGTCCAGGGCGTTGTGGTTCGTGTCCCAGGTCTTGTTATCCGGTACGGTGATCCCTGTATCCGTATACTTTGCCCCGGTCGGATCGTAGGTGTAATTTTTGCTTACCTTCACCCGCCCGTTTACAACTACTTCGTAAGGGTCGCGCATCCACTGCTGGTAGCTGCCCAGGACTATGCTGTGGAAAATCTTATTTAAGCTCAGCTTATCGTCGGTTCCGTAGAACTGCCCGCCGCCCACTACGGCGTTCCGCTTTACTCCGTAGGTCGGGGACTGGCTGGCGTCGTAGCCGCTGCAGTTTCCGTACCCATAGGCTTCCTGCAAGTTCGTTGTTTTTGCGAACATGATCAAAAGGTCGATAATGGTTTCCACAATCGGCCCGCCCAGGAACGCCGCCCGGCTGCTGAAATTGGTAATAGCTGTCTTTTCCTTGTCCGTGGTGTTGTTATAGGTCGGCTGCAAGTTTGCAAGGCTTACCATCTTCGGGGTAGCTCCGTCCGCTCCCAAAATGGAACCGTAGAACATGGGCAGCCATACGCCCCCCAGCTCGTTATTGCTGGGGTCAATGAAGCCCACCGGCTCGTAGCCGTCGCGGGCGGTAAGGGAAAAGCGCACGATCCGGTCGTTGCCGACCATTTCCTCGTT
>QXXC01000114.1 GCA_009911305.1 Clostridiaceae bacterium | reverse complement strand
GTGGCGAGGTATTTCTGCAGAAAAGTTGTTTTAGAGGGGAAGATCCCGGTCGCCCCGCATTTGTTTTATACCCAGTTCCTGGACGAGAGCCAGGAGAAGGAGCGGCAGATCGGGCTTGATATAGGACTTAAGGAGCTTCGGGAGGCTGACGAGTTTCTTTTGATTATTATAGGCGGGCGGATAAGCGAAGGGATGCGGCGGGAAATACGCCAGGCGACAAGAGCCAGGATGCGTGGAAGGGTAGTATATATGACCCGTAAAGAGATTAAGGAAGTGATAGGATGAACGCCGAACAGCTTAATATAGACGACTTCGTCAATTACGAAGCGGAGTACAGAAGCGTCATAAAAGGCGCGAAGCCCAGCGGAAGCAGTTTAGTCGGCCGCTGCCCCTTCCACGACGACAAAAAGAACAGTTTCAGCGCAGACCTAAAAACCGGACAGTGGCACTGCTTCTCAGAGGACCGCGGGGGAAACTTCGTAAGTTTCTGGGCGGAGCTTCACAACGTAGACACCAAGGAAGCCTATAAGCAGATTTTAGAGAAGTACGGAAAGCTGACCGAGCCGGACCCGAAGAAAAACAAGCCAGCCAAGCCAAAAAATAAAAGCTACACCCTCGCAGAGTATACCTTTAATAAGCACTTGCCGGAGGACTTTTTAAAGGACACCTGCGGCATCAGCACCGCCAAGGATAAGGACGGGACGCAGTACCTTAAAACGCCTTACTTCAACGAAGAAAACACAACGCCGATCTTTCGGAAGCGTTACGGCGATAAGGAATTTAGATGGAGCTGGGGCAGCGCCGGGAAGTTGATTTTATACGGCGACTGGAGGCTGCCGGAAATACGGAAAACCGGATGGGCGGCTCTTGTAGAAGGGGAAAGCGATACCCAGACTTTATGGTATTTAAAAGTTCCGGCACTCGGATCACCAGGGGCGGCGAACTTCAACGCCCGGATGGTTCCGAAGTTGCAGGACCTTAAGCTGTATATACACCAGGAACCAGACCAGGGCGGCCAGACGTTCCTCGCTAAAGTTTGCCGGATATTGAAGGAGGAAGAATTTTTAGGCGAGGTTTACACATGGAGCTGTAAGCAGTTCGGAGTCAAGGACCCGTCGGAGCTTTACTTAAGGGACGGAGCGGAAAAGGCATCCGAGAAGATACAGAAAGCCATAAAACACGCCCAGAAGTTAGACCTTGACGACCTGTCCGGGGCGATACCGGAAGCCATAAAAGGGGCGCCCGCGAACCTTCGCCAGCCGGAGGGCTGGATCTATTCAGAGAAGGGCATAAGCCACATAGACGAAAAGAAAGCGATACCGACCATGGTCTGCAGAACGCCGATCATATTAACCCAGCGGCTTAAGAGCATGGAAACGGGCGAGGAAAAAATAGAGATTGCATTTAAGCGGGACGGGCAGTGGAGCCGGGCTATATACCCGCGTTCTACTATATTCACTTCCCGGAATATAACCGCGCTTGCAGATTTGGGATGCACCGTAACCAGCGAGAACGCCAAGCAGGTCGTGAGCTTCCTGGCCGCATTGGAGGCGGAGAACATAGACATTATACAAAAGGCGGATAGTACATCCACCTTCGGCTGGCAGACGCGGGGCCGGTTCCTTCCAGGACACGGGGACGACATAGTGCTGGATATTGAGCCATCCTTAAGAGGTTGGGCGGCGGCTTACCACACCGCCGGAACCTTCGAGGGATGGATCGCCACCATGCAGCCGCACCGGAGCCGGGACAAGTTCCGCTTTATATTGGCGGCCAGCTTCGCCGCCCCGCTTCTTAAAATCATTCAACAGCGGATATTTTTTGTATATAACTGGGGCGGATCCAAGGGAGGAAAGACCGCAGCCCTTAAGGCGGCACTTTCCGCCTGGGGGGACCCGGAACGCCTTATGGTAAATTTCAACGCTACCCAGGTCGCCCTGGAGAGGATGGCGGGCTTTTATAACGACTTGCCACTCGGCATTGACGAGCGGCAGCTTGCAGGACAGAAGCAGGAGAACCTGGAAAAGATTGTTTACATGATCGCCAGCGGAACCGGAAGGGCCAGGGGAAGCAAGGGCGGCGGACTGCAGACGCTTAACACATGGCGCACCGTAGCCCTTGCCACAGGCGAAGAACCTTTAAGCACCGACACCACGCAGACCGGAGTCAGTACCCGTGTACTGGAGATATACGGCGGCCCTTTCGACGACGAGAAATCCGCCAGCCTTATGCACCAGCAGGCGCCTACAAATTGCGGCTGGGCCGGCTCGGAGTTTATAAGCCGCCTTTTAGCGACGGACGAGCGGACCATAACGGATCAATACGAAAAGATGGTAGAAGAAATTTACGCAGCGGCAAACGGAACCAGCGGCGCACATATAGCCGGGATAAGCGCAGTCGCCCTTGCGGATGCGATTATAGATACCTGGATATTTGGGAACGAAACGGACGAAAACCGGAACGAAGCGGAACAAAATGACGATTTACCGGAGCAAAACGCCGGAAATCGTAAAAAACCGCTTGAAATACGGAACGAATCCTGGGAGAGAGCCGTCCGGATGGCAAAGGCGATTATACAGGAGCAGCTCGCCGCAGGCGTAAGCGACGTAAACGAAAACGCCACCCAGTTTATAGTAGATTGGATATTGAGCAACCGCGCCCAGTTCGGGGACAAGGCAATCGGGACGTGCCTGGGGACAATAAGTCACGACCAGAGCAAGGCCTATATATTCCCTTCACTTCTTAACCAGGCATTAACCAAGGCCGGATATAGCCCCCGGAAAACTATGAAATATTTAGCGGATAAGAACATAATAACCAGCACACCAAAAGCAAACGGCGGCAAGGAATACTGCATAAGAAAATGGTTTGATAACAGAACGAGCCGCTTTGTTGAATTTGATTTAGGGAGATTTTCAAAACCTGTTGATCCATTAGACGAGGACGAGGCGGCAGAAGCCGCAGGCATTGAGGAAAAATCGAAAGCGGACGAGTGGCAACAGTTAGGCTTTGACACAAAGTCGCCCTTCGACGAGGAAGAAGCAGAACTGCCATATTAACTATACTTATTTCCTTACGCCTAAAAAATAGGCGTAAGGTTAGGCGTAAGGTTAGGCGTAAGGAAGAAAACCCCGAAAACAAGCGGCTTTTTAAGCCTATTATATATATTCTTACGACATTACGCCTATTATATAGGCTTATTGCAGAAGTAAAAAGGTAAAGAAAAAACGTGCGCTTTTTAAAAGTAACGGTATATTTCCAAAAAATAGGCGTAAGGCGTAAGGAATCAAAAGAACCCCTTATAAATTCAGAGTTTATCACATTACGCCATGCAAAAACAAAAAGGCGTAAGGAAATTTAGGCGGAAGGAGGTGGGCGGCCACGGAAAAAGCAGAAAAAGCCCTTGAAAAAGCGGCGGCAACGCTTGAAAAATACCGAAAAAATAAAACGCTTGTACCGCCGGAAGAATTGGCCGGGAAGTATAAAAAGTCGTTTGAGAAATTGAAGCAGCAGCT
>QXXC01000113.1 GCA_009911305.1 Clostridiaceae bacterium | reverse complement strand
GGGATCTTCTCTACTTCCTTAATGCGGTAACAGGTTTCAATGCTTGCCTGGCGGTACTTGTTTTCGTGCTGCCCGTCCAGGGTGGTGGTAACAAAGTAGCCGTTTGAAAGCCCGGCAAATCTGCAGACTACGTCCTCCGGGGTCCGCCTGCTTACCCGAAGCATAATAGCGTCGCCCTCTTTCAAGACCTGGCCGTCGCTGGCTTCCACCTCAACCTTTACGATCTCATTTACTTTTAAAGCCATCTCGTGTCCTCCTTAATTTTCTTCCGGATCCTTGTCCGGATCGTACCCCTCGGCTTCCTCCTGCGGCTCACCGTCGCCGTTTTCCTCCCCGCCCTGGGATTCCTCTGCTTCCTCAAACTCAGCCCCTTCCTGGGCGTCCTGGGCTTTCATTTCGGCTATTGCCCTCATGCTTGCTTTTTACCTGCTTAAGCGGCCAGCCGCTTTCCTCTGCTTCCAGCCTGCGCTTGTCGTAAAAGAACTTAATAACCTTCCCTACGTTGGTCTTAAGGTCCTTTTCCGATTCCAGCCTTACGTCAATTTCCATCTGCTCGTAATCTGCCATGATTCTTATCCCTCCTTTTTCTCTTTGGCGTTCTTTGCCGCCTTATTGGTTTCTTTCCTCTTGCCTACGTCGTAATACTGGTAAGGCTTGATAAAGTCCTCGAAGTCCTCCGGCAGCTCGCCGTCGTTTTCCTCCACAAGCCCCGCCATGGCTCCGTCCAAAGTCTGGGCGTTTACGGTGCGCTTAATAATATCGCCCAGCCCGTGTTCCTCCAATGTTTCAAAAAAGGCATCCTCGTCGCATCCGCCGATCTTGTTATACTTGGTCTTGTCCTGTAAGCTATAAAGGAAGCCGCCCCGGCTTATCTTCGGGCTTTCTGCGTCGATCATAGCCTGCGCCAGCTCGTTGCGCTTCGCCTCCAGTGCCTTGTTGTTCTCGGTGGTTGCGTCCTTCAGTCTGTCCTTCTCGTCCAGAAGCTCCTTATACTCGTCAATCAATGAAAAAATATCTGCCACTTTTATTCCTCCTTCTTCTCTTCAAGCTCTGATAATTCGTCCAAAAACTCATAAAGCGTGGTTACTTCGCTTTCCTCCAGCCGGTCCTCGATCTTCTCCGCAAACTCGCAGAAACGGTCGTAAAGCGGACGGGCTTTTTCTTTTTCCTTTGCGTTCTCCGCCCTAATTTCTTCGTAAAGCTCCGATTCAAGTATGATGTCGCGCTTCGACTCGGAAACAATGACGGGCTTATACCCCCGCTTCTTAAGTTTCTCCATGTCCGCCTGGTTGCTTACTGGCATGGCTTTCGCCCCATGCTCGTTTATGAAGTCCTCGGCTATTTCGTCTTTCAGTCCGCTGGGAACGCTGTAGGAATTTATATATACCCCGCTATAGGAATTAAGCGACCGCTTGGTTGTTTCTGCGTCCTTTAATTCCTCAATCATCCGGGCTGCGTACCACTGGACGTCGAAGCTGTTTACCATGCTTCTGTCGCGCTCCAATCTTACGACCTTCGGCTTAAAGTCTATCCCTATATCTTCCAGCCTCGGTTCTTTGCAAATGAAAAGCCCGCCTACGAAAATACGCCCCTTGTTTTCCTCGTCGTCCAATACTGCGCCGTAGCTGGTGTCCCGGTGGGTATATCCTTCCTGCAGGTGCAAATTGCAATCTTTTATTTGCTGGTATTCCTCCGGCGTTATCCCGCCGACCTCAATAATTAAGCTATGCTTCGGTACTTTCTTCCACACTGCTTCCGGCTCTACGAAGAAAGTAGGAACCAAAACGCCGCCATATCTGCGGGACTTTACAAGTCGGGGCCGCCAAATCTCCCGGCGGCAGTAATTCTGGAAAACAACGGTTTTCCCTAAACGAAGTAAAACAACGGTAGCAATCTTATAGCCCTCTCCGTGGTTCCCGATCATGGCGCTGTCTTTGTTCTTCGTGGTAACTCCGAAAAGAAGCGTTTTTATATCCAGGTCGCTATGCTTGTTTCCGATCCGGATGGTCTGGGTCCCGCTGTCGTAATCAAAAAACATTTTATTGCTGGAGTCCCTGGTTTCCTCGTCTATGGAATTTTGAAAGTATTCCCTTATTGCTTCGGTGGTTCCCCATTCCGGGACGTAATCTGCGCTTATGCTTAATTCGTATTTCCGCATTTCCTCGCCTCCTGTTCCTTATATTCTTCCATGGTAGGGCGCGGCCCGTCTAAGTCGTCCCAGGTGTATCTCTTGTGGTTCTGGTCCTCCCATAAGCTCCGGTAGCAATTCCGGCAAGCGCACCATCCGGAAAGCCAGCGCATAGCTCCCCAATATTCCGGCTTGCCACAATGCTTACAAATTACAATTTCTTCTTTCTGCTCGGTATGTTTTGGCATGACTTTTTATCCCTCCTTCTGGTTAAGCGGACACCACTTCGGTGCTGTCTTTGTTGGTATCTCGCTTTCACGGCTCCGGGTGATGATCCGGTGCGGCAAGCACTCGGTTTTTGCCTCCGGGTGCATACAATAAAACTGGTTCCGGCCGCATCTTACGATCTCCGGCTCCATATGCTGGCAAGTCTTACAAACTGCCTTTTCTTTGCTCGGTTTACTCATGGCTTTCCTCCTTCCTATGCCCACGGATTCGTTTTGGGTTCCGGCTCCGCTTTCTTCTCTGTATACTTAAGTTCAATAGCCTTTACGTTGCCGCCCTCGTCGGTATGGACTTTCATGTCTGAAAGCTCCAACGCCTCAATAACATCCTTCAGCGGCTTGCTGTATACCTCGTTTAACTTCACTTCGGTTCCTCCTTCTTTGTTTTTGCTATAATGAAAACTTTTTCCCCTTCAAGGTCCGCAAGGGCTACGCTTACCTCCTGGAACGGATCGAAGCCCGCCGTCTCCCTAAAATCTCTCGGAAGGTTTAAGCGCCCCTTGTCCAGCCTCCGGGTTACTTTTATAGCCTCAATCAAAAATACTGCCTCCAATCGTCCACAATGGTCTTTGCAAGGTCCTCTTTTTTGGAAAGTGCCTTTAAGATAACCTCGTCTACGGTTTTCTCTACTACCAAATGAATATAGGTGCATACGTTCCGCTGGCCTATCCTGTGGATCCGGGCGAGGCTCTGGCTGTAAGCTGCGTAGTTAAAATTTTCGCTGTAGTATACGCAAGTATCAGCGGCGGTTAAAGTAATGCCCAGCCCGGCGGTGTCGATCTGTGCGAGGAATACCTTTATTTCCGGTATCTTCTGGAAGTCTGCCACAATCGGTCCTCGGTCGTCGATCTTGATGTCGCCGTATATGCTCCGGTACTGTATCTTTTTCTTTTCCAGGAGCCTCTGTATCAAGTCAATTTCCGGGCGGAAGCGGCAGAACACTACCAGCTTCTTTCCCTCGCCTATAACGTAATCTTCTAAAATATCATCCAGGGCGTTCAGTTTCCCCTTGAAAACAAGCTCCGGCTTCGTTCCCTCGTCCGCCTGGATAAAGCCTCCCGTGAACTGCTGCAACCTCAGAAGTTTTGTAAGTACGGTCGGGGCTGTAATCAT
>QXXC01000112.1 GCA_009911305.1 Clostridiaceae bacterium | reverse complement strand
TGCAGCCTACACAACTTTAGGCTGCTTTAGCAGCATGTTGAACCTACCGGCTTTAGCCGGTAGTGGTTCAGATATACAAATAAAATAATCAAAGGAGGTTCACACATGAACAACACAGCGTTAAGAGCAGGGTTGCTAAGCGCCAGTGGCGCTTGTTTAGCAACGACCGGAGCGGAGCGTAGACCGCAGAGCGCCAACAATACACACATGGTTTTTGCAAGTTAGATGATATTCTCTATGAAGAAGTATTCAATTGCTTTTCAAAAGAAAAACAGTCGGCAATTATCGGGAGAAAATCCGATTTTGCACAAAAGGCGGAGATAAGCCTGAAAAATAAGTTTTAGAAAAGAAAACACCCTAAATTAGAGTATAAAGATGATTGGAAAGGCTCTGTATCATGCAGGGCTTTTTTTATTTGATAAAAAGACAAAATAAATGGGTGGGATTCCGCCGTAACCGGCATTCGTGGGAAAATGTGTATAACTGGCTTGTTTATGGAACTGTGGGTAACTCTGTTTGCAGGACGTGGGAAAGCTGCCCTTTGCTTTTCCACGTGCTGTGAATGGGGTTATCTACAATGGAATAGCCAGTTATGCATATTTCCACAATGCAATTTTAGGTACTTGTCATTGCCCAAATCTCCACATATAATTGTAATGTGGCTGTAATCTCGGCATATGGATGTGAAATTTAATGAACGGAGAAACGTCAATGATGAACAGGATTTTGATTATAGATGATGATAAGGAACTTTGTGTACTAATCAAGCAGAGTGTTTTACAGGAAAGCATAGAAGCCGACTGCTGTTATTCCGGAAAATCCGGTCTGCTGCAACTGAAGGAAAAAGAATACCAGCTTGTCATATTGGATGTTATGATGCCCGGCTTTGACGGCTTTGAAACTTTGGAGCAGATTAGAAAAGAAAGCAGCCTTCCAATCCTGATGTTTACATCAAAAAATGATAGCGCTTCAAAAGTGCGTGGTTTACGGGCGGGGGCTGATGACTATCTAACAAAACCTTTTGACATGGACGAGCTGATTGCCCGTATTCTATCATTGATTAGTACATCGTTCATAAAATAACTCATAATTTTTGTATTTCTTTATCAACGTATAATCAATATATAACGTTATTATTAAACTATGAGTTATTTAATGTTTGATATATTAGACGCTATACTCGCTTTAACCCAAAAGACGGACAGTTACAGACATTTGATTTTGACGGGCTGGTTATTGACTTTAATAACCGTTCTATCCATGCGGTAAATGGTGATTATGAACTGCCGCCGAAAGAATTTGATTTACTATTGCTTCTTGCAAAAAATCAGGGAAAGATACTGACAAAGCAGCAGATTTATGAAACTGTATGGGGAGAAGATTATGTCTATGATGACAGCAATATTATGGCAATTATCAGCCGTCTGCGGAAAAAGATAGAAGAGAATCCGGGCAATCCACGGTATATACAGACAGTGAAAGGGATTGGCTATCGTTTCAATAGGGAGGTGTGAATATTGTATACAGAAGCAGTTACAATGATTGCACTGAGTGTTGCGTTTGCTTCGGTTTGCGGGGCTGTTTTTATAGTCCGGCGTGTGAAAAAGCAGTTATTAGAAATGTCTGACGCTTTGGAAGATGTAAAAAATGGAAATGGTAACAGGCGTATCTTATCGGAAACACATGAACTTGTGGCTCCACTTGCTTATGCAATCAACGATATTATCCTGTCCTACGAGAACAGGCTTTCTGCCTATCGTCAAACAGAAGAAACCAACAGGCAGCTTATGACGAGCCTTTCCCATGATGTAAGGACACCACTCACCACACTGATAGGATATTTGGACGCTGCACATAAAGGGATTGTTGATGGGAAAGAACGTGACGATTATATAGAAACAGCCCGCCGGAAAGCCCACGATTTAAAAGAATATATAGATGTGCTTTTTGACTGGTTCAAGCTGGGTTCAAATGAATTTTCGATGAATATATCTATTGTTGATTTAACGGAACTGACACGGAACATACTGATTGACTGGATACCCATATTTGAGGATACACAGATAGATTTCACAGTGGACATTCCAGAGCAGCCGTTCCGGGTGCAGATTGACCCGGACGGATATATGAGGATATTAAACAATCTGATACAGAATGTGATTTCCCATAGTCATGCGGATAAAATAGAAATATCTTTATCAGGGCAGGAAGGGAATATAAAAATTCTTTTGTCTGATAATGGAGTAGGGATTGATAAGAAGGATTTGAAGCATATTTTTGAGCGGCTTTATAAATGCGATAGAGGGCGGTCTGAAAAAGGCAGCGGACTTGGTCTGTCTATCGTACATCAACTTATAGCCAAATTGAATGGAACAATAACAGTGGAAAGCACACCGGGAGAGGGAACCGTTTTTATCCTGTTTTTTCCACTGGCAGAATGAATCAGCGCTGTTTTTTATGGTGGCAATAGAATCTCCGTCCTGCGGGGATTTTATTTTTTCAGAGATTTGCTTCTTTAAATGCAAGGTTAATGCAAGGTTCGTGCAAGGTTAATGCAAGGTTGGCGTGATAGAATAGCAGATATGAAAAGGAGGTTTCGTAATGAGCAAATATGTAATTGAAACAAAAAATCTTACAAAACAATATGGAACACAGAAAAGTGTTGCCAATCTGAATATCCATGTTCAGAAAGGGCGTATCTATGGTCTGCTTGGCAGAAATGGAGCCGGAAAAACGACGACAATGAAAATGCTGCTTGGACTTACACAACCGACTTCCGGGGAAGTGTGGATTTGGGGAAAGCCTTTGGCGGCAAATGAAAAGAAGCTGCTGCCCCGTATTGGCAGCCTGATTGAATCCCCCGGATTTTATCCTAATCTTACTGCTGCGGAAAACCTGCGTATTTTTGCTGCCCTGCGGGGTGTGCCGAACCAAGGCGCAATTAAAAACGCACTTGATCTGGTTGGTCTGCCTTACAAAGATAAGAAGCTGTTTTCCCAATATTCACTTGGCATGAAACAGCGGCTGGCGATTGCCCTTGCCATTATGCATGACCCGGAACTTTTGATTTTGGACGAACCGATTAACGGTCTTGACCCGATTGGAATCGCAGAAGTCCGTTCCTTTATCCGTGACCTCTGCAATGAGCGTGGAAAAACAATTTTGATTTCCAGTCATATCCTTTCTGAAATTGCATTATTGGCTGATGATATAGGCATTATTGACCACGGCGCATTGCTGGAAGAAGAAAGTCTTGCAGAACTGGAAGCAAAGAGCAGCAAACATATCCGATTTGTTGTTTCTGATACGGCACAGGCGGCAAGGATTTTAGAGCGTATCTTCCATGAAAGCCAGTTTACCGTACAGGATGACCACAATATACAGGTGAATAACCTTGATTTACCAATAGGAAAAATGGTTACTGCTTTTGTAGAAAATGGCTTGGAAGTATCGGAAGCCCATACTTGTGAAGAAAGCCTTGAAGATTACTTCAAACGTGTAACAGGGGGTGAGGTGTCGGACAGCGAATTGAGGGAGACGCAAACCGCGAATTATTTTTCCAACCTTTATCCAATTGACTGCGCA
>QXXC01000111.1 GCA_009911305.1 Clostridiaceae bacterium | reverse complement strand
ATAAACTGCAAGTCATTCTCTTTCAAGCTCAACGCATTTACCATGCACATTTTATCTAAATCAGATTTGAACTTATGGAAGAGAGCCGTCACCCTTTCCTGCATGTTCTGGTCTTTACCAGCCAGCCCTTTCTTATATCTGCCCCTTGCAATCACCACAATCTCACCGGAAGCCGTTAACGTTTTAATTGCGCCAGCAATCACACCATCTGTCATTTCTTCTTTCCTGTCAGCTCTTTCCTTAATCGCCGCAACCAGCTCTTTCCTGTCATACTCGTTCCCGTTCTCCATGTAACCTCTGATAACATCCTTTGCAATCTCGCTTAATGATTTCATACACATACTGTTTTTCTCCTTTTTTATTTTTTTGTTTTCTTAACTCTATGCCTATATCATAACGCTGGGATTTCTTCCCGTCTGTGGTGTAATCGCCGGAAAAGGCATAGCTGAAATGTACGGATTAGACAGTATTTTCAGCTATGCCTTGTTTTCCTTAAATCATTGTCATAAGATTTTTTTCTCTGCTGTACAGATAAATATTGTCAGACAAGATATCCGTTTTAGGAACGTCCGCACGGTTGATATGCTCCACCACATCTTTTAATTTTTTCATATCCAGCTTATCCTTATAAGGAAGCAACAAAAACTCATGGATACTTGAAGGCAGAAGTACCACGTCACATTCTTCCATAAAGGCAAAGTTTTTTAACACATCCTCATATAAGACAGCCGCCGCACCATAGATTCCGCTTTGATTACTCAATATGTACAAAGGGCTGTTCACTTTATAAGATAGAAACTTGTCCTGTTCCGGCCACTCGCATTTCTTTCGGGATTCTTTCAAAATATTCTCCATAAACCACCCCATACCGCACAGGGAAACAGGAAACAAGTTTGGCGTATTTTCTTTCGCCAGCTCATATAAAGCCCCTATGTCCTGTCCCCAGTTCATTCTGTTCTTATGTCTGACCGGGCATATGGACTGCCCTTTTTCATCCCTCCCCACCAAAACATGAAAAGTCAGGGCTAAATCTAAATAAGGAACATGAGGAACCTCTTTGAACGTTTCCAGATTTTTGTCATAATTTTTACCATTCCTTTCGCTTCGCTCAAGGCACAAACAAGTGGGACTTTGAGCCCGGACTCTTATCATTGGTAATAACCATGTTTATTCAGCCGCAGGATGACAGTCACTGTTGCTATTCCTTTTTTATAAGGTGGTGATACTTATGGTGAAGTTAAAATACTCCATCTGCTGTGGGCTTGACGTCCACAAAAATGTTATCGTTGCAACCATCGTAATTACTAACAAGGACGGAATATGCGAATACAAACAGAAATCTTTTTCAACCATCAATTCGGATATCCAAAGGTTTCACAACTGGCTCATCGAGAATAATTGTTATCACGTTTGCATGGAATCCACAGGAAAGTATTGGATTCCTATTTTTAATTATCTCGAAAATGACATCGATGTCTGCCTCACGCATCCCAAATATGTAAAAGCCATCAAAGGCAAAAAAACGGACAAAAAGGATTCCAAATGGATTGCCGACCTCTATAAGTTTGACCTTGTGAGATGCTCCTTTATCCCTCCAAAGGATTTCCGCCAGCTCCGGGAGCTTGCCAGATACCGCTTCAAGCTGGTCTGCATGAAATCTTCTGAGAAGAACCGCATCCAAAACTGTATGACCGTTTCCAATATCGGCATTGCCAGCGTGCTTTCTGACCCCTTTGGCAAGACAGCAACTGAGATCATGTCTTATCTGCTGGGGCATACCGCTGATTCCATTGACGAAAAAGCTGTCCGCAAGTTGATAAAGAAAGGCGCGAAAGCCAAATCCGATGAGATCATCGAGGCCATTAAAGGCTACAGCATTGAAACAGATCTGGCAAAAAAGCTGGAACTTGCCCGTGCCCATCTGGATTATCTTGATAACATGATTACCCAGACCGAAGTGGAACTCTATGTCCGTATCAAGCCTTATTATGGGTTTGTGGAGTTTGTCAGTACCATGCCTGGCATGACAGAGTTAAGTTCCACGATTGTTCTTGCAGAAACAGGCGTTAATATGAACCTTTTTGATGATGCAAAACACCTGTGTTCCTGGTGCGGGCTTTCTCCTGCCAATAATGAATCCGCCGGCAAAAAAAATCTGTCCGGATTGCCAAAGCCGGCGCTTACCTGAAACCGATGATGGTACAGTGTGCCCTTGCCGCGATCAAGAGCAAAAAGCAGCCTTATTTTGCAATCAAATATGGCCGGATCAAAAAGCGCCGCGGCCACAAGAAAGCAATCATTGCCATTGCAGGAATGATGATGGTTTGTATTTACCACATGGTATCTGAAAAGAGGCCTTTCACTCCTGCTGATTATGAGGAATTGATGAGCCCTCAAAACCATATGAAGCGTGTTGTCCTGAATGAAAGCAATGCCCTGGCATTTTTAGTGGCCCAAGGTTATGATACTTCTAAATTAGTTAAATGCAACGATAACTAATCTCAAAAAAGCAAACATACATTCTCTAAAAGGGTATTTTATGACCCTTTATTTAAGTGTACCTCAAAATCCACTTTATTTTTCACTCTTACCAACTTGTAAAATATCTTATTTTTTACCTGTTCAAAGTCCCCCAGCTCATCCAAAGGGAAATCCGGTTTTTCATAGGTGTTAAACATATCATAAATATTTTCTGATAACTGCTCCAATTCTATGCCCTCCTTATATACATCATAATAGGAATCAAGATAAACCATAATCCCTTCCTTATCCTTTGGCTTTCTCCCAACCAGACCCGTCACCAAAACCCCATTGTTTTTCTTTATACGCTCAACCTCAATGGCAAGCCGCCCCTCAAATCTCTTTTCCTGTTCTTTTCTCATGTACTCCACAAACTGATAAAAGTTAAGCATACCCTTTACCCTTCCCTTTCTTCTTTTTCTGCCAGCTCCGCAAAATAATTGATTTTATCAACCGTTGCTTTCGTAATCTCTTTCATGCACTTCACAACAAACACGGAACACAAGCAGTTAACCGCTATTATGACAACTGCTCCCATATCTTTTATGACCTCATACATAAGCTCACCCTCCTTTCTCTTTAACGAGATGCTATTATAACGCTGTAAAGTCAAAAAGGACAGAGTGATATTAGACGGAAATCATACCGTAAAATTAGGGCTTATGCCATTTCTTAAAATCTCAAAAAATCCCTTTCTCCCTGCAGTCCCAAGTCCCCCATAAACTCATTCCCCCCCCTGGACCCCCTTTTCTCCCTCAAACCTAAAATTCCCCCGCCCAACCCAATAAAACCCCTTTAACCCCCCTTAAAATCGTTTTGGACTACCCCCCAGCCCACTCCTACCCACCCAATTCCAACACAAAAAAAACCTCAAAATAAAAATGGCCCTATGGAATCAAAATCCCATAAGGCCCCATAAACCATTTTAAAATTTTATTGTATCAAATAGGAGAGCAGCAGTCCCCCCAACCCCCTGAAAGCGCCAGCGATTTCAAAATCGTGTGCCAGCGATTCGCACCTACGCACAGGCTGATATTCCATGCACTCCCCTTATTTTTACCAAAATCCTTACA
>QXXC01000110.1 GCA_009911305.1 Clostridiaceae bacterium | reverse complement strand
TGCAGCCAGATCGCTCACCCATGCCTGTACGATAAGATTGGTTATGCCGGACAGTTTAGTCTGTCCCAGGGCTCCGGTAAAATAATTCCTTCTGGAGCAGTCATATCCCCGTAGCGTGGCCGGGGACAACACAGCCCGCTTTACATCCATGTACCGCCCTACAGCCTCGTATACGGTCATATCCTCTACAGGGGCTGGGGCTTTATCTTTATTGGCTTTCCAGTCTGCGGCCATTGCCTGGGCCTGCTTTTTTGTGGGGGCCGTAAAGCTTTTGTAGTGTTTCTTCCCTTCCGCGTCGGTATAATCATATACCTGGACGCGGATGCTCCCGGATGGGAGGGCGTTCTTTTTCTTTTTTGCCATAATTAGTACCTCCTTTTTGGGTATAAAAATAACAGCCAGCGGATTTTCCGCTTGCATGGCTGCCCCGAAGATGGTACAATATTTTTGTGTTTGATGTGCCATCTTCGGTATATCTAAAGCCGTTCGATGCTGGTAACATCGGGCGGTTTTTACATTGACAAATCATTCAATCTGGCATATAATATGCTTAACAGGACAGCCGGAAGGTAGCGCGCACTACCCGTCCCGGCAAATGTTTTGACTAAGAAATAGTCGTCTACTTTACCAGGAGCAGGACGGCTATTTTTTATTTTTCAGATTCAGAATCCCAACGATTAAAAGACCAAAGGTCAGAATAACCATGAATTCCTCATATGTACTCATAATAATCACCCCTTTCCACAAGACTCGGAACGGGTGAGAGCACGTCCCCCGGCTGCCCGGGTAAGCATATTATATTGTCACGGTGCGATGTGGGTTATTCCCATTTCTTAATATGCCTAGAAAATATCCTGTCAACAATTTCTTTGTTGGGAATAACATATCTTTTTGTTATTATGGAAAGTATGATATCATATAATTTTTCTAATGGCTCAAATGTCTGCTCGTTTATAGTGAGAGACTTATCGCCTAATTTGATTGTATCATTATCCATGCTTCCCCATTGTCGGTTGAACCAGAATGTATGGGCAGTATTGGAATACCAAGGCTCTGTGTACTTGCCATCCTCCTTGGTCAGCTTGTCATCCATATGCTCCAGATTGTTTCTGATAAATTTAATTATTTTAAACAATTGTGATTTAGTAGCGTCTACGGCCGTTTTATTTTCGCCAAGGATTTTTAATAAGCGAATTGATAAATTATAAGCTTTTTCTGCCGAAATTAACATAAAATGGATATCTCCGAAGAAAATATTCATTTGCCGATGCAATGCTTTGCTGTTTTGAGGATAATTTTTTAATTTGTCACGATTATCCTTGACACGTATATATTGGTTTGTGGTAAGATTAAGGTAATCTTCCAGAAGCATCAGAAGATTGGATACTTCATATCGTATATGGGCATCAGGTTTGCTATCATCGAGAGGTTCGATGTATAGGTGGATATTGTGATAATTTTCAAACATTTTCATATCGATACTCCTGAAAGGATGATTATTTATGGCAAAATATATTTATAACAATCAACATGCGGCTCCGTATGATACTGTTGAAGCAACCTACCAGTTTACGGATGTAGACGGAAACCAGGTGGAGGGATCATATTCACACGATAATCTGCTATCTTTATTTGAAATAATGGGAGACGTTTTGACCGAGGAATTTCACCCTACGGTCAATAAAAATTCGCTATGGATGAATGGCATTGTTGACATCAACAAAACGATCCATATCACAATCAAGCCGTATTCAGCCCCTGTATAGAGGTTATTTCAATCTCAATCTTAATTGACAAATCATTCAATCTGGAATATAATATGCTTAACAGGAAGCCGGTAAGCCAGAGTAAGGCTGGCCACCTCGGTTTTCGAGTTACAGCTAAAAAATAGCGCCTCTACTTTTCGACGGTGAGGGCGCTATTTTTTATGTGTCAAAACTAGCGTGATAACTGCGCAAAGCATAATTACAAAAGTAAAAAGACTATCATATGTAACATACATGGCAGATTGGCTCCTTTCCATATATGGAGGTGGCCAACGATACGCCCCTACCGGCTCCCGGTTAAGCATATTATATTTTCACAGTACAAATTTACTACGATTCTATAATGATTACCTTAATTCATAGAATCTCATTTATTTTAGTTTGTTGATAAACAAATCTCTGATAATTTTATCGTATTTACTTAATTTTAAAATCGAAGAATTAAAAATTAAGGTTGTAACCTCACATAACATTTCGTATGTACATAGATTGTATGGACCGATAAACGCTTTGTAAACATCTGGCAGTATGTTTTCATTATAGTATTCTTTTAATTCACATATAGATTTGGCAACATAGCTGTCTATCTTTAATGGAGAATAGTTTTTCATAATTTGTTCATTCTTTAGTTTGAATGTTTTTTTATATCCTATTAAATAATTATTTTTACATCCACTAAGAGACAGCAATACATTTTTGAATAATGCTTTTAGTGCATCGGTATAACATTCTTCATCCCAAAATAGTCTATAAGAACTGATATATAAATCTTGCAATTGGCTATAATCAAATGTAGCCATATTAGCATTTAATATCTTTGTGTTTAAAAGTGAAAGTATTATTTCATTGAAATTTTTTGCCCCGTTAGTTTTGCTCTTTTCATTTTGGTACTCCCAGGGGTGTATGCCCCATTCAGGATGCTGTTTTAATACTATATAGTCGTGATGGGATTCTATATATTTTTTACCCGTTTCGGATAGAGAACAATATTTTTCATTAATTATAGGTAGTTCATTTACATTTATATGGGATAGTATATATTCTATTAGTTCTCTTTTCTTTCCGTTTTTCTTCAATCCCTTTTTAGATAAAATGTCTTTTAACTCGGATACCTTCATTAAACCGAGGACTTCTTCTGGATAGGAAAGGGTAATCAATCCTTCATCTTTGAGTTCGTTAAAATACATTGGCATATTGATTATCCCATATTCATAGCAAAAATATCCCGGAAAGGAATCGTCTTCTTTATATGGATGTTTTTTAAATAAATGTAAGAATATGGTTTTTATATAGTCCGCACTGGGGCGATTACGTTCTTGTATATTTTTCTCTTTTTCGTTCTGATTTTCTTTTGCCTTAATCGGATAAGATAATTCTTTATATGTTATAGGCTTTTTACTAACATTGAATATAGTTTTTGTGGTAACATTAATCCCTTTGTCCTTTTTTGTTCCTTTATGTAAAAGAATTATGCCGCCAGATAAACATAGTAAAGAAAATGCAATACCGATAAATATAGTAAGAATATTCCGAGCATAATAAACAAGTATCGCTCCAACTACGCCACCTAATATTAGTATCAACCCCCAAAAGCACAAAGACACTTTTAATACGACTTTTCTAATCTTTTTCATATAATTACCTGTATTCTAATTGCAACCTTAATTTTATTAATTCCTTTGGATATCCAGTGCAGTTGCAAAATTGTTCCTGCGTGAATCCCTTATATTCAATCAGCATTTCATCTGTAATTAACAGGTATGCGGCAAATAAATTCGCACGTTTTTCAAATTTGGAAATAGATAAAAGCGTTTTATTCCTGATGAAATAACA
>QXXC01000109.1 GCA_009911305.1 Clostridiaceae bacterium | reverse complement strand
GGGATCTTCTCTACTTCCTTAATGCGGTAACAGGTTTCAATGCTTGCCTGGCGGTACTTGTTTTCGTGCTGTCCGTCCAGGGTGGTGGTAACAAAGTAGCCGTTTGAAAGTCCGGCAAACCTGCAGACTACGTCCTCCGGGGTCCGTCTGCTTACCCGAAGCATAATAGCGTCGCCCTCTCTCAAGACCTGGCCGTCGCTGGCTTCCACCTCAACCTTTACAATCTCATTTACTTTTAAAGCCATCTCATGTCCTCCTTAATCTTCTCCCGGTTTTCCGTCCGGGTCGTACCCCTCGGCTTCCTCCTGCGGCTCACCGTCGCCGTTTTCCTCCCCGCCCTGGGATTCTTCGGCTTCCTCAAACTCCGCCCCTTCCTGGTCGTCCTGGGCTTTCATTTCGGCTATTGCCTGCTCTATCGGTGTCCGGCTGTCGTAGCCGTAATAAAGGTCGTTTAATATCCGGGTGGCGTCCGCCGCCATCCCTATGGCTTCCATGGCAAGCTCCAGCGCCTGGGCGTAAATATCGCCGCAAATGCTCACGCCGTCCTCGCCCTTTACCTGCAATAATGCCAGGTAGTCCTTCATTCCCCGGTCAAGGGCTTTCATCTTCGCCCCGATCTTGCTGAAAGCCTCCGCCGCAATCCCATAGCCCTCATGCTTGCCTTTTACCTGCTTAAGCGGCCAGCCGCTTTCCTCGGCTTCCATCCGGCGCTTGTCGTAAAAGAACTTAATAACCTTCCCTACGTTGGTCTTAAGGTCCTTTTCTGACTCCAGTCTTACGTCAATTTCCATCTGCTCGTAATCCGTCATGAGTCCTATCCCTCCTTTTTCTGCTTGGCGTTCTTTGCCGCCTTATTGGTTTCTTTCCTCTTGCCTACGTCGTAATACTGGTAGGGCTTAATAAATTCCTCGAAGTCCTCCGGCAGCTTCCCGTCGTTTTCCTCAACAAGTCCCGCCATAGCTCCGTTCAAGGTCTGCGCGCTTACGGTACGCTTAATAATATCCCCCAGCCCATGTTCCTCCAATGTTTCAAAAAAGCCGTTCTCGTCGCAGCCGCCGATTTTGTTGTACTTGGTCTTATCCTGCAAGCTGTAAAGGAAGCCGCCCCGGCTTATCCTCGGGCTTTCCGCATCGATCATGGCCTGGGCCAGCTCCTTGCGCTTTTCTTCCAGGATCTTATTGTTTTTCGTGGTGGCGTCCTTAAGCCGGTCCTTCTCGTCCAGCAACTCCTTGTATTCGTCAATCAATAAAAAAATATCTGCCACTTTTAGTCCTCCTTTTTTTCTTCAAGCTCTGATAATTCGTCCAAAAATTCATAAAGCGTGGTTACTTCGCTTTCCTCCAGCCGGTCCTCGATTTTCTCCGCAAATTCACAGAAACGGTCGTAAAGCGGGCGGGCTTTTTCCTTTTCCCTTGTGTTCTCCGCCCTAATTTCTTCGTAAAGCTCCGATTCAAGTATGACGTCGCGCTTCGCTTCGGAAACAATGACGGGCCTATATCCCCGCTTCTTAAGTTTCTCCATGTCTGCCTGGTTGCTTACTGGCACGGCTTTCGCTCCATGCTCGTTTATGAAGTCCTCGGCTATTTCGTTTTTCAGTCCGCTGGGAACGCTGTAGGAATTTATATATACCCCGCTATAGGAATTAAGCGACCGCTTGGTTGTTTCTGCGTCCTTTAATTCCTCAATCATCCGGGCTGCGTACCACTGGACGTCGAAGCTGTTTACCATGCTTCTGTCGCGCTCCAATCTTACGACCTTCGGCTTAAAGTCTATCCCTATATCCTCCAGCCTCGGTTCCTTGCAAATGAAAAGCCCGCCTACAAAAATACGGCCCTTGTTTTCCTCATCGTCCAATATTGCGCCGTAGCTGGTGTCCCAGTGGGCATATCCTTCCTGCAGGTGCAAATTGCAATCTTTTATTTGCTGATATTCCTCCGGTGTTATTCCGCCGACCTCAATAATTAAGCTATGCTCCGGTATTTTCTTCCACACGGCCTCTGGCTCTACGAAGAAAGTAGGAACCAAAACACCGCCATATCTGCGGGACTTTACAAGTCGGGGCCGCCAAATTTCCCGGCGGCAGTAATTCTGGAAAACAACGGTTTTTCCTAAACGAAGTAAAACAACGGTAGCGATCTTATAGCCCTCTCCGTGGTTCCCGATCATGGCGCTGTCTTTGTTCTTCGTGGTAACTCCGAAAAGAAGCGTTTTTATATCCAGGTCGCTATGCTTGTTTCCGATCCGGATGGTCTGGGTCCCGCTGTCGTAATCAAAAAACATTTTATTGCTGGAGTCCCTGGTTTCCTCGTCTATGGAATTTTGAAAGTATTCTCTTATTGCTTCGGTGGTTCCCCATTCCGGGACGTAGTCCGCGCTTATGCTTAATTCGTATTTCCGCATTTTCTCGCCTCCTGCTCCTTATATTCTTCCATGGTCGGGCGCGGCCCGTCTAAGTCGTCCCAGGTGTATCTCCTGTGGTTCTGGTCCTCCCACAAGCTCCGGTAGCAATTCCGGCAAGCGCACCAACCGGAAAGCCAGCGCATAGCTCCCCAATATTCCGGCTTTCCGCAATGCTTACAAATTACAATTTCTTCTTTCTGCTCGGTATGTTTCGGCATGGCTCTTTATCCCTCCTTCTGGTTAAGTGGGCACCACTTCGGCGCCGTCTTTGTCGGTATCTCGCTTTCGCGGCTCTTGGTGATGATCCGGTGCGGCAGGCACTCGGTTTTTGCCTCCGGGTGCATACAATAAAAAATGTTGCGGCCGTTTCTTACGATCTCCGGCTCCATAAGCTGGCAAGTCTTACAAACTGCCTTTTCTTTGCTCGGTGTACTCATGGCTTTTCTCCTTCCTATGCCCACGGATTCGTTTTAGGTTCCGGATCCGCTTTCTTCTCTGTATACTTAAGTTCAATAGCTTTTACGTTGCCGCCATCGTCGGTATGGACCTTCATGTCGGAAAGCTCCAACGCCTCAATAACATCCTTCAGCGGCTTGCTGTATACCTCGTTTAACTTCACTTCGGTTCCTCCTTCCTTTTTGCTATAATGAAAACCTTTTCCCCCTCAAAGTCTGCAAGGGCTACGCTTACCTCTTGAAACGGATCGAAGCCTGCAGCCTCCCTAAAATCTCTCGGAAGGCTTAAGCGTCCCTTGTCAAGCCTCCGGGTTACTTTTATAGCCTCAATCAAAAATACTGCCTCCAATCGTCCACAATGGTTTTTGCAAGGTCCTCTTTCTTGGAAAGTGCCTTTAAAATAACCTCATCTACGGTTTTCTCTACTACAAGATGGATATAGGTGCATACGTTCCGCTGTCCTATCCTGTGGATCCTGGCCAGGCTCTGGCTGTAAGCTGCGTAGTTAAAATTTTCGCTGTAGTAGACGCAGGTATCGGCGGCGGTTAAGGTAATACCCAGGCCGGCGGTGTCAATCTGGGCAAGGAATACTTTTATTTCCTGGTCCTTCTGGAAGTCTGCTACAATCGGCCCCCGGTCGTCGATCTTGATGTCGCCGTATATGCTCCGGTACTGTATCTTTTTCTTTTCAAGCAGCTTTTGTATTAAGTCAATCTCCGGGCGGAAGCGGCAAAACACCACCAGCTTCTTTCCCTCGCCTATAACGTAATCTTCTAAAATATCCTCCAGGGCGTTTAGCTTGCCTTTAAAAACAAGCTCCGGCTTGACTCCTTCGTCTGCCTGGATAAAGCCTCCCGTGAACTGCTGCAACCTCAGAAGTTTTGTAAGTACGGTCGGGGCTGTAATCAT
>QXXC01000108.1 GCA_009911305.1 Clostridiaceae bacterium | reverse complement strand
TTGATGATCACAGGGGGAACAGGTTCGTTCGGCTCAACCGTGTTAAAGCATTTTTTGGATTCGGAGCTGGCCGAGATCCGGATCTTTTCACGCGACGAAAAGAAGCAGGACGACATGCGGCACAGCCTTCTGGCAGAGCGCCCGGAATCAGCGGAAAAGGTGAAATTTTATGTCGGGGACGTGCGGAACATGCGCTCCGTCCGGGACGCCGTGCAGGGGGTGGACTATATCTTCCACGCGGCGGCGCTAAAGCAGGTGCCGTCCTGTGAATTTTTCCCGATGGAGGCGGTGCGGACGAATGTCGAGGGGACGGACAATGTGCTGCACGCGGCGGTGGACGCGGGGGTAAAGAAGATCGTCTGCCTGTCAACGGATAAGGCGGCTTACCCGATCAACGCCATGGGCATCTCCAAGGCGATGATGGAAAAGGTCATAGCGGCAAACGCCAGGGTGGCGGCGGGAAAGACGACCATCTGCTGCACCAGGTACGGGAATGTGATGTGCAGCAGGGGCTCCGTGATCCCCCTGTTTGTGGATCAGATCCGCGCGGGAAAGCCGATCACGATCACAAATCCGGAGATGACGCGTTTCCTGATGAACCTGGACGAGGCGGTCGCGCTGGTCCTGTTTGCCTTTGAGCACGGGGGACCGGGGGATCTGTTCATCCAGAAAGCGGACGCCGCCCGGATCGGGGATCTGGCGAAGGCTGTGCAGAGCCTGTTTGGAGATACCGGAATGAAGCTGATCGGCACGAGGCACGGGGAAAAGCTGTATGAAACGCTGATGACGAATGAGGAATGCGTAAAGAGCCTTGACATGGGGGATTATTACCGTGTGCCGCCTGACGGGAGAGATTTAAACTACGATAAGTTCTTTGTGGAGGGGCAGGTCCGGACCATGGCAGACGAGGCGTATACGTCCCACAATACGAGACGGCTTGATACGGAAGGGACGATACAAAAGCTGCTGACGGCTGACTATGTAAAAGAAGCGCTGCAGGATATGGGGAGAGCATGAAGATACTGATTACCGGTGCAAACGGGTTTGTGGGCAGGAATTTAACGGCGTCCCTGGAGAACATCCGGGACGGGAAGGACAGGGCGCGCGTGTTAAACGGCGTCCGGGATCCGCGGGAGCTTACGATCGTTTCCTGCGGTGCGGGCAGCGGGAGGAAGGCGCTGGAGGACGCCTGCAGGGACTGCAGTTTCGTGTTCCATCTGGCCGGCGTGAACCGCCCGAAGGAGACGGGCGAATTTATGGAGGGAAACTGCCGTACAACCGAACGGCTGCTTCACACCTTGGAAGCGTACCATAATTCCTGCCCGGTTATGCTGGCGTCCTCCATACAGGCGTCGCTTGCCGGGCCGTATCAGGGATCAGAATACGGGAAATCAAAGCGGGCGGCCGAACAGCTCCTGTATTCCCATGCAGAGCGGACCGGGGCAGAGGCCTATATCTACCGCTTTCCGAATGTGTTCGGAAAATGGTGCAGGCCCAATTATAATTCCGCAGTGGCAACCTTCTGCCACAATATAGCCAGGGATCTGCCCGTCCGGATTGACAGCCGCGATACGGAGCTGGAGCTGCTTTACATCGATGACCTGGTTGACGCGATGCTCGGGGCCCTGAATGGAAGGGTATGCCGCTGCGAATATGACGGGCTTGTGCGCAGACCGCGGGAAGACGGGCGCTTTTGCTTTGTGCCCGGGACATACCGGAAAACGCTGGGCGAGATTGTACGCCTGCTGGAAGGCTTTTGCAGGCAGCCGGAGACGATCGTGATGCCGGAGATGGAACCGGGTTCGTTTGAGAAAAAGCTGTACGCAACGTACCTGTCGTATCTTCCGCCGGACCGGATGCGCGCTCCATTAAGGATGCATACAGACAGCCGCGGAAGCTTTACGGAAGTGATGCGGACAGCGAAATGCGGACAGTTTTCCGTCAATATCAGCAAGCCGGGGATCACCAGGGGACAGCACTGGCACCACACAAAATGGGAGTTCTTTGTCGTGGTGTCAGGGCACGGGCTGATCCGGCAGCGAAAGATCGGGTTTGACGGGCAGGGAAAGCCGTACCCCGCTGTGGAATTTGAAGTGTCCGGGGAATGCATGGAGATGGTGTACATGCTGCCCGGGCATGCGCATACGATCATCAATCTGTCGGATTCAGAGGATCTGATCACATTGATGTGGGCAAATGAGCCGTTTGAGGCGGAGCGCGCGGATACGTACAATGAGCCGGTCTGAGGAGGGCGGATGCGAAATGGCGATGAGAGAGGATTACAGGGATATCCGGTTTGAGAATAATGGGAAGCTGAAGCTTTTGATCGTAGTCGGGACAAGGCCGGAGGTGATCCGGCTTTCCGCGACGATCCACAAGTGCCGCGCGTATTTTGATACCATTCTGGCGCATACGGGGCAGAACTATGATTACAGCTTAAACGAAATTTTTTTCCGGGATCTGAAGCTGAAAAGGCCGGACGTGTATATGGACACAGCAGGCGGGGATCTGGGGGCTGCGATCGGGAATATCATCCATGCGTCGTATAAGCTGATGCGGCAGGTGAAGCCGGACGCGCTGCTCATCCTGGGGGATACGAACAGCTGCCTGTGCGCGATCGCGGCAAAGCGGCTCCACATCCCGATTTTCCACATGGAAGCCGGAAACCGGTGCAAGGATGAGCGTCTGCCGGAGGAGACGAACCGGCGCATTGTGGATATTATTTCGGATGTGAATATGGCCTATTCCGAGCATGCCAGGCGGTATCTGGAGGAGTGCGGCCTGCCGAAGGAGAGGACCTTTGTCACCGGCTCCCCCATGGCGGAGGTGCTGCGCGCAAATCTGGCGGACATTAAAGCCTCGGACATCCTTTGCAGGCTTCATTTAAAGCCGCGGGGCTATATCCTTCTTTCCGCGCACCGGGAGGAAAATATCGATACGGACCGGAATTTTTACAGGCTGTTTGGCGCGGTGAACCGCCTGGCAGAGGCGTATGACATGCCGGTTCTGTATTCCTGCCATCCAAGGAGCCGGAAACGGCTGGAGGAGACGGGCTTTGCGCTTGATAAGCGGGTGATCCGGCATGAGCCGCTCGGCTTCCACGATTATAACCATCTGCAGATGAACGCATTTGCCGTGGTGTCCGATTCGGGGACCCTGCCGGAGGAGAGCAGCTTCTTTTTGTCAATCGGCTCCCCGTTTCCGGCTGTGTGCATCCGCACCTCAACGGAACGGCCGGAGGCGCTGGACAAGGCCTGCTTTATACTGGCCGGGATAAGTGGGCATACGCTTTTGCAGGCGGTGGATATGGCGGTCAGGATGAACGCCGGCCGGGGAGGCGCAACCCCGGTTCCGGACTATACGGAGGAGAACGTCTCGGACAAGGCGGTGAAGATCATACAGTCGTATACCGGCATCGTGAAGCGGGCGGTGTGGGGGGAGGAGGAAGAGCATGGCGGCGAAAAATGAGGGATTTCCTCTGGTATCCATCGTGATACCAGTCTATAACGGCGCAAATTATCTGCGGGAAGCGATCGACAGCGCCCTGAACCAGACATACAAAAACTGTGAGATCCTGGTGATAAACGACGGCTCCGACGACGGGGGAGAGACGGAGCGGGCGGCGCTCTCCTACGGGGATCGGATCCGCTACTTTGCAAAGGAAAACGGGCATGTGTCCACAGCCCTGAACATGGGGATCCGGAACATGCGGGGCGAATATTTTGCATGGCTGTCCCATGACGATGTCTTTTATCCGGATAAGATAGAAAAGCAGCTCAGGGTGATGGAAGAAAACGGCGTGCGCATCGCGGCGGCC
>QXXC01000107.1 GCA_009911305.1 Clostridiaceae bacterium | reverse complement strand
GTGGCGAGGTATTTCTGCAGAAAAGTTGTTTTAGAGGGGAAGATCCCGGTCGCCCCGCATTTGTTTTATACGCAGTTCCTGGACGAGAGCCAGGAGAAGGAGCGGCAGATCGGGCTTGATATAGGGATTAAGGAACTTCGGGAGGCTGACGAGTTTCTTTTGATTATTATAGGCGGGCGGATAAGCGAAGGAATGCGGCGGGAAATACGCCAGGCCACAAGGGACGGGATGCGCGGAAGGGTAGTATATATGACCCGTAAAGAGATTAGGGAAGTGATAGGATGAACGCCGAACAGCTTAATATAGACGACTTCGTCAATTACGAAGCGGAATACAGAAGCGTCATAAAAGGTGCGAAGCCCAGCGGAAGCAGTTTAGTCGGCCGCTGCCCCTTCCACGACGACAAAAAAAACAGTTTCAGTGCAGACCTAAAAACCGGACAGTGGCACTGCTTCTCAGAGGACCGCGGAGGAAATTTTATAAGTTTCTGGGCGGAGCTTCATGGCGTAGATACCAAGGAAGCATATAAGCAGATTTTAGAGAAGTACGGAAAGCTGACCGAGCCGGACCCGAAGAAAAACAAGCCAGCCAAGCCCAAAAATAAAAGCTACACCCTCGCAGAGTATACCTTTAATAAGCACTTGCCGGAGGACTTCTTAAAGGACACCTGCGGCATCAGCACCGCCAAAGATAAGGATGGGACGCAGTACCTTAAAACGCCTTACTTCAACGAAGAAAACACTACCCCTATTTTTCGGAAGCGTTACGGGGATAAGGAATTTAGGTGGAGCTATGGCAGTTCCGGGAAGTTGATTTTATACGGCGACTGGCGGCTGCCGGAAATCCGGAAAACCGGATGGGCGGCCCTTGTAGAAGGGGAAAGCGATACCCAAACATTATGGTATTTAAAAGTTCCGGCACTCGGCTCACCGGGGGCGGCGAACTTCAACGCCCGGATGGTTCCGAAGCTGCAGGACTTAAAGCTGTATATCCACCAGGAGCCAGACCAGGGCGGCCAGACGTTCCTCGCTAAAGTTTGCCGGATATTGAAAGAGGAAGATTTTATAGGCGAGGTTTACACATGGAGCTGTAAACAGTTCGGAGTCAAGGACCCATCGGAGCTTTATTTAAGGGACGGAGCGGAAAAGGCATCCGAGAAGATACAGAAAGCCATAAAGCACGCCCAGAAGTTAGACCTTGACGACCTATCCGGGGCGATACCGGAAGCCATAAAGGGGGCGCCCGCGAACCTTCGCCAGCCGGAGGGCTGGATCTATTCGGAGAAGGGCATAAGCCACATAGACGAAAAGAAAGCGATACCGACCGTGGTCTGCAGAACACCGATTATATTAACCCAGCGGCTTAAGAGCATGGAAACGGGCGAGGAAAAAATAGAGATTGCATTTAAGCGGGACGGGCAGTGGAGCCGGGCTATATACCCGCGTTCTACTATTTTCACTTCCCGGAATATAACCGCCCTGGCAGATTTGGGATGCACCATAACCAGCGAGAACGCCAAGCAGGTGGTGAGCTTCCTGGCCGCATTGGAGGCGGAGAACATAGACATCATACAAAAGGCAGATAGTACGTCAACCTTCGGCTGGCAGACGCGCGGCCGGTTCCTTCCGGGACACGGGGACGACATAGTGCTGGATATTGAGCCATCCTTAAGAGGTTGGGCGGCAGCTTACCACACCGCCGGAACCTTCGAGGGCTGGATCAGTACCATGCAGCCGCACCGGAGCCGGGACAAGTTCCGGTTTATATTGGCCGCCAGCTTTGCCGCCCCGCTTCTTAAAATCATTCAACAGCGGATATTTTTTGTATATAACTGGGGCGGATCCAAAGGAGGAAAAACCGCAGCCCTTAAGGCGGCGCTTTCCGCCTGGGGCGACCCGGAACGCCTTATGGTAAATTTCAACGCCACCCAGGTCGCCCTGGAGAGGATGGCGGGCTTTTATAATGATTTGCCGCTGGGCATTGACGAGCGGCAGCTTGCAGGGCAGAAGCAGGAGAACCTGGAAAAGATTGTTTACATGATCGCCAGCGGAACCGGAAGGGCAAGGGGAAGTAAGGGCGGAGGCTTGCAGACGCTTAACACATGGCGCACCGTAGCCCTTGCCACGGGCGAGGAACCTTTAAGCACCGATACCACGCAGACCGGAGTCAGCACCCGTGTACTGGAGATATATGGCGGCCCTTTCGACGATGAGAAGTCCGCCAGCCTTATGCACCAGCAGGCGCCTACAAATTGCGGCTGGGCCGGCCCGGAGTTTATAAGCCGCCTTTTGGCGACGGACGAACGAACCATAACGGATCAATATGAAAAGATGGTAGAAGAAATTTACGCAGCGGCAAACGGAACCAGCGGCGCACATATAGCCGGGATAAGCGCAGTCGCCCTTGCGGATGCGATTATAGATACCTGGATATTTGGGGAGGCAAAAGCGGAGCAAAACGGCGGAAATTGTGACCAAGAAAGCGAAAATTGTTATCAAAACGGCGAAAACCGTAAGCAACCGCTTGAAATACGCAAGGAATCCTGGGACAGAGCCGTCCGGATGGCAAAGACCATTATACAGGAGCAGCTCGCCGCAGGTATAAGCGACGTAAACGAGAACGCGACTCAATTCATAGTAGACTGGATACTCAGCAACCGCTCCCAGTTCGGGGACAAGGCAATCGGGACGTGCCTGGGCTTCATAAGTTCAGCGCAGGACAAGGCTTATATATTCCCTTCCCTGCTTAACCAGGCACTGACGAAAGCAGGGTACAGCCCCCGGAAAACCATGAAATATTTAGCAGATAAAAATATTATCACTTCTCAGCCAAAGAAAAACGGCGGGAGAGAGTACAGCATAACAAGATGGTTTGATAACAGAACAAGCCGCTTTGTTGAATTTGATATAGGGAGATTTTCAAAAGCCGTTGACCCATTGGACGAGGACGAAGCAGCAGAAGCCGCTGGCGTAGAGGAAAAGCCGCTGGCGGGAGAGTGGCAGCAATTAGGCTTTGACGCAAAATCACCCTTCGAGGACACCGAAGAAGAAGCAGAACTACCCTACTAAACCGCGCCGAAAACCTCACGCCTAGAAATTAGGCGTTAGGTTAGGCGTTAGGTTAGGCGTTAGGCAAAAAACCCCGAAAATAAGCGGCTTTCAGAGCCTATTATATATAACCTAACGACTTAACGCCTATTATATAGGCTTATTGCAAAAGAAAAAAGGTAAGAAATTTTTGACCTTTTCCAAAAAGTAACGGTGTATTTCCGAAAAATAGGCGTTAGGCGTTAGGAAGTAGGGAAAAGCCCCATAAAATCAAGGTTTGTTTCATGACGCCTAAAGGAATTTAAAAGGCGTTAGGAAAATTAGGCGTGAGGAGGTGAGCGGCTACGGAAAAAGCAGTAAAAGCCCTTGAAAAAGCGACGGTAACGCTTGAAAAATACCGGAAAAACAAAACGCTTGTACCGCCGGAAGAATTGGCCGGGAAGTATAAAAAGTCGTTTGAGAAATTGAAGCAGCAGCTTAAGGAGGAATTAGAGGAATATTTAAGGCTTTTCGTTCTGGACGGCTTGCAGGTACGAAACGACGACGAGGGGCAGCAGGTCATAGCTGAAATTAACCAGGCATTTAAGGAGGCGCAGATCGGCAGGCAGGTCGGGCGGGCAGCTTTCCGGGAATTTGACTTAGAGAAAATAAAGCGGATTGCCGAAGAACACCGCCGGAAAGTAGAGGGGATATATAAAGCATACTTCGACCGCCACACTTGCCTCTACGCCGCCGGGCCTTCCTGGGACCCGGACAATCCACAGCTGCCGCTTATTTACAACGATATTGTGGATAAGTTTTACGACGAGGCGGCGGGCGGGTGGATAAGCAAAGAGAAGCCCCCAGGGGCGGCAATATTGATTTTCATTTC
>QXXC01000106.1 GCA_009911305.1 Clostridiaceae bacterium | reverse complement strand
AGATTACGCCTTTTTCCCCGGTTGATTTGTTGGCCAGGAAATCACAGCCCATCCGGGTCACCTCGTAGCATTTGTTTTCTTTCCCGCTGGCATCCTTATAGGAGGAAGGGATGAAGAAATCACCCAGACCCATTTGGGCCTCAGTCAATATCTGAATATAGCCCTTTCTCTCCTTGTCGCCTTCCAACTTTCTCAAAAGCCTCTTATGCTCTACTCCCATCATCTCCGCCACCTCTAAAGTTGTAATAGTGGCTTTTCTTAATCCGTTCAAATATTTTCCTCCTGATTTTAAACACTGTTGTTAATATTTCCTTGTCATTTCCTGCCGTCCGCCATATACTGTACTTACAGGCTCCTGCCAGAGCCAAGTACAATTAAGAAAGGAATAAACATCATGCAGCGCATTTATGCAAATCTTTTAGGAAACTGGGTTGATATTACGGAAAATGGCACAGTTGAGGATCATCAGAATCCATCAATATACTTTAAAGAGAACCTTCGATATACAGATGGTTCTACAACTGCTGAATGTTTTAAATACGATTACATTAACATCCAGTACCATGGTTCCAACTACCGTATTCATCCATCATGTATCCAAATCGTTGAAAGCTAAAACTCAATTTGGATAGCTTTCTTTAATTCCTCAGCATCTTCTACCACCACTTTTGCAGATGTTGAGGAAAACTTTTTATTAATCGCCATTTCGATGCGCGACCATTCATAATACTTAAGGCCAGCCACAGCTTCGGCGATCATAGCGATTCGCCGTTCTCTATCTTCTATCGTTCTCACCCCCTGTCCCGTGTCAATGTGCAATGCTTTCTAGCCCGCGTCCTGTTCCAGAAAATACTCAATAGGTACTCCAAAATACTTCGCCAGTGCCGCCAGCTTGTCCGCCTTTGGCTTGCTACGGCCATTCTTCCAATCAGTGAACGTAGATTTCGTAATCCCCGTATCAACGGCAACTCTATAATCTGATACGCCTTTTTTATCTCTCAGAGCGATGTATTTTTCATACACGAAATATTTTTCCTCCTTTCCGAACTTTTCTCTTGATTTTGGTTCGGAAATCAGTTATAATACATTTACCAGATATATTAAAGCCAAAAACATACGGCCTGTTTTGATTTCCGAACTTGTTTTTAGAATAACACGGATTTCAGAACTTGTCAATAGTTTTTGTACGGATTTTAAAACTTTTTTTTCTTTAGGAGTGATATAAATGTACGAAATTTATTGTAAGTTACGAGATTCAAATGGGCTAAAAGATGCCGATATCGTTAGGGAAACCGGAATTACAAAATCTACTTTTTCTGATTGGAAAAGTGGACGAAGCAACCCTAAGCAGGACAAGCTTCAAAAAATTGCTGATTTTTTTGGTGTTACTATAGACTACTTAACAACTGGAAAAGAACCTGCTTATAAAATGGAACCCACTCTTACCTCAAAAGACAAGCGTGACATTACCCAAATTCTGGATCAAACCCGGGAACAGCTCATGTCCCAGGAAGGTCTGATGTTTGACGGTAAACCAGCCAGCCCGGAAGCGATAGACTCTATTTTATCCGCTATGCAAATTGGTATGGAGATGGCAAAGAAAAAGAATAAGGAAAAATATACTCCGAAAAAATATAAAAAGGGCTGATCATTATGGCAATCAAGAAAAAGGCTGACGAGCTGGCCAGAAAATTTCAGACTCGTAATCCCTTTGAAATTATCCGGGGATTAAATGTCATACTGCTATTCGTTCCGCTGATTGACACCAGAGCCTTTTACCAGTATTTTAAGCGAAACAATATCATTTACATAGATGTAAACCTGCCGCGTCATGAGCAAATGTTTGAGTGCGCGCATGAAATGGGGCACATGTTCCTGCACAAAAAAGCCAACGCCATTTTTATGGATACAAGAACCGGTTTTAATACAAGCCGATTTGAAAAAGAAGCCGATACCTTTGCTATGGATTTACTTATAGATGATAACACTCTAATTGAATATCGAGACTATAGTATAGAACAGCTATCAAGATTATTGGGATATGAAAGAAAGCTAATTGAATTAAGATTAAAAAGCCATTAAGAAAGCGAGGTTTTAATTATGGCGCTTATAAAATGTCCTGAATGCGGAAAAGAAATCAGTGACAAAGCCACAGCTTGTCCTAATTGTGGATACCCAGTTGAGCCCAACAAGCAAAATGAATCCTTTAATAATGATTTAGCTACTCCCAAAAAGGTTAAGAAAAAAGGGGGATGCCTAAAGCCAATCTTAATATTTTTCATGATTTGCATTGGAATTAGTGCTGTTATAGCTTTACAATCCCCCAAAAAAGTATCCTCTCCTCAATCAGAACCGTCAACTGAAACTACACCAGAAACAGACGATACTAAACAGACTGCTAAACTTACAGATGAACAAATTTGGGAATATGTACTTCCTGTTATAAATGCCAATAATAACTTAATGAAAATCGTCGGAAATGAATCGGCTACAAAATTGGATATATACAATGCGGCAAAAGACTTTAAGGAATTTTGTAGACAGACGTGGAGCAATCCGCCAGAAGTATCCGGAAACGGTGCAAAAGAATACTTGGATTCTTGTAGAGATTACATAAGTTTAGAACAAACTATGGCCGATAGTCTATTAAAATATATAGACAGCGGGAAAACCAGCGACTTATCAAAAGCCCAGGAAAATATACAAACTTGTGTTCAAGCTATAAGTGTTGTATCTGCAAATAAAGGTACATTCCTATCAATTAATGGATTTACTCCCGAGGAAATACAAGAAATTATTAATAATTCTGGAATTGAAGAATGATAATTGAGTCCGGCAATTGTTATTGTAAAAAGGAGACACCATGTCAGAAGAAACTAAAATCATTATGGACGATTAAAAAAATCAAGGAAAATATTACTGACATTCAACTCACTTTAGAAAGTGGAACTAACAAAAATAACCAGATGATTACCAAAGTCCGCCTTGAGCTGTCCCGGAAGCTGGGCTTTGAAAATGGGGAACGAAAAGGAAATGCTCCTGTTTCGCGTGAACCGTCTGGAAAATGAGATTCGACGGATTAAGTAAAGGATCGAAGACATTGCATAGAACAAAATTTTAAATGCCCGCACCATGACAATATAATATGCTTACCCGGGCAGCCAGGGGACGTGCTCTCACCCGTTCCGAGTCTTGTGGAAAGGGGTGATTATTATGAGTACATATGAGGAATTCATGGTTATTCTGACCTTTGGTCTTTTAATCGTTGGGATTCTGAATCTGAAAAATAAAAAATAGCCGTCCTGCTCCTGGTAAAGTAGACGACTATTTCTTAGTCAAAACATTTGCCGGGACGGGTAGTGCGCGCTACCTTCCGGCTGTCCTGTTAAGCATATTATATTCCAGATTGAATGATTTGTCAATTTAAAAAACCGCCCGGCGCTACCAACGCCGAACGGCTTTAGATATACCGAAGATGGCACATCACATACAAATTTATTGTACCATCTTCGGGGCAGCCATGCAAGCGGAAAATCCGCTGGCTGTTATTTTTTTACCCAAAAAGGAGGTACTAATTATGGCAAAAAAGAAAAAGAACGCCCTCCCATCCGGGAGCATCCGCGTCCAGGTATATGATTATACCGACGCGGAAGGAAAGAAACACTACAAAAGCTTTACGGCCCCTACAAAAAAGCAGGCCCAGGCAATGGCCGCCGACTGGAAAGCCACTAAAGATAAAGCCCAGGCCCCTGTAGAGGATATGACCGTATACGAGGCTGTAGGGCGGTACATGGATGTAAAGCGAGCTGTGTTGTCTCCAGCCACTCTACGGGGATATGACTGCTCCAGAAGGAATTATTTTACCGGAACCCTGGGACAGACTAAACTGTCCGGCATAACCAATCTTATCGTACAGGCATGGGTGAGCGATCTGGCTGCA
>QXXC01000105.1 GCA_009911305.1 Clostridiaceae bacterium | reverse complement strand
ATGAAGGGCGCATAGCGGGCTATGTAACCTGAATTTGGCGCAAATATCACGCAAAGTGGGGCGTGCAGATGTCGGGAATTGATTTTTCAAACACGCTCTAGTGTTCCATCCAGCCAGTAATTGGATTGTCAGTGCCGTATATTTTGTCAGCCTGCAAGGCGGAGGAAGGAGGCGATGCGGTGGCATCGTTGACTGACGACAACGCAGCAGATGGCAAAATAGGCGGTTCTGACAATCCAATTACTGGCTGGATGGAACACTAGCCAACGGAAGCTGATTTTATTTCAAACAGAAACCATAACAGCACGATCAGAATTCCGATCAGAAGGAGCGCACAGGACAACACTTCACTGGCAATTATTTTATTAATGTGTGGTTTTTCAAATAAAGATTCCCTGCTCCGCAGAAACTCCTTTACATTCCTTACATACCGTTATCACTCCGGACTTTTTTCCTCGGACTGCCTCTGGAAGATGACTAAAACCGATTCTTTTTTCAAATTCCTGCAATACAGCTTATCGGCCATAAATCCAAATATAACAAACTGTACAACATACATCATAATTATATCCGTCAATCATTGATAGCTGAGTCTGCCACTCCGTTTCCTTATTCATCCTCCAAATCCTGCACCCCTGCTGCCGTATTCGACGTCCCGAAGTCGATTGTCACCGGTATGGGGAACGCGTCTGGCTCCCTGTCTTTTTCTTGTTTTATGGAATATCACATTCCGAATGATACGGTTCGGTCCATCTGAACTCCTCCCAGTCCCGCCAGTCTATCCTCGTAAAATCTGTACCATACTTCCAGTATAGTCTCAGAAAGCCTCTCAGGTTTTCCCGGAGAAAATGTTTCATTATTGTGGTTGTTCTCAACGGACCGCAGGCAAAAGCCATGTCTTCGTAATCAGGATGCCATACTCCAATACCCTCTGTTATCTCATACTCATAATACCAGTTCTCATTAATCCTCACCGATTTCAGCCCACCCGGCTGGTTACAGTCTCCTCCATCAATAAAATATTCTCCTGAATAATCTTTTTCCCGGAGAGATGAATATCTGAAGAATATTTTCGCTCCATATGTCTCGTATATTGTAATCGATAATTTCAGATCATAGCTGCCATCCCGTTTACCCTCATACTCACTGTCATTAATGAAAATGTCAAGCATCCAGTCCCGAAACGGAATCCCATTAGCAATCGCGTAATCCATAAACGATGTTATATAATCATACTCCTCCTTTTGGATCTCTGTATCTTTTTGTATGTTTTTCTCAGGATTTATAAGTGATGAACAGGAATACGTTCTCTTTCCATCAATATATCTTACAGAAAAAGAATCGCACTTTACCCGGTTATAGTAGCATTGCTTTGCAAACGCATTAAGCTGTTCTTCATGTTCATGAAACAGCTTTAATAAATTTGCGGGAAGTGCGAAATCCCCCGCCTGCTCCTGCAGCTTTGTATCAGAAAATAATTCACGCTCAAACATCTCATCAATACTCTCGACTGTCTCTTCTTCCGCCAAATCACCTTCCTTTTTTCCCATAATGCCTATAATAAAAAGAAATACTATAAGTAGTGTTACGATAAATGTTCCCGTTAATATGAAAAGAAAATTCTTTCTGTTTAACATCTTTATTCCTCTTTCGCTCTGCCGGCTCCCCCTATGTCTGTTCTTCCAATAAATTACATTCTTTTTTACCTGTCAGTCTTGTTGTTATAAATATTACAATAAATATTCCTCCTGTTAATAAGATTAAAATATATTTTTTTGACATCCTTACTCCTATTCTGATTTGTATATAATAGCTTTGGATTTAGCTGCAAAATTATCTCCTTAGTAATCAGCATACAACTGTTTTCTGTTATACTTCCATGCCTCAAGAATCATTTCTATATCATTCGGCTGTACTTGTTCTGAAACTTATTTTTTTCCAAACAGAAACCATAACAGCATTGCAATCAGCGGAAGCATACAGGACATCACTTCACTGGCAATCATTATGTCAATGTATGGTTTTTCAAATAAAAAATCCCTCCAGTCTGACGGATTTACTTTTATCCATAATCGTTCTCCTTTGTCCACTTTAAATGTAGATGTATACCATTGGCGCTGATGAATAATATGACCTGTTTCACATTCTCTGAAAATTGGTTTATATATAAATTCACCTCTGTATCCTTTTACAAGGACGTCCATTACTTCCACCTCGATTCTCAATGTGCATCTCGTCATTTTTGATATCCACAATAATGATTTAATGCCGGTAAAAAAAAGAAAAACAACTGTTAAAAATATATACACCATATCTCTGCTCCTTTTTTCTAAACCAGATCCTGATTATAACGTATGAAGATAAAATATCAGCATTAACGGAAACGGTGAAAGACAGCGCAGCAAATCCATAAACATTTCCCTTCTTCTGTATGGATTCTCAAACATAAAATCCTGCCGGTCTGACGGGTTCACCCATATATATATGCGCTCTTTTTCCTTAAACCTGAAAAGTATTTTATAAACAGATGGATACACCGCCGAATCTATCATTGTATTATCGTCACATGCCCTGAAAACCGGCCTGTAGATTCCCCTCTCTTCTTTTCGCACCACAGATTCATTATTTATCTCCGCCATAATATGTAACGTACACCTTTTGTTTTTTCCTCTCCACTTTTTTACAGCCGAATATGTATAAACTACAAAAAACATAAAAAGCATACCGTAAACCATCCGATACATAATTCCCGCCTTTCTTTTCAAACGTCTTCTTCTGTACTCCGTCTATTCTTTTAGAGAGTCGTCTGGTAATATTTTTCCCATTCGTCCAATATTTTTTTCATTGCCGATAGATAAAATTCCAATTGTTCGTATAAATATTTCTCAGCGATGGAAATCAATGACTAACTGAACCGCCCCTGACATCGTAAAACCGGCTGAAATACCCGCGGTAAGTCCAATTCCCACAACTGCCTTCCATCGGATCGCTTCATCCAAAGCCTGATAAACTAAAGCACTCGCCCTGTCTGTATCTGCCATAAACGCATCAATCACGCACATCACTTCATTGATTCTGTCGGCCAGCGTTATATCTCTCTGGCGTAAAACAAGCTTATAATTAAATATACGGATCCCCGGACAGTCAATCTCAATATAATAATCCGTATTCTTCTCCATCCTGAATTCTGCCCATAATGTCCAGTAGAATTCCATCGGTCTGCCATTTGACAGGATACTGTCTCCATATCTTTCAGTGAGACGGCCTGTTTATCTGTGTTCAGGTTTATAATTAAGGTTATATTTCGATTGATATTCTTCATTTTCAATGTCTTCTATAAAATATGACAGCGGTACGGTATGCTCTTCTGCCTGTTCCCTGGCATCATGGAGTCCCTTTATCAGATCCTTATATTGTTCTTTGGTGACACGTATAAAATACTCGCACTCGTACTCATCATAATATAGCTTTTTTTTCATTGATTCCGGTATTTGTCCGCTTCGCAGCCGCTCCTCATATCCTGGAACGGATACTATGTATCTGTTCGGCCATATCAATGCAGCGTACTCAATCACTATTTCATTTTGTCCATCCTCATCCATCTGAAACAGATATTCCTCATCGTCATTATGGGTATATCCCATCTTTCTGCTCCCCAATATGCATCCGCCTGAAGTTATATTGTCATACCAGGAGACATAACCATCCGTTTCAGGATCATATTTACATACAAATGTCCCGGCTGTATCTGCAATGCACAGTTCCGGCGCACCGTCCTCATCCATATCAAAAAAATACATATCAGGACTGTTTGTCACGAGTTCTTTTAAATCATATCTGACTTCCATGATGCTGCTTTCCCCGTCTTTTCTGTAAACAATCAGCCCTTCCCTCAGGAGCCGCTCATATTTTTTCCTGTAAAATTCACGGATTTCTTCGTTTCCCTCTTTATATTCTGCGGTAAACCCTATTTCGTTATATATATCCTGGATTAATTCTACTTCCTCCGGTTCTGCAAATACCATAAGATCCGGAAAATGATCGATATGTCTGTATGTCT